>JAEEPS010000122.1 GCA_016284875.1 Salinivirgaceae bacterium | reverse complement strand
TCGTGTCCGCCATTCAGCCTGATGCGGAAAAGCGTTGCGCCGCTTTCACTGTCGGTGCTTTGCGATGTTATTGTGTAATAGTCTTTTAGAAGCATATTTTAAGTTTTAAGTTATCGAAGTTATAAGTTTTAAGTTAGAGTTTAGAAGGTTAGTTTTTTGCTCAAATATTCAATTCAAAGAGCAATCCCCAATAATTGAATCTTTGCTATGCAATTTGAATCATTGATTCTCCCAAAACCGCCGATATCTTTGCCAACGTTGCGAGCGTGAAGTTGTGTCCGCCGCCAATCCATTTTGAAACAGCGGCTTCTGATGTTCCTGCAAGTCGGGCAAACTCTTTTTGCGATAAACCTTTACGGTGCAATGCATCGTAAATCTTGTCGGCAATCTCGTAAGACCATTCCACTTCTTGTTTTATTTCTTTTGGCGTTTGGTCAATTACTTGCTCAAAAAGCATTTCGGTGGCTTTCGAATGTCTCATAAATCAAAAGTTATATCGTCAACACCTTCTATTGTTGTTTCTTCAATTCTTATCGAGCCTTTCTTCTCGGCTTCTCGTAAAATGTTATCAAGTTTCTGTAAATTAATAACATAACCATTAAGTTCGGAATCTTCGTTGTAGGTTTTAGAAGTTTTTTGTCCGCCATTTCCCACAATTAGTACACTGTCGGAAAGACGCAGGCAGTAAAGCCTTAACTTGCTTGTTTCAATGGGCAACGCAGCCACTCTGTCACGCATTTTGCCTTCGGGGCGGAAATATCGTTCCAGAAATCCGACGGCATTCATCATCCGTTGTATAGCGGTTAGGATTTTTTGCAAATCGGGTTTTAGTGTTGCACTTTCATTGCCTTTTATGATAAACTTCTGAAATTCAGTGTAACTATCACCTTCAAAGCAAATGGTGAACAATCCTGCGGTTTCTGTTTGCGTTACCGATTGTATTGTTGCCTTTGTCATATCGTTATTTTTTTTGTGCAAAAATATATATTTAAATATATTATTATCTTAAAAGATAATTTTTATGCGGATTTTATCTTCAGAATAATTATTCGTTATGTCCATAGTTGATATGTATGTAACTGATTTACGCGGATATAAACAAAAAAGGTCGTCTTTTTCTAAAGACGACCTTAAATGTATAATTAGTGTTTTTAATAAACTATAACTCTTTCAATAATGTCCTTTGGTTGTTTTGATGGGTCTGAATATGATATTCGTTTAATCCAATTACCTTTTTTGTCATATTCATATTCGTAATAAATGTCAGTATTATCATCATTGACCCACCAATTGTTTGTTGTTCTTGCTGTTGCATTAAATGTATGACTTATTAATCCTTTTTCATTATACTCAATTTTTATTTTTGTATCGCCTTTTTGTGCATATGCATTAGAACTTGTGTACAATTTTTGCTGTATGTGTATTCGATATACCTCGATACTTTTCCATCTTTATCAAACGTTGTTTTTTTTGATATTTTTCCAGAATTATACTCGTTTCTTCCCATACTTTGTAATTCCCCATCTGCATAACATTTCCATTCCCTCTCATAATTACCGTCTAATTGGTATACAGTCTTATTTTCGCTTTCTTTTTCATTAAAATAAAATAAATCAACCATAGTATACTCTTCATCACCATAAGTATTATGCCTTTTATGTGTGATTTTTCCATCAGCATCATACCCTTTTAATTCAATTACACGGTGTTTATCATCATAAGAGTAAATGTACTTTGAATAAATTTCTTCATCTTCATTATCAAAGTAGTTCATTTCTTTTACAAATTCATCGTTGTTAAAGGTTGCTATATAATTTTCTGATTCCAAGTCTGTTAACGGATTGCCTTTAACCACTTCGTCAAATTTTGCTTTTGCTTCATACGTTGTGACTTTTACCGATTGTATGGTTTTGTTTAATCCAAATGATTTGTAAAATAATTCTGATTCAATAGCGTTGTTGGATGTACAACTTGCAAATTGAGCTAACACGATGGCTATCAAGCCGAATCTTAAAACATTCTTCATTTTTATATTTTATTGGTTCCCTACTCGTAAGGCTTTTCGTAAACGCCTGTATCAATGCGGAATACACACATAAAAAAAGCGTGATACTTTTTTCGCATTTTTGGTGTCTTTCGGTCCTGGACTACCTACACAAACCAATCATTACGAATAAAGTTCACGCCAAACGGCGTTGAACATCATTGTTGATTTCTGGTTTGTGTATTCAAAACTGTCCAGGCTTCAAAGACACCAGATAATGTTACTTGCTTTTCCCTATTATAATATGTGCATTGCTATCTTTTTATATCATCGGCAGTTATGTTTTAATTGTTTTTATATCATTCTCTCATAAATCAAAATTTTATCGTTATTGACCGATTCTTGAGCAAACGGAAGCAAAGTTCCATCTATCACAAGGTCAACATTTTTGTTAAGCAGGTTTTCCAAATCGCAAATCATTCCAGCAAAGGCAAATCCCATTTTTGCACCATCCTGCAAACTGACAAGAATGTCAACATCGCTGTCGGCACGTTCTTCGCCACGTGAATATGAACCAAAAATCCACGCTTTTGCTATTGGTTTGGTTTTGAAATAATTACGAATAATATCTATGTCTTTCACATTCATACAATGCAAACATACAAAAAAATGCGATAGAGTGTGATTTAATCAAAACGGGCAGAAATACATCAAAATTGCAAGTTAATATCCGATAAGGTTCTATTATGTTGTTGATAATAAATAGAATTGCCGGCTATTAACCTTGATGTTTACCTAAATCAAAACCTTACTTATATATTATGGCCGATTATCATCGAAATGGCGCATTTTGCAGAAAGCCTGTATTCAGGTTGTTTTCTTAATCGCAACTAAAATACTGCTGTGAAAGTTATTCCGAAACTGCGGTCGTTAGAGTTATAAACTGGGAGGATGCTCATTTCGGCTGATTCCGTATCCCAATGCAGGATTTTGCGCTCAAGCGGAAGCGCCCAGTAGGCGATGTTGGCCGCCAGAATGCCGAAGCCGGCGCCGCCAATCACGTCATTTAGCCAGTGGCGGTCGTTGTACATTCGCATGAATCCGATGCCGCTCGCAAATACGTAAGCACCTGCACCCCAAGCGTTTCCATATTCCTTGCGAATCATTTCGGCACCCACAAAAGCCATGGCCGTGTGTCCCGACGGAAAAGAGTTGTGAGCGTTGGAATCGGGGCGCTTCTCGTTGACAAAGAATTTGGTGACCGACACAAGTGTCTGCATTGCAACATAGCCCGTAGCCGACACCGCCAGCCGCTCGCGGAACGGATGCCGAGCCGGAACGCCCACAAACCCAAGCCCCACGTTCGATGCAATAGGTAGATACTGCACATGGTCGTCGATGTGGAACCGGTGGTCGCCGCGCCAGTCGTAGAGATTGTCGCGCCAGTCGTTCTTCATGTCAACAAACCAGTCGTTAGAAACACCAATGGCGCCAACCGTGATGAGCGCCGCTGGAGCAATTAGTTGTTGCGGGCGAAACTTGCAAGGCGTGTCGTCGATGGCGGGAACGCTGTCGCGAAATGCGGCCGCTGCCGATTGCGACAATGCAACAATGGTTGCGCAAACGCAAAAGCCGCGCCATAGCCTTTTGGCCGTCGGCTCGAATTTGTTCGGATGTTGGCTTGCGTTCATATCGGTTCCTGTGTTTCGCATGGGCGCAAAAATGGTAAAAATTACGATTCAATTTTTGCAGCAGTCTTTCAATGTGGCCAAAGCAGAAAAACTTTGTCCGCCCAAACGTTAACAAAACGTTAAACCCCGTTAATTTTTGTTAATAGGTGTCAGCCCTATCAAATGTTTTATCAAATTTGCGCCGTTGAGTTAAGGTGAGTTCAAAAAATTCACCGTTTTAATGTTAAACTTTATGGTAATTCTGAAAACTTTTCGGTGCTTTTTGATTTCTTTCGGCATCTTGTCGACTTCCACTCAGTTACGATGCCCGCATCGCGCCTTCGTGTAAACCGTCAATCTGCTCGAAACAAATTCAAAAATCTCTCAAAATCAATTTTTTGAACACACCTTGAAAAAAAATAAGAAACCGAAAACATATAAAACAATAATTATGAGCGAAATTGTTGATATCAAAGAACTTAACGACCGCATACAGCGCGAGAGTTCGTTTGTTGACCTAATCACTATGGAGATGAACAAGGTGATTGTGGGTCAGAAGCATTTGACTGAATGTCTGCTGATTGGCTTGCTGTCCGATGGGCACATTCTTCTTGAGGGCCTTCCAGGATTGGCCAAGACATTGGCAATTAACACATTGGCGCAGACAATCAACGCAGGGTTCAGCCGAATCCAGTTCACACCCGATTTGCTGCCTGCCGACGTCATTGGAACAATGATTTACAGCCCCAAAACCGAGGAGTTCAGCGTCAAGAAGGGCCCGATTTTCACCAACTTTGTGCTGGCCGACGAGATTAACCGTGCCCCCGCCAAGGTTCAGAGCGCACTGCTCGAGGCGATGCAGGAGAAGCAGGTCACCATTGGCGACACCACTTTCCAACTCGAAAAGCCGTTCCTGGTGATGGCCACCCAAAACCCCATTGAGCAAGAAGGAACCTATCCGCTGCCCGAGGCGCAGATGGACCGTTTTATGCTCAAAGTGATTATCGGCTACCCGAAGAAGGAAGAAGAGCAACTCATTGTGCGTCAGAACATTCAACGCACCTTCCCGAAGGCCAATAAGATTCTCACTACCGACGAGATTGTCAAGGCACGCGAGGTTGTGAAAGACGTCTATATGGACGAGAAAATAGAGCGTTATATTGTTGATATTGTGTTCGCTACACGTTATCCCGACGAGTACAAACTCGAATATCTGAAAGAGATGATTGGCTTTGGCGGTTCGCCACGTGCCAGCATTAGCCTGTCGAAAGCCGCAAAGGCCTACGCGTTCATTAAACGCCGCGGCTACGTGGTGCCCGAGGATGTGCGCGCCGTCTGCCACGATGTTCTGCGCCACCGTATCGGTTTGACGTATCAGGCTGAAGCCGAAAACATTACAACCGAAGACATTATCAACGAGATATTGAACAAGGTGGAGGTACCTTGAGAAAGGTAAGAGGTGAGAGGTAAGAGGTGAGAGATTTGATGTTTAACGAAAACTGAAAACTTAAACGTAAATATTTCAACCCGTTAAACAGCGAAGCGTTTAAACTTTAAACTAAACTCTAACCATTCCCCTTTCAATTAATTAATCAGTCAGTCCTTCAGTTATGGAGACTTCGGAATTATTAAAAAAGGTACGGCACATTGAGATTAAGACACGCGGGCTGTCGAACCAGATTTTTGCGGGCGAGTATCACAGCGCCTTCAAAGGTAAAGGTATGACATTCAGCGAGGTGCGCGAGTACAACTACGGCGATGCCATTCGCGACATTGACTGGAACGTGACGGCGCGGCTCAACCACCCGTTTGTCAAGGTTTTTGAGGAGGAGCGTGAACTGACCGTGATGCTGCTGATTGACGTCAGCGGTTCGAAAAACTTCGGCACACGCAGCCAGTACAAACTCGACCTGATGACCGAAATCGCCGCCGTGCTCTCGTTTTCGGCCATTAAAAACAACGATAAGATTGGCGTAATAATGTTCAGCGACAAGGTGGAGAAGTTCATTCCGCCGCAGAAAGGCCGCAAGCACATTCTGCGCATTATCCAGGAACTGCTCAACTTTGAGCCCCAGAGCCGCCAGACCAATGTGGCAGCGGCTTTGGAGTACCTGACCAGCGCCATTAAGAAACGCTGCATTGCGTTCGTCATTTCCGACTTTATCGATGAGCGTTTCAACGACGCGCTCACCATTGCCAACCGCAAGCACGACCTTGTGGCTCTGCGCATTTACGACCAACGCGAGACCGAAATGCCGTCGATTGGGCTGGTGCAGATGACCGATGCCGAAACGGGAGCCACGCAATGGGTTGACACGTCGAGCCGCGCCGTGCGCGAGGCCTACAGCCATTGGTGGACGTCGCTCTCGCTCAACGTCGAGTCGGCGTTCAAGCGCAGCGGTGTCGATTTCGCAACCATTGCCACAGGCGACGACTACGTGAAGCCGCTTATCGGACTGTTCAAGCACCGAAGCGTGTGAGATTTAGGAGTTAGGAATTAGAATTTAGGAGTTAGTCAATGTATAGAATATGGTGTTAGGTGTTAGGTGTTGGTAGGGATGCGATTTATCGCGTCCGCCCCCGATAACAACAAAACACCAATTAAACAATTAATAATTAACAATTAACAATGAAGGCAGATGAACATAGTTCGGATTGAATCTGATAAAATCGGTTAGAGATATAAATCAGTGTTAATCAGTGTGTTCTGTGTTATCTGTGCGAGAATCAAAAATCGAAAATCACAATTCAAAAATGTCTAAATATCTGACAATATTGGTAATGGCGATGATGCTGGCGATGGGTGAAGCCCACGCGCAAGTGAGCGTTTCGGCCAAAATCGACACGTCGATGATGCTCATTGGCGACCAAACCAATTTCCGTGTAGAGGCTTCGTTTCCTGATGGTTACAAGGTGATGCTTCCCGTTATGGCCGACACCGTGTCGCGCGGACTCGAAATTGTTGAGGCTGGAACGGTCGATTCTGTGCTGGCCGACGGCATTGTCCGCATAAGCCAAAAATATGTGGTCACCAACTTCGACAGCGGCTGGTACGCAGTGCGCCAACTGCCGTTCGCCATTCTCGACCCGAACGGCAACACCGACACAATCTATTCAGAACAAGTGTATTACGGCGTGATGACAATGCCGCTCGACACGGCTAACGCCAACGCAATCTGCCCGCCGAAACCGATGGCCGAGGCACCGTTCAAAATCAGCGAACTGGTGCCATACGTGAAATGGGCGATGCTGGCGCTGCTTGTGGCTGCCATTGTGGCGCTTTTGGTCTATGTACTTGTCAAACGCAAGCGCAACGAGCCGATTTTCGCCAAACCCAAACCGCAGGAGCCTGCGCACGTTATCGCTCTGCGCCAATTGGACGAACTCAAGGAGCAAAAACTCTGGCAGCGCGGGCTGGTGAAGGAGTTCTACTCGTCGCTCACCGACATTGTGCGCGTCTATCTGAACGGCCGATTCGGCGTGCAGGCGATGGAGAGCACCACGGCCGAGATTATGCAGATGACCAAGAACGTGCCCGAAATCGACAAAGACCTGCGCAGCAACTTGCAAGACCTGCTTGAGCGGGCCGATTTTGTGAAATTCGCGAAAGCGCAGGCCGAGGCCAACGAGAACGAGGCAAGTTTCGCCTTTGTTGAGCATTTTGTGCTGACAACCAAGCCTGTGGAGCAACTTCGCGACGATGAAGATGCGCCCGAAGGCGACGCCAAAGTCGAACAAAACGAAAAAACGGAGTAGACTATGGAAAATATAACATTCAACAATCCTAACCTGCTGTATCTGTTGCTTTTACTGATACCAATGGTGGGTTGGTACGTATGGAAGCACCGTGATATGGACACGTCGCTGCGCCTGTCGACACTCGACGGATTCTCCCGTGCGCCGCGTACCTATAAATG
>JAEEPS010000032.1 GCA_016284875.1 Salinivirgaceae bacterium | reverse complement strand
GCCAATGCGCTCTTTTTCGGCGTTCACCTCCTGCAGACGGTTAAGGCTGCGAATGGTGCGCGCTATTATGAAGCCCAGAAGAATCAGGCCGATAATCATCATCACAAACAGGTTGAAGGCAATTTGGCGAAGACCATTGTATATCTCGCGGTCGCGACAAATGACGGCCATCGACCATCCCGTGCCGTTATCGACGGGGGCGTAATAGACGTAGTTCAGGTCGCCGTTGTCGTCGGTGACGGTGGCACAGCCGCTTCCGCCCGCCATCATATCGCGGTTCAGGCTCTTGACCGAAGTGTCTTTGATTCCTGCCGACAGGTCGATAATGTTGGTGCGCATCACAAGGCTCTCAACGGGGCAGGCCATCATCTGGCCAGTGCGCGAAATCATCATATTCACCGACGACGGATAGATTCGGTTGGCGTTGATAACTTCGCCCAGCCAGTCGAGTGACACATCGGCGGTGAAAATGCCAACGGTGCGGCCCTCGGCATCGTGAATGGGCATTGAGTAGGTCGACATCATCATCTCGCCGCCGCCCTCGTCGTAGTAAGGCTCGCTCCAATGCGGACGGTTGTTGCGCATTGGCACGGCGTACCACTCCATATCGTGATACTCATAATCGTCGGTGCCGAGTTGCTTGCTGCGGATAGTGCCGTCTTCGGTTTTGTAAGAGTATGGCGAAAATTGGCGGCCTTTTTTAGGATAGTAGTTCGGCTCGAAGGCCACGGCGCTACCAACAATTATATCGTTACAAGTTAGCATTTTACGAGTTACAGCGTACATCGAGTCGGGCTGATTGAGACACAACTCAACAATCCACTCCATATTCTGCACCGCCACCTCAACGGCGCTCATCACGTTCTTAATCTTCAGGTTACGAACTTTCAACTCGCTCTCGGCGCGCTGCTGCACCTCCTCGCGGATTCCATCGCTGGCAAATTTGTACTGAACCACCGACGTGGTCTCAATCAGCACTGCGGCCGTGATTATTATGGCTAGTGTTGATTTGGTTTTCAGCGACTTGCGCCATTCTCTGAATCTTGTGCTCATTCTATATCCTAAATTAATATCTAACCAAACTTACCCAAACTAAACCGAAACTTTTTAGGATCGATTTGGATTCGTTTGGCTAGAAACAAAAACCTATATATCAAGTTGTTATTAATCTATGCGAAGCGGCTCGCCTTGGTATTTCATTCCAACGTCCAATCCTTAAAGGTGTCGCAAACCGAGAGAATATAGTCTTTGCGCTTGGTGACGCGCTCGGCAAATATCTCCTGACAGTGGCGAATCACCTCGTCGGGGAACGAGTTGCTCAACGAGAGCCACGTGAAGTTGCGCAGACAACCCACCACCGCAATCTGCTCGGTGCGGTGCTTGATAAAATCGGCGCTCTGACCTTCGAAATAATATTGTATCATCCTCAACCATATATCGTTAGCCAACTGTTGCGGCAGCCCGATAATCTGCTCGTAATCGCCCACGAGCGACACCATTGCCGAATAGGAATGTCCCAAATCGATAATCGGATGCCCGTAGCCAACCTCGCCCATATCTATCAGCATCAGTTCGCCGTTCTGCAGCATCGCGTTTTTGGTCTGAAGGTCGCAGTGCAGAAGTCGGTCGCCCTGCGGGATTGCCTGAACAATGCGCATCATAAGGTCGGTTGATGGCGCGTCGAAATAGCGGCTGATGATGCGGACGGCCTCCTCCTCGCGCTCGATGCTCGACGGGATGTTGCCGCCTTTTGGCACCTTGATTTCGTGCAAGTGGCGGAACAGACTGGCGTAGAGCCTTGCATACTCATCGACGCACTGCGGCTCACGCTTCAGGCAGGCGGTCAGCGTGTCGGCCTTAAGCAATTCATACACAAGCCCATACTGACTGCCCACACGCACGATGTCGAACGAGATGGCGGTTGGCATTCCCAAAACGAACGACTCTTTGGCCATTGTGATTTCGGTCTGCACCTCGTCGATAGTCGTGCCCTCGCGGAAAACTTTGATAATCGTATCATCATCAATGCGATAGACCACGCCCACACCGCCGCGACCAATCACCTGGCAGCCATCGACACTGAAGCGCCGCATTGCCTTCTCAACGTTCATTATCTTTGTAAAGCCCGTCATTTCAAATACTTGATAGACATCGGACGATGCTTCAATTACGCGGAAATCTTTATATTGCTTTGCCAGCGACAGAAAAACCCGCAAGCCCGAACTTGAGATGTACTCCAGTTTCGATGCGTCGCACACCAGCGATTTGACGGGCGCACACGTCTTCAATTGCTGTTCAATCTCTTTTGAAGCCTCCGCTGTTGCCATGGTGTCGAATCGGCCTTCGAGGTAAAGTGTGACTGCTCCGTTGTTGTTTGTTGATGAAATTCTCATAACCGTCCGTTTTAATTGATACACAAATGCTAATGTAAGGAAAAAAGTTACAAACCGTAGCGGTGGAAGTGGATTTTTGATATAACCAATTAGGTTTCGGTTTATCTTTGTAAGTCTTATTCAAGAATGACCGCTATGAAATGGATTCATAATTTGCTGAAATGCTTCTCGTTCTCGGCCGTGCTGTTCACTTTTGAGGCTTGCTACGGCACAATGGAAGATTATGGCTATGGCTACGATGTTGCCATACAAGTTGTTGACAGCGAGGGCAATGGCATCCCGAATGTTGAAGTTGTGCTAAGCCATGCCCGATGGGGCGAGAAATTCTTTGCCGACACCACAGGTCCGTCGGGGCTGGCATTCATTAAAGGGCATCTTACAAGCGATAACGAAATCCCCAAACTGAAACTCGATTTCAATCCTCTTGATGGCTCTGATTTTCAGGCAAAAGATACGGTTGTTAGCAATTACTCATTGATGAGTAACTCAACATTCACCGTCACTCTCGACCGTAAATGATTGATTTTCGATTTTCAATTATATTTTTGCCTTATCAATTCAAATTCTTATATCATGAAATGGATTCATAATTTGCTTAAATGTCTTTCGTTTTCGACAGTGCTGTTCACTTTTCAGGCTTGTTATGGTTGTATGGAAGACGAATGTGATGATGACTATTCTTTAGCCCTTAATGTTGTCGACAGCACTGGAGTAGGAATTCCAAATGTTGAAGTACGGTTGACAGACCCAAAATTGAAAAATGCAGTTTTTTACGACACAACCAACAATGCAGGAATGGCCTACATCAAAGAGCCTATTATTGATGGCCATGAAGTTGAAGTATATTTCAAGCCTCTTAAAGGTGTCGATTTTCAGGCAAAAGACACCTGCTTCCAATATTGCAATTGGAAAAACACCAATATAACAGTCACTCTCGACCATAAATGATTAACAATCTGCTGTTTCGAGCCTTTCGAAAACTTGAAACAAACGTTCACGAACTGAACTACTTGTTTTGGGAGTGCACCACGCGCTGCAACCTGCACTGCCGCCATTGCGGAAGCGACTGCAAAGAGTCGGCAGGCGAGCGCGATATGACCATTGACGATTTCATCAGTGCGCTGAAAACCATCCCCGCAAAAGAGATTCCGAAGAACTTCACCGTGGTGCTGACTGGCGGCGAGCCGCTCCTCCGTTCCGACCTTGCCGAGGCTGGACGACAAATCCGTGCGTGCGGCTGCCACTGGGGAATGGTGACAAACGGCTATTTCTACACCGCCGAAAAGCAAGAGGAACTGCTGCGGGCAGGCCTGGGCGCCCTCACTATCAGTCTCGACGGCCTTGAGCAGTCGCACGACTGGATGCGCGGCCGCTCAGGAAGTTTCACCCGCGCCATGAACGCAATAAAATTGGCCGCCACCCAACCGCGCCTCTATTTCGATGTGGTGACGTGCGTCAATCAGCGGAATATCAACGAGTTGGAAGATATTTACAATCTGCTTAGCGAGGCAGGAGTGCGTCAATGGCGGATTTTCACCATCATTCCAATCGGCCGCGCCTTGAACGATACCGAGTTGCATCTGACTGACAACCAGTTTGTTCGCCTGATGGAGTTCATCAAAGAGCACCGCAGCCGTGGCGGACGGATGACAGTAACGTTCAGTTGCGAGGGCTATTTAGGTCGATATGAGCAAGTTGTGCGCAGTGCGCCATATTTCTGCCGTGCTGGAATCAACATTGCATCAGTGCTCATCGACGGCCGCATCTGCGCCTGCCCCAACATCGACCGCGACCGATTCTCGCAAGGCAGCATCTACACCGACAATCTTTATGAGGTTTGGAACAGGCGTTTTGAGCCATTTCGCAACAGAAACTGGGCGCGCACAGGCATCTGCAAGGATTGCAAAGCCTTCAAAATGTGTCTGGGCAACGGAATGCACAATTGGCACGGCACAGGCGAGAACGTGATTAACTGCCATTATCGGAAGACACTTCAGCCTTCCAAATAGGCTCTTTAATACTCCGTTATTTTCACTTCTTCAAGGCCATTATCCACTTCATAATGCCAACGAGTGCCAGCAGCGCTATCAAGCAAATCAGAGTTCCGTATGCTGCAATGCGGGCAAAAATTATATGATTGGTGTTCCAACCATATAAGAACTGCATTTTGGAGAATTTCCACTGTCCATTTCCGCTTTGCACCATCACGCCGGAGACTTCCAGCGGGAAAACCATATTTCCAAAATCAAGCCTAATATTTCCGGGTAATGCCACGTATGCAACACTGTCGGTGATTTGGTCGGCATAAAGGCGGCCGATGTCATATCGCACGCTGCCCCACCACGACCAATCGCCAAACAGCAGCGCCTGCGCTCCGTTCTTACCTTTGAAGATTTCGTTGGGATTGGTGCCCAGAATAAAAATCGATGTGGTGTCGATGGTTCGGGCTATGCAATCGCCTATTTTTGAGACATCGCGCGACTCGTAGCCGTCCTGAAACGCTTTCAGGGTTTCAGCGATGGCTTGTTTGCTGGTTTCGGAGATATTGCTGGCAGGATAGTTGAACGCTCCCTGTGTTGAATTGATATTCAGCATAAAAAAGAGAAAAAGCCCGGTGAACAGCAAGGTCACAGTTGATACAATGGCAACTATTATTTTCATAACTATTAAGTAGTTAAAGTTGTGTCAAACTTAAAAAAAAGGAGTGAAAAAACATTCACTCCCTTTCCATTTTATGCGGTTTTGCTTGTATTCATCAGGCTTTCGGCCATACTAGTGCCTAATGCCTGAAAATATCACTTCTTCTTCAGCCCCAATTTCTCCACAGCCTCCTCGCGCATCTTGTATTTCAAGATTTTGCCTGCGGCGTTCATCGGGAACGATTTGACGAAATCGATATAGCGCGGAACTTTGTGGCGGGCAAGACGGCCCATAATGAATTCGCGCATCTCGGGTTCGCTGATTTCCTCGCCCTCTTTCAGAATGATGCAGGCCATTGCCTCCTCGCCGTATTTCTCGTCGGGAACGCCGATAACCTGAACGTCCTTCACCTTGGGGTGGGTGTAGATAAACTCCTCAATCTCTTTAGGATAGATATTCTCGCCACCGCGGATAATCATATCTTTCAAGCGGCCTGTGATTTTGTAGTTGCCGTTCTCGTCAACGCAGGCAAGGTCGCCGCTGTGCAGCCAACCGTCAGCGTCAATGGTTTGAGCAGTGGCCTCTGGCATCTTGTAGTAGCCCTTCATCACGTTGTAGCCTTTGGCGCAGAACTCGCCGTTGGTGTTTACGGGAACCTCAAGGCCCGTTTCGGGGTCAACCACCTTGCAGCGCACGTGCGGGAAAGCGTAGCCCACCGTTTCGGTGCGGACATCGATAGAGTCGGTCCAAGCCGACATTGTGCTGCCTGGCGCCGATTCGGTCTGTCCGTAAACGCTCACAATTCCACGCATATTCATCTCCGACGGTTCGGCGGCACGGCGCATCAGCTCTGGCGGGCAGCCCGAGCCTGCCATAATGCCTGTACGCATATATGAGAAGTCGGTGTGACGGTAGTCGGGGTGGTTGAACATTGCAATGAACATTGTGGGCACGCCGTTGAAGCAGGTTATGTGCTCCTGATTTATGCACGCCAACGACGATTTGGCCGAGAAGTAGGGCATCGGGCACATTGTAGTGCCGTGCGTCATCGACGAAGTCATCGACAGAACCATTCCGAAGCAGTGGAACATCGGCACCTGAATCATCATTCGGTCGGCGGTTGAAAGGCCCATACGGTCGCCGATGCACTTGCCGTTGTTCACCACGTTGTAGTGAGTCAGCATCACGCCCTTGGGGAAGCCCGTGGTGCCGCTGGTGTACTGCATATTGCACACGTCGTCGGGTTTGACGGCGGCGGCCATCCGCTGGATTTCCTCCAACGGCACAAGGTCGTGGCGGTCCATTGCCTGCTGCAGTGTCAGGCAGCCCTTCTGGCGGAAGCCCACGGTGATAACGTTACGCAGGAACGGCAGGCGCTTGCAGTGAAGCGGCTTGCCCGCCGTGTTGGTGGCAATCTCGGGGCAGAGTTCGTTGATAATGGCGCGATAGTTCGAGTCCAAAGCGCTCTCAATCATCACAAGTGTGTGAGTGTCAGACTGTCGCAGCAGATATTCGGCCTCGTGAATCTTGTAGGCGGTGTTCACCGTCACAAGCACGGCGCCGATTTTCACGGTTGCCCAAAATGTTATGTACCAAGCAGGTATGTTGGTACACCAAACGGCCACTTTCGAGCCTGGCTTCACGCCAAGCGATACGAGCGCGCGGGCGAAGTTGTCAACATCGTCGCGGAACTCGGCGTAGGTGCGGGTGTAGTCCAAAGTAGTGTATTTGAAGCAGTACTGGTCGGGGAATTCCTCAACAACGCGGTCCAAAACCTGCGAGAAGGTCATATTCAGCAGTTCGTCCTTCTTCCAAATATAGTAGCCCGAGCCGTCGTGGTTCGGGTAGAGTTCGCTGCGCTTGCCGCGTGTGTTCTCGAACTGGCTCATATAGTTGACAAAGTGCGGGAAAATGACGTCGCGGTCGGTGAAGTCGAGCATCCACTCGGGCTTCCACTCGAGCGAGATAAACCCGTCGTAATCGACCGACGAAAGGGCCTTCATCACATCGGCAATTGGGAAGTTGCCCTCGCCAATAATGTTGTAGCGGTTGGCGTCGTCGCTGTCGCGAAGGTGCACGTGCTTCACATAGGCGCCAAGGTTGGTGATTGTTTGCGCAGGCGTCTCGCCCTTGTCGCGGTAGGGGTGGTGCACATCCCAAATGACGGCAATCTGGTCGCAGGCGAAAAAGTCGAGCAAATCGCGTAGCAGCGCCGTGTCGGCGTATATTCCGCTGGTCTTTATCAGAATGGTGATACCCTTGGCCTCGGCCACAGGAATGAGTCGGGTCAGGTTCTGCTTCACCTGCTCCACGGTGCCCTTCTTCGCGAAAGCGCAAACGTATGGGCTGCGCATATCGGCGGCAATGCCAATGAGTGCGGTCATCTCGTCAATCATCTCGGCGCTGTCTTCCGAAAGGTCGAGCGAACTGTCGAAGCAGGGAATGGCGAGTTTCTTCTCGCGCAAATCGCGCAGCGAAGCCGTGAGCGAGTACTTGTGGAACGGCCCGCCCTTGGCCACAAATTCAGGCGTTTTGAAAACGTTGTATATCTCGATACCCGAAAAGCGCATCAGGCTTGCGTTGTCAAGGATTTCGGTCCACGACATATCGGCCCATCCGCGTGTTGAAAATGAAAGTTTCATTTTAAGTGATTTTCTGTAAAATGCTGATAATTTTCGATTTATGCTTCTTCGAATGCTATCTTGTTGACGGCGTTCAGGTAGGCGGCAATGCTTGAGCCGACAATGTCGGTCGAGATTCCGCGGCCCGAGTAGATTTTGCCTTCAGAGCGCAGGCGGACAACGGTTTCGCCCATTGCCTCGCGGCCTTCGGTCACGGCCTGAATCTGGAAGTCGTCGAGTTCGTAGTGCTTGCCAATGACCTTCTCAATGGCCTGGAAGGCGGCGTCAATCGGGCCGTCGCCAATGCAGACGCTCTCGAGCACATCGTCGCCCTTCTTCAAAAGAATGTGGCAGGTGGCCGAGATTATGTTGCCCGAGTTGATAACGTAATTCTCTAATTTATAAGTAGGTGGCACCTGGAACGCCGCTGTGGCGATAATGGCGTCGAGTTCCTTCGCGCCAACGGTCTCGTGAGTGGCGGCGGCCTTCAGGAATTCGTTGTAAACATTGTCGGCATCCTCGTCGGTCAGGTCGAAATTCAGACTCTGCACGGCTTTGAGCACGGTCTCTTTCGAGTCGCGCACGGTGAGTTGAATGTCGGGGCGCTCGGTTGGGGCAATGTTCGAGAACGAAGTGGGTTTCGAACGGTTGGTCTGGCACAGGCGCTTGATTTGCTCAACGGCGCGGTGCAGTTCGGTGGCGCGCACGTCGCAGCAGGCGTCGCACACATCGGCTTTCACGTTCAGTATCTTGACAAACCTTTCGAGCGAGACGGTGAAGTTGCCGAAGGGCGCGGTCTTAATCTCGTCGGCGCCCGCACGCACGGCGGCAATGGCGCACGAGTCGGCCAAATAGAACTCGTTTGAGCAGCGCACGCCCAACCGAACGTCCGCGGGCAGGTGCTCTTTCACCTGTTTCACAAGGTCGAAAAACTCTTCGGGCAGCAGGTTGCCTGCGGCGTCGCACACGGTGACGGTAGTTGCGCCGTTTTGCGTGGCGGCCTCAATGGCCTGCCAAAGGAAACTGATATCGCTGCGGCCAAAATCTTCGGCCACAAACTCAACATCGGGGCAGAGCGCGCGGCTTTGCTTGGTCAGGCTGGCAATCATCTCGACAATGGCGGCGGGTTTCTTATGGCAGAAATATTCCATCTGCACGGTGCTCACAGGAACCGAAATCTGCAATCGCGGGTGAGCGGCGCCCTTCAAGGCGTTCCAAGTGGTTTCAACGGTGTCGGCCTCGCTAATGTTGAGCGGCACGGCCACAGCGCTGTTCTTCACCGCCGAAGCGAGCGATTTGATTAGCAGCGAGTCGGTTTTGCCGTCGGTTATAGGTGCAAGTTCAATGACCGAAAGGCCTGTTTTGTCAAGCATTTTGGCCAATTCAATCTTCTCGCGGAACGAGAAGGCGTAGTCGGCCTTGTCGGCGGCCTGTTTCATTGTAATGTCGCCAATGGTGATTTTACGTTTCATCTTAATAAGTTCAAAAAAATCGCGCGAAATTAGTGATTTTGCTGTTTAAACAATTGTGCCATATAAAAATGGTGGATTCTCGTAATAGCAAATTGTGTGCCAGATGCAGAATGAGGAAAAGGGTGAAGCAGCAAAGGAATCACACTGTCAAATAATTTTTTTACATTGCACTAAATTTAAACTCAATGCTTTCGGCAAAACCACATAACAGTTGCGCAACATCGCACCAGCCAAGGCTGATGCGGCTCGTGTTGCTGTGTCTGGCGGTTGCCGCGCTTCCGCTGTTTGCGGCCGCTCCGGCATTGGCGCAGAGCGATGAGGACCACACCCAGCAACAAATCGACAGCCTTCTGAATTTGTTAAAACCCGATTCGCCCGACAGTTTAAAGGCGGCTTATTACAACAAAATTTCGGAAATAACTGGCAGTGTCGATACGGTAATGAAATACTCGTTGCTCACGCTCGATTACTGCCAGAAGACCGACACAGCCCTAATCGCAATCAGCAACCGATACATTGCGTGGGCTTACTATATGGCCGACGAAACCAAGACGGGGCTGCCATACGCTATGGAGAGCGCCCGATTATATGACCTCAGCGGAAACGCGTCGGAATTGTCGCACTCCTACCGGCTGTTGGCGAAGATTTATGAGGATTTGAACGATTCCGACAGCATAAAATACTACATCAACAAGGCTTTGTCGATTGACGTACAGATGAAAGACACTGCAGGAATTTCGCAATGCTACAAGTTTCTCGGCATAATGCACTGCAACAAAGGCTTTTTCAACGAGGCCGTGCAATACTACCAAAAAGCCGTTGAGGTGGATTCGCTATCGGGCAATGCGCTGGAGTACGCCTACGCCTATTATCGCATCGGTGAAGTTTACACTCTGACATCCAACAAGATAGAAGATTCATACAAAGCCAAAGACTATCTCACAAAGTCAATCAGAATTCAAGATTCAATCAACTCAAAAAACGCCTATTACATAACCAACAAATATTTGGCTTACAGTTCGTTGGCCGATGTTTACATCAGTCTGGCCAACAACACCCATATCGACCGCTACGCCGACAGTTGCTATTATTTCAACAAGAAAACTATTGACTATTTTATCAAGCAGGGGCGCACCAGCAATGCCACTGTCTGCGGCTACACTTACGTGAAATATCTCAAATATTACAAGCGCTACCGCGATGCTCTGGCCTTTATGAAAAATCTTATGGCGAATCACTTCGGCGAGGAGACAAACCAATACGCCTATATGGAGTACTACACCTATCTGAAGGACATCTATCTCTGCCTGGGCGATTATAAAAACGCCTACGAGTGTTTCGAGAAGGCTTCCAAATTCAGAAACGATCTTGTCAACGACAGTGTTATGTTCGCTCTGGCCGATGCCAAAACCGAACAGGCAATGATGATTGAACGGATGGACCGCGAGAATGCCGAAAAACTGTTCAACGCCGAAAAGCGCCGGATGCACGTGGTAATCATCTCACTTTGGTCGGGATTGACGTTGGTGCTGGTGGTTATTGTTTTGATTGCAAGGGTTTTGGTGATAAAGAAACGAGCCAATAACGAGTTGCTGCAAAAGAACGCTATGCTGGCCGAGCAGAAGGAGCAGATTCGCTCCCAACGTGACGAGATTGAGGTGCAGCGCGACCGCATCAAAGAGCAAAACAGCGAGATACAGGCCAGCATCAACTACGCGCAACGCATCCAGCACTCGTTGCTCACACCCCTCAGCACCATCGACGAAATCTTCCCCGACCATTTCCTGCTCTACAAGCCACGCAGCATTGTGAGCGGCGATTTCTACTGGGTTGGCCAGTTCGGCGACAACAAAGTCTGCATCGTTGCCGATTGCACCGGTCATGGTGTGCCTGGCGGTTTTATGAGCGTGCTGGGAATGTCGAACCTGAATCATATTGTCGGGCAGGATGTCAGCCCCGACGCCATTTTGAACCACCTGCGCGAGACCATAATCGCGAACCTGCGACAAGGAAACGACCCGCTCATCGACCAGCCGTTCACCGAAGATGCAAATGACATTCTCGAATCATTCGACCACAACCACGACGGTATGGATGTGGCCGCATACGTTGTCAACGAGCGGCAGATGACGCTCACATTTGCCGGGGCCAATAATCCGCTTGTGCTAATCCGCGACAACAAGGTGCAGATTTTGCAACCCGACCGAATGCCGGTGGGTATCTCAAGGAGACTGACGCCGTTCAAATCGGTCACAATGGAGCTGCGCAAGGGCGACTGCCTCTACACCTACTCCGACGGTTATCAAGACCAGTTCAACCACAGCAGCGGAGCAAAATTCCTAAAGAGCCGCCTGTGCGACCTTCTGCTCGAAATACACCAGCTCCCGATGGCCGAGCAGTGCAAACAACTCGACACCGTTTTCAACGACTGGCGCGGCCCCGTCGAAAACCAAACCGACGATGTGGTGATTATGGGTGTGAGGATTTAACGGAAACGGAAACAGGAAACGCAAAGGACTCATTTAAAACCAACAAGCGATTCGGCTATTGTATTTCGGTCAAGAGATTGGAAAAAATCACACCCTTGCCAGACCGTGTTTCACGGCAAACAAAATCAACTCGGTATTGTTGCAGACTCCAATTTTCTGATAAATAGTTGATTTGTGGTTGTCCACAGTCTTTTTGCTGATTCCAAAATCATCGGCAATCTCTTTGCTCAACTTGCCCTGACAGCAGGCCTTAACAATATCTAATTCGCGTGGCGACAATTGGATGCTCACATCCGATTTGACTTCTTCTTTTAATACTGCATGTTCCTCGTTATCAACTTTCTGCCGGACTATTTGCTCTGCCGGATTATTAAGATTGACAACCTTCGGCTGATTGGTGATATTCTCATTTTTAACGCTGTTTTCAGAATAACTGACAGCAGTCTGTTTCGGTCTGTTTGGATTGACAAACAATTCACGAGCCATCTTCTCAGTGTGCTCAATATCACGGCGCATTCGGCGGACAATGTACACAAGAACAGTGCCGATAATGAGTGCAAAAAAGGCGATAATAAATACCACCAGCGCATAATGTTGGCGGTTGATAATAACCTGAAGTTGCGCGTTTTCCTTCTCTTTTTCGGCAGTAGCGTAACGAACTTCAAAATCGGCTATCTGCTGGCTTATCTGTTCATTATAGAGTGAATCGTTAAGAGAAAGCGTCTGTTCGTAAAGTTCGGGGCTTTTGCGCAATTTGGCAAGATAGCGCATGGCTTCAAGTTTGGTTTTGCGCTTGTTCAACTGAGTACTCAGCGTAAGACATTCGGCTGCCGCTTTTTCAGCATCGGCCTTGCGTCCTAGAATAATGTAGATTTCAGTTTGTGATATCAAGTTGATACACAGGCTGTAAGTGTTGCCGATTGCGCGAAGTCCATCGGTCGCCAAAGCCAATGTTGTTTCGGCTTTTGAATACTCCTTATTCCGCATGTAGGCAGTGCCAAGTTGCGAGAGACGCACGGGCATTTTGTCCGTTCTATTGTCGATGGAGTCGAGCGTGTAGGCCTTGCGTATGTAACTGATGGCCTCGGCGTCTTTCCCGTTTGCCGAAAGAATTTCTCCAAAAACGGCATACCGCCCTGCCTTCATCTGCGTATTGTTGTGCGGCACATAGGTGATGGCCTGCTGGATATAATGTTCGGCCTCATCAAAACGTCGTTGATGGGTAAAAAGTATCGCCAACAGATTGAAAGATGTCGATATACGGGCTGAGTCACCAATCTGAAAATCGCATTCCAACGCCAAATTTCCGTAATCGATGGCCTTCTCATACTGACCTAAATCCCAACAGGCGTACGACAAACCATTGTATGTGTTTGAAAAACATTCTATTGAGTCGGGATGAATGAAAGGTAAGGCTTCCTCAAGATATTTTACTGAACCACTATAGTCGTTATTCTTGTCACACTCCTCGTATTTGGCATATAACTCGTTGTATTTCTGGGCATTTGGAGACCCCATGGCCAACATGCCGTATACCAGAATTGCTGCAGTGAAGCCTATTTTGAAAATCATTGTTTGCAATTTTGGCGCAAAAATAAAGTTTCCTCGGATAATGTCGTTTTAAAAATGAATTATGATAAAAACCATTTGGTGGATCAAAAAGGGTTGGAAGCCGTAACGTCCAACCCTTTTCTAGTTATAACAATTTAAGCATTTCATTAATCTCTTACCCATTCAAGCAACTCTCCACAAACCCAACAAACAGCGGATGCGGCTTGGTTGGGCGGCTTTTGAACTCGGGGTGGAACTGGCAGGCCACAAAGAAGCGGCAGGCGGGGTTCTCCACAATCTCGACAAGGTTGAGTTTCGGGTTGACACCCGACACAACCAGCCCAGCCGAGGTAATCGCGTCGCGGTAACTGTTGTTGAACTCGTAGCGGTGGCGGTGGCGCTCAACAATGTGGTCGGTGCCGTAGGCCGTGGCGGCGCGAGTGCCAGCAACAATGGCGCAATCGTAGTTGCCCAGACGCAACGTGCCGCCCATATTCGTGACGCCCTTCTGCTCCTCCATTAGGCAGATGACGGGGTGCGCGGCGTTGGCGTCGAACTCGGTTGAAGTGGCTCCTGCAAGCCCCGCCACATTGCGCGCAAACTCAATGGTGGCAATCTGCATTCCCAGGCACAGCCCCAAGTAAGGCACATTGCGCTCGCGGGCGAAACGGCAGGCCTTCACCATTCCTTCGATTCCGCGGCTTCCGAATCCGCCAGGAACCACAATTCCTGCAAACGGCTCAAGCGTGCGGGCCACCTCGGCGTCGGTCATTGGCTCAAGGGCCTCGCTGTCGACATAATCAACGTGAACCCGCACCCCGAACTTGTATCCAGCGTGCTTAAGCGCTTCAGCCACACTGATATACGCGTCCTGCAAATCGGTATATTTCCCGACAAGGGCAACGTGCATATCGTGTTTCAGATGGTTGACGCGGCTCACCATATCGGTCCAGAATTTTATGTCGAACTTGCCGCGCGGCAGTCGCAAGCGTTTGATTATCAGCGAATCGATTTTCTGCCGATGATAGAGCAGCGGTATTTGGTAGATGTTGTCGACGTCGGCGCTCGAAATGACGCAATCGGCAGGCACAGAGCAGAATAGGCCGATTTTTCGGCGCACGTCGGCGTCGAGTATCACGGGCGTGCGGCAGACGATGATGTCGGGTTGGATGCCCTTGCCACGCAACTCAATGACAGAGTGCTGTGTAGGCTTGGTTTTCAACTCGTTAGACCCGAACAGCGCGGGCACCAGCGTGGTGTGGATGAAAAGCGTGTCGTCGGGGTGGTTTTCGAGTTTCACCTGACGTAGCGCCTCCAGAAAAGCCTCACTCTCAATGTCGCCAATGGTGCCGCCTATCTCGGTAATCACCACGTCGGCACCCGACGACGAAGCCGCCTCGTAAATCTTGTTCTTAATCTCGTCGGTGACGTGCGGCACAATCTGCACCGTGCCGCCCAGAAAATCGCCGCGGCGCTCCTTGTCGATGACCGATTTCAGCACCTTGCCCATTGTGATGTTCGACGTGTAGTTCATTTCCTCGTCGATAAATCGCTCATAATGACCCAAATCCAAGTCGGTTTCGGTGCCATCGGCAGTCACAAAAACCTCGCCGTGCTGGTAGGGGCTCATAGTGCCTGGGTCAACGTTGATGTAGGGGTCGAACTTCTGCATAAAAACCTTGTGGCCGTGCGCTTTAAGCAGCAGCGCCACACTCGATGCCGTGATGCCCTTGCCCAATCCTGACACCACTCCGCCTGTTACAAACACAAATTTTGACATATCTATTTTTGATTATTGATTTTCAGTTTCGCACAGATGGCACAGAAAACACTGATTAACACAGATTTTACTGTCTCCAACCGATTGTATCAGATTCAATCAGAATAAGTTATCGGTTAAAATCGGATTGAATCGGTTAGCGATTTTCTTACCATTCTGCCTTCATTGTTAATTGTTATTTGTTAATTATTAATTATTTCCTAACTCCTAATTCCTAACTTCTAACTCCTAACTCCTAATTCTTATCGTACAACTTCGTTGGATAGCGCCCCGTGAAGCAGGCAGCGCACAAATCAGTGCGGTTACCTGCCTGATACATAGCCTCTTCCGAAAGGAAATAGAGCGAATCGGCACCCACAAAATCGCGAATCTGCTCCACGCTGTTGCTTGCACCAATCAGTTGGTCGGCAGTGCCCGTGTCGATGCCGTAATAGCACGGAAAAGCGTACTTCGGGCTTGCAATGCACAGGTGAACCTCGCGGGCGCCAGCGTCGCGTAACATTCTGACAATCTGCCGCGAAGTGGTGCCGCGCACTATCGAGTCGTCGATTAGAACAATGCGCTTGCCGCTGACCACGCTGCGCACGGGCGAGAGTTTCATTTTCACGCCGCGGTCGCGCAACTCCTGCGTGGGCTGAATGAACGTCCGCGCAACGTATTTGCTCTTCAGCAGCCCCATTTCGTAAGGGATTCCGCTCGCTTCGGCATAACCGATGGCGGCGCTCAAACTCGAATCGGGCACGCCCACCACGATGTCCGCCTCAACGGGATGCTCCTTGTAGAGCAATTTGCCCGAATTTTTGCGGTACGCGTGGACGTTGCAGCCCTCAATGTCGCTATCGGGGCGGGCAAAATAGATGTACTCCATTGCGCACATATTGTGGTGACATTCAGCGGTATAGCGGTTCGAGCGCAAGCCGTGATGGTCGATGGCGAGCACCTCGCCAGGCTCCACGTCGCGCAGAAATTCCGCCCCGACGGCGTCGAAAGCGCACGTCTCGCTCGCCACAATGTAGCCGTCGCCCAGGCGCCCCACCGACAGCGGATGAAAGCCGTACTTGTCGCGGCAGGCGTAGAGTCGGTTGGCGGTCATAACCACAAGTGAGAAGGCGCCCTCTAGAATGTTGAGCGCGTCGAGAATGTTGTGGATGCGGTGGTCGTCAGAGTAGTTTTTCTTGATGAGATGCGCGAAAAGTTCGCTGTCCGACGTGGTCTGAAACAAACTTCCGCGCTGCTCCTGATATCGGCGTATCTCGTTGAAATTGACAATATTACCATTGTGAGCAAGCGCAAAATCGCCCGTATGGTGACGGAACGAGAATGGCTGCACGTTTTCCATTCCGCCCACGTTGGTTGTGGGGTAGCGCACGTGCCCGATGGCGATATTGCCCGTCAAAGTGGTGAGATTCTGTTGATTAAAAACCTCATTCACAAGCCCTTGTCCCTTCATAATGTGCATTTCGCCGTTGTCGAAAGTAACAATTCCGCAACTCTGCTGCCCGCGGTGCTGAAGGCTGTGAAGCGCATAGTAGGCCAGCCGCGCGGCGTCCTGCACCCCGTAAATTCCCAACACACCGCACTCGTGATGAACACCCATAAATTGAATGACTGATTAATTGAATGATTGAAGTTGTTGAACGCTATTTATTTCGCTTTCGAATTTCTTCTTATCAATTCAATTTGTTTACATTTTGTAATTATTGCGGTGCAAAATTCGATATTTTATTAGAAATATCCGCTTAAAAATATTATTTACGTTATGAATTACGAGTTTTTATTACGAATTGGAAAATTTTGCAGAACATAGAACGCAGATGACACTGATTGAACAGATTTAATTTATTGATAAATAGCGAATTTTACAACAGAGACGATTTCCTCGAAGCCAACAAAATCATTTTTTCTTGCTAAAAAGAAAACCTTTTGCTAATTATGTGTTCAATTTAAAAACGAATAAAACTATTTGCCTATGGTGAAATAACCGACTAAAAGACATATAACATAAATAGCGTTTTGGCTTAAAGTCTGCTTTCTTAAAAACTGGACACTTTTGAGATATTTATACCGACAAAGAGCAAAAATGCCTATGCGTAAGCGTGGGCTTTGTTCACATCAATTGGTATAAATAGGTAGTCCAGTAAATCCTTAAGAAAGCGATTGAAAGCGAATTGGCACCACGCTATTTTTATGTGTCTGCCTTCCCAAACAAAGTGCTGACGGAACAAGCCGATAATCCGTATCAAACAGTAGGCACAACGTAAAAATGTATAATTATGTCAATTAGAAATTTGATGCTTTTTACAGCAATAGCAACTTCAACAATTTTTCTAACCAGTTGTGAGCCAACTGTTATGCACGAATCTGGTTGTAAATTTTACGCAGCGTGTGCGGGTGACCACCATTGGGTTGGAGAACAACTCTACGATTATGTTTTCAAAGTTCAAGATGACAAAGCAAAAGCAGAACACCCCGACGAAATGGGCGACCTTGTAATTGAAGAAGGTGATGACTGGTGGAATTTGGAAGTTTTAAAAATGGAAGAAGACGATTATGGTGACCAAGTTACAGAAAATGACCTTTATGAGTTTATTCTGAATGGAGAAATGCCCGAACCAAACGTGGATTATGGAACAGCAGTTGGAAATGGCTTTTTGGGAGCATTGCTTGGTGTTAGCGACCAAATGCACAGCAAGGTGCGCGCATTTAAAACCGCCAACAAAGTTTGTAATGAAAACTTTGAACCCTTAATTGAGAAAATCGGAGAACAAGTGGAAGTGTATGATTACCGTGAGGACAAAAACTCTTCAAGCAAAAAAGTTACTGTTTATGATGTGGTTTATAGGATTGACGGCAAACGATTTGTTTATTGTACAGTATCCGATTTTGATGACGAACATTACGAAATAAACTATGTCAGCGATTCTGATTTGTATTCTGGTTTAGGATATTAGCCAATTTACCTTAAAATGAGTGATACTGCAATTTATATAATTATTTGGTCGGTTGCAGGCCTTGCCTTGCTACTTCTCATTATTCACATTCTCACCAAAACCACGTTTGGCGCCAATGTTATTGATGCCTTTGAGTATATCATTGATGCTATTGTGTTTATATTTAAATGTCTTTTTAAACCAATTGCTTGGATTATAGACCTTTTCGATGATTTATTCTATTGGATTAGAGAAAAACGGGAAGAACGAGAAGAATTAAAACGCAAAGAAAAAGCACGGGCCAAAAGACGTGAATATATGGAACGGAAAAAGAGGGAAAAAGAAGAAAAATTGCGAGAAGAGAAGGATAGGCTTTTAGAAGAATCCAAGGCAGACGTTAATTCTACGAAACAATATTTGTAAATTAAATTATTATGGTACAAAGTTTTATAGAAAAAGAAGACAAATTGTACGAAGATTGGTACAACAGTTATTCAGCAGAAGAACAGAAGGATTTCTGTTTCGATGGTCTTATGTTCGGGCGAAACGATGACCGTAACGCCGAAGCCGAAAAATGGCTGAAAGCCAAACGCCGTGTGCTGTTCTTGATGAAGGACACTAACGACAATCCAGGCGACGACATTCGTTGGTGGCCTTTGGGCAATGAGAAAAATCCCGACGGCTCAATCAAACCAACACACCGTTTTTATATCGTTTTGTTCAAATGGTTGTGGGCTCTCAACGAAGTAACAGCCGACCATTTGCCTGTATTCGACAAATCGAAAGACGAGTACGTTGAGTTGGCAAGGAAATATCCGATGGCGCAAGTCAACGTGAAAAAGTTGTCGGGCGGTGCGCAAGTAAACAATGACGAAGTGATTGATTTCTATAATCGTGACGAGCGTTTTGTGAATTATCAGATTCGTGAATTGCTGAATCCCAACATAATAGTGTGCGGTGGTGGCAGTGGCACACTAACCGACATTGTGTTGCAGCGGATTTATGGTGACAAGCATTTTGAGCAGATAAACACGTGGTGCTTTTATTGCGCCGAATCCGATTTGCTTGTGATTGACAGTTATCACCCGTCGGCTCGCGTTTGCAACGAAGACAAATTCGACGAAATGATTGCCAATGTGCAGCAGGTGTATAAGTTAAAAGAATCGTTTAACCATTAATATTTTATAATTATGGCACTTTTTAGAGTAACCACGAAACGTCAGGTTTTGTGTAATGGCGTACGCGTTGAAAAAGGTATGAGTGTGGAAGTTGTAACAAACTCTATTCAAACAGCCGAAGCAAAACAAAAAATCGCCGATGCCTTCCAACAAAAATATGGTATCGACATTAAGAAAGCAGGCGTACTTTCTGGGATGTCAATCAATTTGGATATTCAGAAGGTTAGTTAACGCAATAGGATTCCGTCTATCGGAATAATGTGCTTCAAAAGTTGGCGTGTTGCTGGTATTTAGTTGCCACAACACGCTTTCTTTTTAATTATAAAACAAATAGGGCTGCCATTGAAGACAGCCCCATTGTTTGGATTTAGCCCTCCGCCGCAATCTCGCTTTCGCGGATAATGACGTCGGCAATGGCTTCGGTCTCGTCGGCAGGCTTAACAGTCTTGTTCACATTCTGTTGGCTTCGTTGCTCAATGCTGTCGGCAAAGATGGTACGGATGGCGAACCGCACAAACGGCTGAACGAAAAACATTTGCGAGAAGTAGGCAAACGGCAGGTTGTAACAAACAAGGCGGAACCAGCGGCACAAAGCGTCAATAACGCCAAAACCTTCATTATAAGGATAATACAAGAAGACGGCTATCAGACTCATTGACGGGCACATAAGACAGACGGTGGCGGTGATGATGGCCGACTCGAATATCATTGGGTGGTTGCGCCGCGGGTCGAACTTGCGGCTTGCCAATTTGAACGCCAGCGGACTCGCAAACGCCACCGCAAGCACAAAGGCGAACACAAACTCAACAAGAATAACCAGCCAAATGGGCAGAAAACTGCCGCACATATAAACGCCGCCCATACTGTTGATGGCCCGCAAAACCGAAGTTGTGCCTGCGGCCCGCATAAGGCCGTCGCCCTCGATAACATACAGATTATAAAACACAAACGCGTGAACGGTTATGAAAACCGTGATGAAAGCATACACTAAATGCTGAATTTGATTTCTTGTCATAAAATGCTTATTTTAAACCATTAAAATAAAAGAAGGGTGCTCGGTGCACCCTCTTTCCGTTTTTCTGCGCAACGGCTACCGCTTGTCGGCGATTCCGAAAACGGGCCACTGCTCCATTGCAAAATGGCTTTTGACGGGGAATTTTACGGCTTCATAAATGTTTTTCAACTCGTTGAGTTTTTCGTGCGCCTTTCCGCGAGCCTGCGCCAATGCCGCTTCGGCAGCGTCTTGTTTTTCAGCCAGTTCGGCAAGTTGCAAAGTGCACTCTTTAAGTTTCTGCAAATCAACTGAAACGTTGCTCGCCTTCAGTTTTGCGGCATTTTTCTCAATACCGCCAGCCAGTGAGTTTGCCTTCTCAATCTGACTCGAATAAATTTTGTTCATTTGAAAAAAAATTGAATTAAGGTTGACGCCAATCGCCGAACCCATACGGCAAAATTAGGGTTAAAAAAACGTAAAATGTACCTGTCTGTACAAACATATCAGCATTTAAATTATTAGTAGTCAAGCATAAAAGTTTTTAACATTTTTTCAAAACACCTAAAAGAGTGCTTGCTAAAAAGTGATTATTAAGAATACTCTATCCACATAATCGGTAAAAATCACTTTCTTTGTAATAATCAACGTGAAAGATTATGGCAGAAGAACTTATACCGCACCGTGGCAACTACAAAAAACTGCTTTCGTACCAAAAGGCGGACGTGATTTTCTGCCTAACCTACCATTTTGTGAAAAACTACCTTCAGCGTGGCGACCGCACCTGTGACCAGATGATTCAGGCCGCACGGTCGGGCAAGCAGAACATTATTGAAGGCTGCGCCGCCAGCACCACCAGTGCCAAAACCGAGATTAAACTCGTGAATGTGGCAAAGGCAAGTTTGCAGGAACTGCTTGAAGATTACGAAGATTACCTGAAAACACGCCAGCACAGGCAATGGGAAGAAGACTCCGCCGAGTTGCAGGCAATGCGCGAATTGGGGCGCCAGCACAACGATGCCGACTATTTTATGGAATTGGCCAAAACCCGCCCGCCCGAAGTAATAGCCAATATGTGCATAGTGCTTATCAAACAAGCAGACTATTTGCTTTTCAGGCAGTTGCAGCGACTGTCGAAAGATTTTCTGCAGAACGGCGGATTCACCGAGCGAATGTACCGTCTTCGGTCAGACAAGCGCAAGAAGTAGGTGGCGGCAGTCAGCAGTCAGTCAGCCCACGACCTTAATGACCTTAAGGTCTTTAAAGACTTTAAGGACCTTAAAGACAGGCAGAAGAAGAGAACTCCTAATACTCCCCCCAATGCCTGATTCCCAGCCCCTCAATGCCAATCTTGCAGACCGACCAAATGTAGGCGCTTGCAAGGCGGGCGTTGGTGATGAGCGGGATGTTGTGGTCAACGGCGGCGCGACGGATTTTGTGACCATTCTCCAACTCGCGCGGCGTGTGGTTTTTCGGGATATTGATAACTAAATCAATCTTTTGCGCCGCAATGCAGTCGAGCACGTTCGGCTTTTTCTCCGAGTCGGGCCAGTGAACAACCTCCGCCTCAATACCGTTGTCGGCCATAAACGCCGCTGTGCCGCTTGTGGCGTAGAGTTTGTACCCCTTCTCCTTCAGCATTCGCGAAGCCTCCAGCAGTTCAACCTTCGACTTCGACGTTCCCGACGAGATGAGCACCCCCTTATCGGGCGACGGAATGCGGTGCCCAACCGAGAGCATACTCTTGAGCAGCGCCTCGTGATAGTTGTCGCCGATGCAGGCCGCCTCGCCCGTCGAAGCCATATCCACGCCCAGAACAGGGTCGGCTTTGAGCAGACGCGCAAACGAGAATTGCGACGACTTAACCCCCACATAATCAATGTCGGCGAACGTTTTGCCGTAAGGTTCAACCTCCTTGCCGAGCATAATTTCGGTGGCCATTCCGATGAAGTTGAATTTGGTGATTTTCGACACAAACGGGAAACTCCGCGACGCCCGCAGGTTGCACTCAATCACGCGCAGCGCGTTGTCTTTGGCCAAAAATTGGATATTGAACGGCCCCGAGATGTTCAGAGCCTGCGCTATCTGTTTGGAAATGTTTTTGATACGACGGACCGTCTCGTAGTAGAGTTTCTGCGCGGGGAAGACCACCGTGGCGTCGCCCGAGTGAACGCCCGCATACTCAATATGCTCGCTGATGGCGTAGCATTTGATGATGCCGTTCTGCGCAACTGCGTCAATTTCAACCTCTTTGGCGTGCTGCAGAAACTCCGTGACAACCACAGGATGCTCCTGACTCACCACCGCCGCGTTGTGCAGGGCGTTCTCCAGTTCGTCGCGGCTCGAAACCACGCGCATTGCCGCACCCGACAGCACATACGACGGGCGGATGAGTACGGGCAGCCCAACCTCGTCAACAAAACTGTAGATGTCGTTGATGCTCGAAAGTTCCTTCCAGCGTGGTTGGTCGATGCCGAGCGAGTCGCACATTGCCGAAAATTTCTGACGGTCCTCGGCCATATCAATCGATTTTGCCGATGTTCCAAGAATGTTAATACCTTGACTGTCAAGTAAAAGCGCAAGGTTATTTGGAATCTGTCCGCCAGTTGAGACGATGACGCCCTTAGGCTGTTCCAGACTGCAGATGTCGAGCACGCGCTCCAGCGTCAACTCGTCGAAGAACAGGCGGTCGCACACGTCGTAGTCGGTGCTGACGGTTTCGGGGTTGTAATTTATCATAATGGCGCGGTAGCCCATTTCCTGAATCTTCTTCACGGCCGCCACTCCGCACCAGTCGAACTCAACCGACGAGCCGATGCGGTAAGCGCCTGACCCCAAGACAATTACCGAGCGTCCGTCGCGCTCGAAACTGATGTCGTTCTCCGCGCCGTTGTAGGTCAGATACAAGTAGTTGGTCTGCGCAGGATATTCGCCCGCGAGCGTATCTATCTGTTTAACAATAGGTTTGATACCCAATTTCAAACGATACTCGCGCACCTCGATGCCCTTTGCGTGAGCGTCTAACTTGCTGTCTTTCAATACGATTTTACCAATCTGATAATCGCTGTAGCCCATTTGCTTTGCCTCGCGCATAAGTTCGGCGCTTATCTCGCTGATTGAGTTGCATTTGGCCAGTTCCAATTTCAGTCGGTGGATGTTCTCCAACCGAGCCAGGAACCACTTGTCGATTTTGGTCATATCGTGCAGACGCTCAACCGAATAGCCGCGGTCGAAGGCAATCTCGATGGCGGCCACGCGTTTGTCGGTAGGATTGTTCAGTTCAAAATCAAGGTCGGGAATGTTGATGGTGTTGCCCACAAAGCCGTGCATTCCTTGTCCCACCATACGCAGGCCCTTCTGAATGGCCTCCTCAAAGGTGCGGCCGATAGACATAACCTCGCCCACCGACTTCATTGACGAGCCGATTAACTTACTGACTCCCTCGAACTTACCAAGGTCCCAGCGCGGAATCTTGCAGACAACGTAGTCGAGCGCAGGCTCAAAACAGGCCGAAGTAACTTTGGTGACGGCGTTCGGAATCTCGTCCAAGCCGTAGCCCAGGCCCAGTTTGGCGGCCACGGCGGCCAGCGGATAGCCCGTCGCCTTCGACGCCAGCGCCGACGAGCGGCTCAATCGGGCGTTCACCTCAATCACGCGGTAGTCGTCAGAATTCGGGTCGAGCGCGTACTGCACGTTGCACTCGCCCACAATGCCCACCTCGCGCACAATTTTTATGGCGATGCTGCGCAGAAGATGGTACTCGTGGTTGCTCAGCGTCTGCGAAGGCGCCACCACCACGCTCTCGCCCGTGTGGATGCCCAGCGGGTCGAAATTCTCCATATTGCAGACGGTGATGCAGTTGTCGTAGCGGTCGCGAACCACCTCATATTCAATCTCTTTCCAGCCTTTCAGCGATTTCTCGATAAGAATCTGCGGCGAGTATGAGAAGGCCGTCTGCGCAAGCCGCTCCAGTTCGGCGTCGTTTGAGCAGAAGCCCGAACCCAGGCCGCCCAGCGTGTAGGCGGCGCGCACAATCACGGGGTAACCGATTTCGCGCACAACGCTCATTGCCTCGTCTATCGAGTTGACAGCCACACTTTTAGCGGTCTTGACGCCGATTTTGTGCATCATTTCGGCAAACAGTTCGCGGTCTTCGGTGTTGATGATTGCCTCAACGGGCGTGCCCAGAACCTTGACATTATATTTCTCTAAAATTCCTGATTTATAAAGCGATACACCGCAGTTCAGCGCCGTCTGACCGCCAAAGGCGAGCATAATGGCGTCGGGCCGCTCCTTTTGGATGACTTTCTCCACAAATTCGGGCGTAACAGGCAGATAGTAAATCAAATCGGCAATGCCTTCCGAAGTCTGCACCGTGGCAATGTTCGGGTTGATTAGGATGGTGAATTTGCCCTCCTCGCGCAAGGCCTTGAGCGCCTGCGAGCCCGAGTAGTCGAACTCGCCCGACTCGCCGATTTTCAGCGCGCCCGAACCCAGAACCAATATTCTCTTGCAATCTTCCATAACTATCTTATTTTCTATATTTTACCATATTGTTGAAAAACTCCGCAAAGAGCGGCTCGGTGTCCTCAGGTCCGCTCGATGCCTCGGGGTGGAACTGTGTGGAAAAGAACGGTTTAGTGCGATGGCGGATGCCCTCGTTGGTGCCGTCGTTCAGGTTGACGAACATTGGCTCCCAGTCGGCGGGCAGCGTCTCGCCGTCGATGGCAAATCCGTGGTTCTGCGACGTGATGAAGCATTGGTGTGTTCCAGGCACCTTAACAGGCTGATTATGACTGCGGTGACCGTATTTCAACTTGTAAGTTTTCGCGCCAGCGGCAAGAGCCAGCAACTGATTGCCAAGGCAGATGCCCATTATCGGTCGGTCTTGCTGTAAAGCCTTGCTAATGTGAGCGATAGTGGCCGTGCACTGCGCGGGGTCGCCAGGGCCGTTCGAGATGAAAAGGCCGTCGTAATCCTCTGCGGTGAAATCGTAGTCCCACGGCACGCGCTTCACGGTAACGTCGTACTTCAAAAGGCAGCGCAGAATGTTGTTTTTCATTCCGCAATCAACCAGCAAAACTTTGTATCGTCCTGTACCATAGGTAGATATTTCTTTCGTAGAAACCTGCGCCACAAGGTTGTCCTTGTTGGGGTCATAGAAGGGCACATCGGCATTGTCGAAGATGATTTTGCCCAGCATTGAGCCCTGCTCGCGCAGTTTTTTGGTGAGCGCGCGCGTGTCGATGCCGCAGATGCCAGGCACCTGCCACTCCTTGAGCCATTGGCCAAGGCTGCGGCGCGAGTCCCAGTGACTGTAACGTTCTGAATAATCGGAAATTACGAGCGCCGAGCATTGTATGCGGTCCGATTCAAAAAACCTTGACACGCCGTTGACCATTTCGTCGCCAGGCACGCCGTAGTTGCCAATCATCGGGTAGGTCGGGATGAGAATCTGTCCGCAGTACGACGGGTCGCTCAAACTTTCGGGGTAGCCCGTCATTGCCGTGTAGAAGACCAACTCGCCTGCCACCGACCGCTCGCAGCCGAACGAAAAGCCCTCATATTCAGAGCCGTCGGCCAGTTTCAAAATTGCCTTTTTCATTTTATCGCTTTCTGATTTCACTTTGCAAAATAACATTGTCAGCACGAATTTTAGGGTACGAGAAATTTGTATCTGTTTCCGAGCCCCGCGATTTTCATTTTTACACTTTATAATTTTTACCGCGCAAAAATCGACATTTTATTATGAACGGACGCAAAATATGCGTGTTTTGGTTTTGAATTACGAGTTTCTATTACGGATTGGAAATTATAATAAATTGAATACAACAGCAAAATTCAATTTCAACATTCCGCACCCGATACGATTCAAGTGCTAAATCGACAATAAATGTCGAGTTTTAGCAGTTAAATCGTGTTTTTAGTGCTAAATCGGTAAATTTTATCGAGTTTTAGCAGTTGAATCTGAAAAATTTGCATATTTTTGTATCAAAAAGAACTGATATGCAGAACGAGATTATTGGGCGGAAAGCAGAAATCGAACTGCTCAACAAATACGCAGAGTCGGGCAAGGCAGAATTTGTGGCAATTTACGGTCGCCGCCGTGTTGGCAAGACATTCCTTGTCAATCAGGTGTTCAAAAACCGCCTGACTTTCTCAATGACAGGAATATTGGATGGCGACAAGAAAGCGCAAATGCACGCCTTCACCGATGCGTTGGACCTTTACGGACAACCCAACACGCCAACACCAAAAAATTGGTACGATGCCTTTCAAATTCTGCGGCACTTCCTATCTGAAAAGATGAGCGGCAACTCCCCTTGCATTATCTTTATTGATGAATTACCCTGCTTCGAAACGCGCAAATCTGATTTTGTAAACGCTCTAGGCTATTTTTGGAACAGTTGGGCGTCACTGCAAGATAACCTGATGCTTATTGTTTGTGGCTCAGCAACTTCGTGGATGATAAAAAACATTATCGACAATCACGGCGGACTGCACGACCGCATCACCCACGAGATTCATCTTAAGGAATTTACGTTACGCGAAACGGAAGAATATCTTCTATCGTACGGTTTTCCGTGGGACAGGATGATGGTGGTGCAGACATATATGGTAATGGGCGGAATTCCATATTACTTAAGCCTTTTGAACCCAGCCGAAAGTTTGGCGCAAAATATCGACCGTCTGTTTTTTAAAGCCAACAGCGAAATGCAGCGAGAGTTTAACCGACTTTATAAAACATTGTTTTCCAATCCCGAGGCATATATTGCAATTATCGAAGCCCTGTTTGAAAAAAAATGCGGGCTGACACGCGACGGGATTGCTGAATCGTTAGGAATCAATGCCAACGGCTATCTGACGCAAATGCTTCAAAGCCTTGTTGATTGTGGTATTGTACGGTTCTATCGGATAAGAAACAAATCCGTATCGACACGCAACGGATTATATCAATTGCTTGATTTTTACACACTTTTCTATCTTCAATTTCTAAAAAAACAAACCTCAAACGAACATTTTTGGACTCAAAGTATCAACTCGCCCACTATCAACTCTTGGATGGGGCTAGCGTTCGAACGTATCTGCCTGACGCACATTTCACAAATTAAATGCGCGCTTGGAATCGACGGTATAAAAACAGAATATTACTCGTGGCGGGGGACCGACACCGAATCACAGCGACAAGCACAAATCGACCTTGTGATAGAGCGCGCCGACCGAATGATTAACATTTGTGAGGCGAAATTCAGCGAGAAGCCTTATATCCTGTCAAAAGATGAATACGATAAATTCACAAACCGTATCGCTCTTTTCAAACAAACGACAAGTTTTGCGGGCGGTGTAATACCTACTTTTATCACGGCAAACGGCTTGCAGCGGAATGCCTATTCGGAACATATTACCGCACAAATCACACTCGATGATTTGTTTTGAAATACCGTAAATGTTTGCTTTACAAACACTTCTTTACCCGCTCCATTGCCTCAATACTGCTCTTACTAATGACGCGTTTTTTTCTCGCACAGACTACACTGTCCCGATAGGAATCGGGAACACTGAATCAGAACGGATTGTGATCTTTATTTCCGAACGCCAACTCGCGGCGTCCATCTGCTGCCCCTACAAGGCCGCTTGACACAGGATTTCTCTTTGTTTTTAGTTTCGGGTTAAAGAACCAGGTTAAATTATCATTTGTACCTTTCTATAATCGATTTTACATCAAGCCCACAATCTTCTGCATAATCGTCATAATCGTGCAATCCCAAAAAGGGCAAATCAATATGCAATACAACACCATATGTGTTATGGCAATATTTCTCTATTTGCCTGAATAAATCCAATTCGAATTGAGTCGGCACAAAGCCATATGTTCTCCATCGCACAGGATCAGAATGACTTACTACATTCGCTCGCGATAGTTCAAAGCACATCGGATGATATGAACAATAATAGGACAACAAATGTTCAAGTATCGATGTGATATATTTCCCTTTTTTAGTGCGTACGATATTACTGCCATCCGAAACCCAAGCGTATTTATCTGTTTCAATGATTCTATTACAATCAAAATAAGAAACTAATGCTCTGGTACACTTATCTGTACCAACAAACATCATTTCGTTGCAAATTTTATCCAATTCGTCCAATTCTGTTTCAGTTGTGAGATTTTGAACCAAATATGTAAATTCGTTAATTATCTGATTCTCAGCAATTGTATCGCCGAGTCTTGCTCTAAATTCACGACTCAACTCATCATTTTGTTCATATTTTAATACGCTATCTTTTAGATTATTAGGTAAATTTATGATTAACAACACTTCTCTCACATAATCGTTGTCTTTATAATCGGAACATATGGGGATTAGTTTGTTGCTGTTTTGTCTTACTGCGCAACAAAAATCAGGATAATGAAGGCTATGAGTATATAAGTACAATAGGTTCTCTCGTTTGACCGAAATATCCGTCGCACTATTTATTGTTGCTATAATTGTATCGATTTCGAGTATTGTTTTGTTAAATTGCTCACAATCTTCCTGATAAATCAAATATGCCAGCGAATCAATTTGTTCCCGCATTTTATTTAAAGTGTCGGCATAGTTGAAAGAATGCGCAAGAGAATCATAATTTTTTGAATAGTATTTCTTTAAACTCAGAATTTTATCGTAGTTCGTTTGTGAAATCACACTCGTATGAATAAATACACAAACTATAATCACAAGTAATCGCTTCATCATTTGTTCCTTTCTATAATCAAAATCTGTTAAAATATCAATCCTTACTATCTTGGTAACCTTTTCAAAATTGTCGTAAAGATAGGCACGATGAGGCACTTTCTGCACAATGCGACTACAATTGATAATCGATTTTTGATAGCAACTCACAATTTTGGTTATTGGCACATCGTGGCCGCCATTCATTACTCTGTTAGCAATGCGGGCGGCGTTGATGGTAGGCGAGATTGAAGCGTGGGGACGCAGCATTGAGCGTATTGTCGCCGCCGGCAAAAACGCAGGTTGCCCCATACCCGAATTTCGCTACGACGGTGACGAGGTTTGGACAATATTCAAGTTCAAAAGTGTGGAGAAAACTGTGGAAAAAAGTGTGGAGAAAAACAAAAAAAACATTAAAAACCACAGAGATAATTATAGAAATGATGACGGATAATCCGTTTGTAACCGCAGAGGAAATTGTTGGCAGAACAGGGTTGACGAGAAGAGGCGTGGAAGAGAACATTAAAAAACTAAAAAACAACGGAATAATAAAACGTGAAGACCCCGACAAAGGCGGCAAATGGGTTGTTGTGACTGCAAAGCCGCAATATTAAAATAACAAGAAAAGCACGAAACAAACATTTCGTGCTTTTCTTGTTTTCTGTAGTTGATTATAGTTACTTGTTGTTTCACAAACACTTCTTCACCCTTTCCATTGCCTCAATACTGCTCTTGTGCGTGCCAAAGGCCGTGATGCGGATGTAGCCCTCGCCGGCTGCGCCGAATCCTGCGCCAGGTGTTGTAACCACTTGAGCCTCACGCAGAAGGCGGTCGAAGAACGACCACGAGTCGGTGCCGTTGGGCGTGCGAACCCAGATGTAAGGTGCATTCTCACCGCCAAACACCTGAAGACCAAACCCTTGCAGGCTCTGACGGATTATCCGTGCGTTGGCCATATAGTAGTCGATGGTGGCGCGAATCTGCTTCTGCCCCTCGGCGCTGAAAACGGCCTCCGCACCGCGCTGCGAGATGTATGACGCGCCATTGAACTTCGAGCACTGACGGCGGTCCCAAATGCCGTTGAGCGCCACACGCTCGCCACTCAACGAGTTAACTTTCAACTCGTTGGGAATGATTGTATAGCCACAGCGCACGCCCGTGAATCCGGCTGTCTTCGAGAAACTGCGGAACTCAATGGCGCACTGTTTCGCCCCTTCAATCTCGTAGATGGAATGTGGGATGGCGGCGTCGCTGATAAATGCCTCGTAGGCAGCGTCATACAGAATCAGGCAGTCGTTGCGCAAAGCGTAATCAACCCAGCGCTGCAGCCCTTCGCGCGTGATGACCGCGCCCGTGGGATTGTTCGGAAAGCATAGATAAACCACGTCGAGTTTTTCCGTTGGAATGTCGCCCGTAAAGCCATTTGCTTCATTACAAGGAATATAGCGAATATCGCGGCCGCCCATTGTGTTGGTATCGACATAGACAGGGTAAACCGGGTCGGTGACGCCGATGATGTTGGCCGACGACAGAATATCGCCGATGTTGCCCGTGTCGCTTTTGGCGCCGTCGCTGATAAATACCTCGTCGGGTGTAAGATGGACACCGCGCGGCTCAAAATCGTGCGCTATAATAGCCTCAATCAGAAAGTTATAGCCGTGCTCGGGACCGTAGCCACGGAACGTTTCGCCGTGAGCGCACTCGTCGACAGCGCGGTGCATTGCCTCAACCACCGCCGGCGCCAGCGGCTGCGTGACGTCGCCAATACCCAGACGGATAATATCGGCCTGCGGATTTTCGGCCTTGTAAGCCGCCACACGCTTCGCAATCTCTGCAAAAAGGTAGCGGTGCTGTAGTTTCAAGAAGTTTTCGTTGATGTAAGCCATTGTTGTAAAAGTTTAGAGTTGAGAAGGTTAGAGTTTAGAACGCAAAACAGAAAACTTAAACGTAAACCTTCTTAACTTGCAATCATTAATTTTTTCAATTTTCAATTTTCACGGCACAAAAATCAATATTTTATTAGTATTTTGCATAAAAATATGCCATTTCGATTGAAATTTACGAGTAATTATTACAAACTATCGTAAATTATTCCAGCTGGAAAAACACTTATAAGTAGTGCGCAAGCAGACGGAAACACATAAATAGGACAATCCCTTAAAAAAAACTCTTCCGTATCGTTTGGCTGATTATTTTTGTAAACCATTGACAACAACATGACAAGCATAAGGTGTATAGCGGTCGCTTTGATGATGAGTGCGTGGCTGGGTGCTGCGGCTCAAACACCCGTTGTGGCCACTCTGCGGGCCTATGTCGAAGGCGATGAAACGTTGCTTCCGGTCATCGAGCTTAACAGCGACGACCGCATTGTGGTTGAGTTCGACTGCCTGACGAGCCGCATTCTCGACCTTGAATACAGCGTCACGCACTGCGACCGCAACGGCCAGCCGTCCGATTTGCAGCCGTCGGAATACCTGAGCGGCTTTGCGGTGAATGCGGTTACCGATTACTCGCCATCGTCGGGAACGACAACCGACTATGTCAATTACCGTATCTGCCTGCCTAACAGCGATGTGCAGATGCTGCTATCGGGCCGTTACAATGTGGCGGTTTTTATGGCCGGTCATCCCGACAGCATTGTGGCGCAGGCGTCAATCCTTGTATATGAGCAACTTACGGGCATTGAAGCCGAAGTGGCCAAACCCGCAGGCAGCGTTAGCGAGCGCCACGCGCAAGATGTCAGGTTGAGCGTCGATTACAGCGGACTGATGGTGAATGATGTTTTCAACGAATTGAATGTTAGCGTTTTGCAGAATGGTTGCCCGTACACATCGCGAACCGATTTGAAACCAAAGCAGATTGTTGGCAACCGTTTGGTCTATTCCTATGCCGGCAACCTGCTGATGGCTGGCGGCAATGAGTTCCGCCGTCTCGACCTTCGCTATCTGCGGCAAGCGCCAATCAATTATAACAGAGTTGATTACGTGGCGCCATATTTCCATATCACGCCGCCCACCGACGAGAGCCGCGCCTTTAAGCCTTACTTCTCTGAGACCGACCAGAACGGTCAGTATATAGTTTATGCTCAATCGGTTAACAATGCCGATGACCACTATCGCACGGCCGATTACGTTTACGTGCACCCCACGCTCGAAACCGAGCCCGTGCTCGACGGCGATGTGTTTGTGTGCGGCGCGTTCTGCAACTGGCAGCTCAGCAGCGACAACCAGATGCGCTACAACTTCGCCGCCAAGCGCTATGAAGGCGACCTGCGGCTCAAACAGGGCGTTTACGACTACATCTACGTCTGCCGCACCTACCACGACGGCAAAGTGGATATGGAACGCTTTGAAGGCTCACATTCGGCCACAGCCAATAATTATCTGTTTTTGGTTTTCTTCCGTCCGTCAACGGCTGATTACGAGCAACTTGTGGGCGCCGCTTGGATAGGGCTCTAAGCCTGACAATACGCTGTCAGTATTTGTAATCGTACCGCCCGGATTCAATCTCAACCACAGGTCGGCGGCCTGTGATAATATCGTCAATAGCCTTTTTATCAATAAAATACAGAGTTCCTTTCATTGTGCAGCAAAAGAGTGTGCCGTCGGGCGTTGCGATGGGCGTTGAGAAGAAGCTGCCTTCGCATTTGATGCTGCCCAGAAGCCGCCCGCGAGTGGTGAGCAGATAGATGCTCTTGTCGATTCCGGCAATGGCGAAAACTGTGTCGTTGACCATCGCCGGCGACGAAACCACCTTTTTGCCAGTCGGCTGACGCTCAATGAGTTGACCGCGGTTGTCGAAGCAATAGATGTAGCTGTCGAACGCACCGAAGACGATATTGCTGTCGGGGGTTTGCAGAATTGAGCTGTGAATGCGGCCGCCAACCTTGCGCTGCCAAAGCTCTCGGCCGAGCGTATCGACAGAGTAGAGCCGCTTGCCGTAGGTGCCGATAACCACCTGATGGTCAAATGTTTTGGCGGGTTTAGAGTGCATAATCCAACCTTTGGTTTTAAGCTGCGCCTTCAGGTTGGCGTCGGCACCGATGATGCAGAGCCGCTTGCCGTTGCCGCCGATGGCCACACTGCTGTCGCTCAGAGCCAATGGCGAGCCGTGGATGATTTTTCCGCGCACTCGGGCGTAATAGAGCGAGTCGGTCAGGCGGTTGTAGAACGCCACGCGGCCGCGGCTGGTGCCGAAAGCAATCACGCTGCCCAGCTCGACAGGCTCGGTGAAAATCTTGCCGCCGGGCTTAATCCGGCTCACAAAATTGCCGTCTTTATCAAGAAAATAGAAATATCGGTCGTAGCAGCCAATGGCAATCTGGCCGTCGGTGAGCTGGCGCGGCGTGGCGTGAAACCAGCCCTTGGCGGTAAACGAATTTTTCAATTGCCCCTTGCTGTCAAACAGATAGATGGTTTTGTTATGCGACGCAATCACAAGATTCCCTTCGGCGGTGACAATCGGCGTTGAATAGAATTTGCCATCGATTTTCACAACCGTGGCATCGTCGCCGGCCATCGCGGTCAAGCCGAAAAGGGCTAAAATGGTTGTCAGTATGGTGCGCATTTGCTCGTTGTATTAAAGTTGAACGGGTTTAATAGGTTTAACGGGTTTAAAATGCTTTCAATTAATCAGTTATTAAATCATTCAATCCTTCAATTATTCAATCATTCGGTCCTTCAATCCTTCAGTTAATTCCTACATCGGGTCAACATTCGCCATTATCATAACATTCTTGTATTTAGGCAGTTGCAAGAAGAAATCGATAGCTTGCTGCAACCCGAGTTTCGACTGCATTGTATCGGCTTTGCTCAGCTTGATGGTGATGTTCATCAG
>JAEEPS010000031.1 GCA_016284875.1 Salinivirgaceae bacterium | reverse complement strand
GTGTCGCGGATAAGTTCCATAATCTCGTCCATCGGCTTGTAAACCATTGGCGATTCATCGATTGTGTCATCGCAGACCGACGTGGTGAAAATGCCGTCCATACTCTGGCGGAAAGCGTCGAGCGAGATACTCTCGAAGGCCTGCGCACGCGACATCAGCCGCCCTGCGCCGTGCGGTGCCGAACAGTTCCAATCCTTGTTTCCGCGGCCAACGCAAATCAGACTGCCGTCGCGCATATTCATTGGAATAATCACTCGCTCGCCCTCCATCGCCGATATGGCACCTTTGCGAATCATTCGGTGGCGCGTGTCAACGTAGTTGTGCAGCGTCTCGAACCACTCAAAATCGTTGAGCGACTTGCCTTTGAAGTATTTCGACACAATAGTGTCGGCAATAGTCAGGCGGTTCAGGTGCGCAAATTCGGTGCAAATATCCACATCGTTCAGATATTCAGACATAAAGCGCCCGTACAGGTAGCACTGCTCGTCGGGGAATGGGCACTCCACCGTCTCGCACTTCAGTCCGCGCAAAGCACGCTGAATCTCGTCGCGACGGCCCTGGCGCTTGTACTCGCGGATAATGCGCTCGCGCTCCTCGTAGAGTTGCTCCTTGCCGTGGCAAAGGTCGACGGCAATCTGCTGATAGTAATCGCACACCTGCTTTCCAAGGTTTCGCGAGCCCGTGTGAATAACCAGATAAATGTCGCCAGCGGTGCTGCGGTCGAGTTCAATGAAGTGGTTGCCGCCGCCCAGCGTGCCAATGCTGCGCTCAATGCGCCGAGAGTCCTTCAGCCCGCGGTAGCACTTGAGTTGCTCGAGTTTCGGGAAACGCACCACGCGCCCATCGTGAACCGCCATCCCTGACGGAATTTTGAGTCGGACAAGGTTGTCGAAGGCCTGCAAGTCGATTTCGGCCTGCCCCAGATTGACGCAAAGCATTCCGCACGAAATGTCAACGCCCACGGTGTTAGGGATAATCTTGTCGGAATAGGTTGACGTAAAGCCGATTACGCTGCCTTTGCTCGCGTGCGTGTCGGGCATAATGCGGATAGTTTCATCAGCGTACGCTGGATTGTCTATCAGCGATTTAAGTTGCTCCACACAAGTCTCCTCAATGGTTTTTGCGTAGATAATTGTTCGGTTTCCGTTTTTATTTATGAGTTCCATAATTTGTTTATTTACTGATTGATAAATCATTTGCGGCGATTATCCGTTTCCAAACCCAATCGCCTTTTTCTCGCTCTTTTCGAGCCGTTCGCCGTCGCAGTGGCGGATGAGTGTGGCAAGATTTGTCGCCTCGTCGCTGTGCAAGATGGTGTCGATGGTGTAGTGCCGCGCAATATTCTCAATCTGACCACCGCTGAAGTTGTACTTTTCCGCCAGAACGCTGATGTCGTCAGCCGAAAGTTCGGGCAGCATTGTGTGCCAGATATGCTCGCGTGCCTCCGTTGTCGGCTTGCTGAACTTCACCTTGTAAAGGAAGCGGCGCTCGAAGGCCTTGTCGAGATTCTGCGCAAGGTTGGTTGTGGCAATCAGAATGCCCTTCAGCGTCTCCATCTCCTGAAGGATGATGTTCTGAATCGAGTTCTCCATCTTGTCAACGGCGCGCTCGGTGTTCTCCATCCGTTTACCGATAATGGCATCGGCCTCATTGAAGAGCAGAATGGGCGTAACTTTCTGTTTGTCAACCAATGCGCGATAGGTATCGAACACCTTTTTGATGTTCTTTTCGCTCTCCCCAACCCACATACTTTTTATTTGCGAAATGTTGACCTGCATAATGTCGCGTCCCGTTTGGCGGGCAAGTTGAAGCACCGATTCAGTTTTTCCTGTTCCTGGCGCACCGTAGAACAAACAAGTGAAGCCACATCGGTAGCCCTTGTCTTTCAGTCGGTTGCAGATATCGGCATAATGCTTCTCATCGAGCAGTTGTGTCAAATCAGCAATCTGCGTCTCAACACCGTTGTCGAAGTAGAGTTTCTTGGGCACGATTTTCTCATAGTGTATAAGGTCGCGACGACGGGTGTCAGGCCTAATTAACACATTATTCAACTCGCTGAAGAGCAGGCGTTTTGCTTCATCGGTTATATGAAACGACTCACGGTCGGCAAAACCATCATCGTTGCCGTACTCGATTATTTTCCTCTCTATCAATTCGTTCGAGCCGCAGTTGAGTTCGTTTTTGATGCGGTTCCATCTGTGTCGAGAGTCATCGAAAAGAAAATCGATGTCGTGGTAGCCCACATTGTTATCGTTGTTAGCAACAAACAGGTGGGAGAAAAGCAAAAGCAAGGCTTCATCTTCTTCATCGAGGTCGTAACTTTTAACCTGCTGAACAAATGCAAGATGCATATTTTCCTCCATCAGCGATTGCATTCTTTTGACAGCCATTTCGAAGGTCATTTCGTTATCCTCGCAGATGCTGAAAATGTCGTTCAAAACACCGAAAAACTCCTCGCAATTGATGTTTGCATTTTTGTAACCTTCAAACTTCTCGTTGTTGGTGAAGGCTTCAACCACATACCACGGCACGCGGTATGACCCGCAGCCTCTGTCTCGCACCATATCGCGGTTAACAAGTTCTTTTATATCGTTGACGTATTTTAAGATACGTGTTGTGCTGCACCCTGATTGTTTTGCAAGGTCGCGTAGCGTTATTTCCCTAACATTGCTGTTGTCGATAAACAGAGCCATCATCACGCACTGCTCACGGGTAAGTTCGAGTCTTTCGACAAGATACTTGATAGGCTTTGCGGCTTTACGGAAGAATTCCGAGTCCAATTTCGAATCTTGCGCCAATTCCACAATCTGCTCAACGGCTGCAAGCAGCGTCATCTCTTGTTTTGTTGTTTTCTTAGTCTTCATAGTATGCTCCATTTTTTTCTGTTTTCGCTGCAAAAGAAATTGGTGGGTGAGCGAAACCACCGCACAGGTTTATATTTTTTAATTTTTTTGCAGTTACACATTTTAATATCGGTACGCAATAATTCAGAGTGCAACACAATCGGTTTTCACCGAATGGCGCTGCAAAGGAAAATGCGCGCTACGCAGTCTTTCTGCGTAACTGAAAATATTTTCAGATTTACTCGAAAAAAAGTGCAATATTTGACACATATCATTTCTTAAAAACGGTTAAAAAAAATGAAAATGAACAAGTATCAATTGTTTTTGGCCATTTCGTTTATAGCGGTTGCCTGCAACAATGCAAACAATATGGGGGAAAATGGCAAGGAACTTACAGCAGAATCGAGCGAGGACACTTTAAAAACTTATGTGTTGAACAACTCCATTGCATTCGACACATTGTCGTATTCAAATGTTATAGAAAACGTTAAGTATATACCGCTTTCGTCGGATGACCAGAGTTTGCTGGGAGAGTTGAACATGATTATAAAAACCGACAAATACTACATTCTTCAGTCGGGCTGGACAACCGATTTAAAATTGAAAGCATTTGACCATAATGGGCAATATGTAAAAGATTTGATACACGTCGGGCGTGCGCGGAACGAGGTTCTTTCTTTTGACCACTGCTCATATAACAGTGAATATGACCAAATGATTGCGTGCGACGACATTGGTGGTAAGATGGTTTCAATAGATGTGAACGATTTATCTGTGAAAATGTACCCTATGTCTGCCTTTTGCAGTGAGGCGATAGTTGATAACGAATCGATCAAACGACTTACCGGTGGGGGATATATTAAATTGTGGACAACAGTGCAGATAGCAAAAGATTTATATGTTGGGACTACTGGAAATCCATGGCATAAAGTATTTGATGAGAATCTGATACCGCCATTGTGTTTCATGGATTCCACATTTGAAATCATCGATGCGGCTTTTTACGTTGAACCAAGGAAAATATTTCAAGAACAAAAGGAAGGCTCGTATAAGGCAATTGATAGTTGGAAATTAGGAAATAGCGGAAAAGGGGTATTCTTTATAGATATATTTAATGATACCATATATTCGGTGGAGACGGATAAGCAAGTAAAAGCCAGATATGTTTTGCACAGAACAGACGAGCAAATGCCGCAGGTTAGTGATGTAAAAGTTCCAAATTCTGCGGTAGCCGAGAAGATACATTTCACGGGTCTCGTTGAAACCGACGATTACATACTTTTAAGAACGCATAACGGAGATTCAAAAACGGGATTTTATATGTGGTCAAAGAGTAATGAGGCTCCAATATGCATACACGACGCCTGCTTTGTGCCGTTGTCGTTCGATGGATACCATGGCACAGTGCGTTTTAATACCATTTGTGCAACAGGCAATACAATAATTGCCGCTATTTCCGCGGACAAACTTATCAATGTGTTGCCGAATCTGAAGGAAGACGATAATCTGGTTGTTGTCGAGATAAAGTTAAAAGACAACTACTTGCCTCAAACAACATCAAAATAAAGTCTTATAAATTATTTATTAGCAATGATATGATGTTTTTTGCTGATAAAATACTCATTCCGTCTCAAAAAAAACGGCCTTTATAGTATCACAAATCGAAATTTTTGCAATATTTAAGCACTTTTTTACACAACTAACACTAACGAATGGAAAAACGCAACATCGCTAAAGTCATAGCAGCGCTTACGGGCGTGGTTATGGCTTGCTCGGGAAGCCAGGCGCAGACGATTGACGAGCGGATGCTCACAATGGATGACGTGGTGCGGCTGGCGCAGGAGAACTCGATTCTCGGAATGTCGTATCGAAACTATTATCTGTCGTCGTACTGGAGTTTTAGGTCGTTCAAGGCGGAGTACCGACCCGCGCTGACGCTTAACAGTAACCTTCTCAACTTCGACCGCTCGATTGTGGAGTTGCAGGATTTCAAAACGGGCGAAAAGGCCTACCGCGCCAACTACTCGCTCTCTAACGACATCGGGCTGACAATCAGGCAGAACATCGCACTTACTGGCGGCACGCTGTCGCTATCGACACAACTCAACCGCCTCGACCAGTTCGACCCCGAACGCAAGACATCGTACTACGCGCAGCCGCTGTTCCTCACCTACTCGCAGTCGCTCTGGGGCTTCAACCGCTTCAAATGGAACAAGAAAATCGAGCCTCTGAACTACGAGTTGGCCAAACGGCTCTACATTGAGAATATGGAGCAAGTGGCGCAGACGGCCGTCAATTACTTTTGGAACTATGCCAGCGCAAAAGCCAGTTACGAGCGGGCCCTCACCAGTTTCGACGAGAGCAAGCGCCTCTATCAGACGGCTCTCACGCGGTTCGATATGGGAACCATCGAACGCGAGAAACTGCTGCAACTTGAACTGTCAGTGCTGAACGACTCGCTGGCGCTCAACTCGCGGCAGTTAAGCATGCGCACGGCTCTCAACCAACTCTGCTCGTTCATCGGCGCACCCGAAAACGCCACCGTGCTGCTCAACATCAGTTACACGGTGCCTGTTGTGGCGCTCGACTATGAGGAGGTGCTGGCACGCGCCCTGGCCAACTCGTCGTTCCAACTGAACCAGACCATCCAGGGGCTTCAAGCCGACCAGGGAGTGGCGGAGGCCAAGGCCAATCGAGGTCTGTCGGCATCGGTGAACGCACGATTCGGAATGTCGGGCACGGCGGCCACCTTCGACGAGAGTTTCGCCACGCTGAAAGACCAGGAGGTGGTGGGCATCTCGCTCTCAATCCCGATTGTTGACTGGGGTTTGGGCAAGGGCCGAGTGAAGATGTCGATGGCACAGGCCGAGCGCACCCACAGCGAGTTGGAGCAGAAAATGGTGGATTTCCGTCAGGACCTGTTCACGCAAGTGACTGAATTTAACAACCAATACAGCCAGTGCGAGATTTCGCGCCGCGCGGCCGAGATTGCCGAAGAGTCGTACAATATCGCACTCAAAAACTTCGGCACGGGAACGCTGTCGGTGACTGATATGAACCAAATCCGCACCGAGCGCGACAACGCCGTGAACCAATACATCACCAACATCGGCAACTTCTGGAACAGTTATTTCGGCATCCGCAGCAAGACACTTTTCGACTATCTGACGGGTACCGACATCAACGTTGAATTTGACAAACTTCTGAAATAATGAAAAATACACAATTCTTTCTGGCCGCTTTGGCGATAATGACGGCGGCTGGTTGCGGCTCGGGCAAGAAAACCGACGACGCAGAGGCCGAAATGGCTCGCGGCAGTTATTCTGGCGAGAAAAACAAGGTTACGGTGATGCGCCTTGAGCGCCGCACTTTCAACAAACAACTGGTGTGCAACGGCAAACTCGAGGCGCAAGGCAAGGCCACTCTGCAATTCACGCAGTCGGGCACCATTGAACGCATCAACTACCGCGAGGGCCAGACGGTGGCCGCGGGCGCTGTGGTGGCCTCGCTCGACAAGCGTCAGGCCGAGCAGCAGTTGAAACAATCGCAGTTGGCGTTCGACAAGGCGCTGCTGCAACTCTCCGACCGCCTACTCGACTACGACCTGACCATTGCCGACACTGGCTCAATGCCTGAAAATCAACGTCATGCAGTGTTCATCAACACGGGCTACTCCGATGCGCGGCTCTCGCTCGACAACGCCCGCCAGCAACTTCGGGAGTGCAGCCTTCGGGCCCCATTCGCTGGCAAAGTCATCGACCTAAAGGGACGCGAGCACGAACCCGCCAACGGAGCCTTCTGTACCATCATCGACGACAGCCGCTATCAAGTGCGCTTCAGCGTTCTGGAAACTGAATATCCGTTTATCCGCTTGGGACAAAAGGTGCTGATTACGCCGTTCGCCAACGCGCAACTCACCATCGACGGCAGCATCTCGGCCATCAACCCCACAGTTGACAAGAACGGCCAGATTGCAGTCACCGCCACCGTGAAGGGCGAATCAGGTCTGATTGACGGAATGAACGTGAAGGTGGTGGTTGAGGACGCCATTCCCGACCAACTCACCGTGCCCAAGAGTGCCGTCGTCATCCGCGATGGTATGGAGGTGCTCTTCAAGAGCGAGGGCGGCCGCAGCGTCTGGACCTACGTGCAGGTGGTGATGAGCAACTCAACCGAGCACATTGTGCAGCCGCTCGCCGAGCGCGGCGCCGAACTCAACGTCGGCGACTCCATCATCGTCTCGGGTAACCTGAATCTGGGTGATAATGTGGAAATTGAGGTGGAGAGGTAAGTCTTAAGTTATAAGTTTTTAAGTTATAAGTAGGGACGTCACACTGTGGCGTCCGCAAACGTAGGGAACACACCGCGTGTTTACGCAGAAATGTCGGGACGTGGCGTGCCGCGTCCGCTAAAAACGGGAAAACTGACACAATGAATAAACAAACAATTTAATACCACAAACAAATGAAAACCAAACAATTATCAATCGCCGCCCTAACATTGGCGGCAGCGCTGACCGCCTGCAACAGCGGCAGTAAAAGCCAAAATTCGGAAGAATGGGTGATTAAAAACGATGTTTGGAAAGTTGAGGACATCGACTTTGACAAGATTGCCGAAGTGGTTGACATTAAGCCGATTGTGACGGATGAACCGATTGCGGAACTGCGCCCTTATATGAGCGGAACCAGTAACGATTTCATTGCCTGCGACAAATTCAGCCGACAGATATTCTATCACATTGTGGACGGCCGTATGACGGAAAAACTTCAAGCCGCTGGTAATGGTCCTAACGAGTACAATCACCTTGACTACTATTCATATCTGCCCGCCGACAATCTTCTTTACGGTTACGACCGCCGTGGCCGAATAATTCGTTTCAGAACATCACCGTTCAAGTTTGAGTCATATTTTCCTACTGATGATTATTTTGTTGATGATTTAGTTGCGCTCGGACGCGACCGTCTGCTTCTATCGGCTTCTACTCGCCCCGACAGTAGTTCCATTTATGAGTTCGACGGGCAATCGATGACCAAGGTAATTGATGTGAACCGATATGCCAGTAACATTATGTTTCCAACATACTCACGCTCGGATAATGGTGTGTTGATGGCTGTAAAACAAGAAAATACAATCGTCTGCAAATATGCCGAAGGACAGATGACGAAAATCGCGACCATCGATTACGGCAATATGGAACTAACTAAAGACAAGGAATATATCACGACTCTTGAGGGTGGTTTACAAATGCGGAATTTTAAAGATTTCGCGATGGGTTGCAAATATGCAATATACAATGGCTCAACGTTGGCTTATTGGTATAGGTCGGTTCTTAAACAAGAAGCACATAACCACTTGACCATTGCCACACGCGACAACTATCGCAACTACAACCCACACATCGGCGGGTTGAAAATTGAGATTCACCCTGGACTGGTTGACAACGGCATCTACACAATGCTGATTCAAGGCGACTGGGAGAGCAAAATCAATGCTGACGAGGAGTTGTCGGAAACTGGCAAGCGCATCATCGATGCATTGAAGGGTAACGATTATAATCCTGTCATCTTGCAGTTTAAATTGAAGTTATAAAAGTTTTAAGTTATAAGTTTTAGAAGTTATAAGTAGGGACGTGGCGTGCCGCGTCCGCATAAATGTAGGGACGTCACATTGTGGCGTCCGCAAACGTAGGGACACACCGCGTGTGTCCGAATAAGAACGGGAAACGGATACAATTAATAAACGAACAATTAAATACCACAACAAAATGAAACACAATACATTATCAATCGTTGCCATCTGTGCAACAATGGCTGCTTGCAGCAACAGCGAAAAGGTTGTCACCAACCGCGTCGAACTCCCAGGAAAGATTGACAATGAGGCTTTTACAGATAATATTGAGTCAATCACAGTGATGAATTTGCAGATGGACGACAATTGGACATTTGCCGATTATCCGAGGATGGCTGGCGGTGACAACTACATTTACCTCTTGGATGACCAGAAGATGCAACTGTCGTGCTTCGACCGACAGACGGGCGAGAAAGTGTCGAGCCGCATCATCAAAGGCAACGGGCCAGGCGAGATTGTTGGTATGAGCACAATGTTCTGCAACGGCGACACGCTCTGCATTCAGGATTTCAAAGGTGTTGTCAGCCAGTACAATCACAAATGCGCTTTTCTCGGTAAACTGTATGAATTGGACGAGGAGCATTCGTACTACAATGTGCTGCGTTTTGGCAACAAAAACTACGTGCTGTTTACAACGGGTGGAGGTTCAGAGCAGCCCGCGCTGGTGACCGACAAGCAGTTCAACATCCTGTCGCGGCATTTTTCGCCGCAGGAAAGGCATAACACACTCTCGTCGGGTGTTGCCCGCCCCTACTACTCCAACGACGACACTGTGCGCGGCTTTCTGGCTGGCGACAACCGCATTTTTGAACTCTGCGGCGAGACCGAGGGTTGCATCGAACTGGTGGTTCCCAATCCGCTGCCGCAAGAGGTTATGCAGCAGGCCACAAGTGGTGCCATCGACTTCCAAAAAGTGTTTGAGTATGATGGAATGTTCGGCAATCTGACCGAGTCGGGGCGGTTCATCAGTTTCGTCTATAATTGCGACCGCAACCGCTATACATCGCTGCTCGATAAACGCACAAACAGCGTTGTGTCGATACCAGCCGACGGCGGAACGGCTGACAATGCAACAGGAATTTTCGTCTATTTCTTTAACAGGACAACTATTTTCCAAACCGATGGCAAGTTCATCTACGCAAAAACGCCGAGCGCACGAATGGCTGAACTGATTGAAGGCCACGACGATGCTCTCGACGAACGCCTGAAAGCAACACAAGCCTCGTACCGCGCCTATTTGGAGCGTAACGCAGAGTATATGAAAGATTTGGAGCCCGAGGAACGTGATGCGGCTGCGGTGCTACTGAAAATAAAGTTGAAAGATTAGGATAGTTTTAAGTTATAAGTTTTAGAAGTTATAAGTAGGGACGTGGCGTGCCGCGTCCGTTTAAAATTGAAAATGAGCAAACAAACATTTATTACAACAACGAAATGAAAATCAAAGCATTAGCAGTCGCCGCCATCTGCACCGCAATGATGGCTTGCAACAGCAATCAAACCGACACCGCTGTCACCAACCGCGTAGAACTCCCCGGAACGGTTGACAATGAGGCATTTGCCGGCAATGTGGAGTCAATCTCGGTAATGAATTTGGAAATGGGCGATGATTGGGCGTTTGGGGTATACACATATATCTGCCTTACCGACAATTATATATATTTATACGATGGTGGCAATGCTATGGCGAATAGCAACAATATGAGTTTGACATGCTTCGACCAGCAGACGGGCAAAATGTTGTCGTCACGGAAAATAAAAGGTAACGGCCCTGGCGAGATAAATGAAATGAAATCAATGTTTTGCATCGGTGACACACTGTGCATCTATGACAATAAAAACATTATCCGCAAATATGACTACAACTGTCATTTCATTGGTATTTTACACGAATTCAGTAATTTAAATGACATATACGATATTGTTCGGTTGAATAGCGGGAATTATGCTTTTGTTGCTATCGCAAATTCTTTTAACGACACGGTAAACGCGGCTATAATGATGGCCGACAAATCGTTCAATATTATTTCGAAACACTATCCTATTCCTCCTATAAAAGTTATGTTTTTTGGAGTCAACGAACCTTGTTATGTTGATGGCGACACAATTCGTCTGATTTGCAGATATGATAACCACCTCTACACACTTTGCGGGGACTCTGAACAGTGCGCAGAACTTGTTCTGCCGAACCCAATTACCATAGAAAAGGCTAACGAACTGTTTGACAACAACGACCATCAGTCTATATCGAAATATGATGGAGATATTTATAGTTTAAGCGGGTCGGGGCGTTTTGTATTGTTCATATACCGTTTGGAGGGAAGTTATTTTCTGGCAATGGTTGACAAGCGCACAAACAAGGCCATATCAATACCGCATATTGTGGAGAACGATGTGGAAACAACCGCCGACCTTGTTAACAGAATCATCTGTGACGCATGGGCGTATAAAAACACACACGAGGGCTATATTTTCGCAAACTGCCGCAACGGACGTTTGGATTGTTGGCTTGAATACTACGATGAACTTCTCGACGAGCGCCTGCAAAAGACAAGAGCCGAATACCGCGCCTATTTGGAGCGTAACGCCGAATTCATCAAAGGTCTTGACGAAGACGAGCGCGAAGCGGCCAACGTGATTTTGAAGATTAAATTGAAGGATTAGCAAACACATAACAATGAAAACCAGCATCGTAACAATCGCCGCAATTTGTGCCACAATGATGGCCTGCAACAGCAAAACCGAAAACGCCGTCACCGACCACATCGAACTCTCTGGAAGCGTTGATAACGAGGTGTTTGTGGAAAACATCGAGTCAATCGATGTGCTGAACCTCCAAATGGACGACGACTGGGTGTTCGAGGACGGAATGCAATTCGCCTTGTCCGACAATTATTTATATATGGTATGCGGCGAGAAGTTGCGGCTGACTAGCCTCAAACTTCAGTCGGGTGAAAAACTGACAGGCCGTATGCTCCGAGGCAACGGCCCTGGCGAAATAAACGGATTGAGTTCATTGTTCTGCGTCGGCGACACGCTGTTCATTCTCGATGGAATGGGAATCGTTCGCCAGTACGACAATAACGGTCGTTTTTTAGGCAAGGTGCACGATTTTGGCGATACGGTTCAAATTCGAGAAATGTTTCGCCTGAAAAACGGTGATTTTGTGCTGATTAGGCACAGTTACCAAACGTCGGATTCTGTCCTCAACCAAGTGTTGATAACCGACCAGTCGTTCAACATCAAAGCGGAGCATTTCGCCTTGCCACTTCCGCGTTTGGTGATTGTGATGATGGGTGGAGGAAAGCCATATTGCGCCAGCGGCGACGCCATTCGTTTCTTCTTCTATAGCAATATGGATAACCACCTTTATTCGCTCTGCGGCGACAGCGAACAATGCACCGAACTGGGTCTGCCTAATCCGCAAACGGCTGAAATCTTTATCGATGCCTCGAATGAGATTATGCGGACTCACACCGCCGACGCTTTCAACAAATTGTTCGAACTCGACGGCTCTTTCGCCAATCTGTGCGAGTCGGGGCGTTTTATTTGTTTCCGATACTATATCAGCCATAAAACATACATTGCTATGATTGACAAGCGCTCAAACAGCGTGGTATCACTATATTCCGATGGTGATGACGAAGGAAACGTGCCTAATTATCTGTATAGGATTTTCTCCACTATGGAGGTTCTTTATTCCGACGGCGAATACATCTACGTCAAGTGCAAGAGCAGTTGTGCGGCCAAACTTTTCGATGGCAACGACGACCTTTTGGACGCCCGCCTGAAGAAATCGCAAGCCCAGTTCCGCGCCTATCTCGACCGCAACGCCGAATACATCAAAGGTCTTGACGAAGACGAGCGCGAGGCAACCAACGTGATTTTGAAGATTAAATTGAAGGATTAGGTACAAGGTGTAAGGTACAAGGGACAAGTAGGGACGTCACATTGTGGCGTCCGAAAACGTAGGGACACATCGCGAGTGTCCGAATAAAAACAGAAAAACCTGATAGAATTATTAAACGAACATTTTAATACCACAACAAAATGAAAACCAAACAATTATCAATCGCCGCCCTCGCACTAGCGGCAGCACTGACAGCCTGCAACAGCGGCAGTAAAACCGAAGTGGCTGCATCCTGCAGCGTTGAACTTTCAGAAACAGTTGACAGTATTGCGTTTACCGACAACATTGAGTCAATATCGTTGATGAATTTGCAGATGGACGACGATTGGGTTTTTATCTTCGATCCCCATTTCGTCTTTTCCGACAACTATATGTATATGTTTGAGAATTACACAATGAAAATGCTTTGTTTCGATAAGCGGACGGGCGAAAAAATATCAAGCAGAGCAATCCTTGGAAACGGTCCTGGCGAAATAGTGCAATTCTACGATATGTTTTGTATCGGCGACAACTTCTGTGTTTACGACGAGAAGCATATCATCCGCCAGTACAATTCAAAAGGCGCGTTCCTTGGCAAAATGCACGAGTGTGACGATTCGTTTTCGGGTTACAACCATTTAATGCGGTTGAAAAACGGTGATTATGCGTTCTTTTTGCGCGGAGACAGACAGTCAGACTCTGTAAGGCCAGCCATCTTGCTGACTGACGAATCGTTCAACATTAAATCGAGATATTTTGCAATACCACAAAGCAAGTCCTGGTTAAATATCGGCTATGCAAATCCCTATTTTGCTAACGATGATATCGTCCGATTCTTCCTTTCGTATGACACCCATCTTTATGCGCTCTGCGACGGCATTGAGCAGAATATTGAGTTGATACTGCCTAACCCATTGACCGTAAAAATTGCCAATAGTCTTGACCCTCGCGATTCTCAATATTTTGATAAGATAGTTTCGTACGATGGTAATTTTTCTGATTTTGGCGAGTCGGGGCGGTTCCTGGTTTTTCAATTCAAAATGAGTGGAAATTATTATTTGTCGATGCTTGACAAACGCACAAACAACGTTGTATCAAAGGCTTATTACGATGAATCACAAAGCATAATTGCCAGGTTGTTTGATAAAATGTATTATTTGTCATCCGATGGAAAATATCTCTATGGAAAATATTTTTACAAAGATTTGGCCGCTCTGCTCGAAAACCTTGGCGACCAACCCGACGAGCGTTTGCAAAAAACGAAAGCCGAATTGCAAGCCTGCCTGGAGCGTAATGCCGACTACATCAAAGGTCTTGAACCCGAGGAACTCGGTGAGGCAAGCATATTGGCGAAAATCAAACTGAAAGATTAGAGAAGTAAAGTATTAAGTAATAAGTTTTAAAAGTTATAAGTTAAAAAGGCATAAGTAGAGACGTGGCGCGCCGCGTCTCTACATTACAAACGAAAAAAACGGACACCGCTTCGCGGGAAATTGAAAGAAAATTTAGAATAAAATTATAATAAAATGATTTTTAAGATTTTAACGTTAACCAAACGAACCCGAAACAATCCAAACACAAGGTTTTGGTTTCATTTTGGATAAGTTTGGTTAGAGATGAATTTTGAACAATTTTAAATCAGATTTTATAAAAATTTCCGCCCGTCAGGGCGCTAAAAACTAAACTTCTAAACACTAAACATCCAAACATTTAACGTTTATGTTTAAACAGTTGATAAACAAACCGATAGCCGTCACAATGGTGCTCATAGCGGTGCTGGTGCTCGGCGTGGCGGCCATCAATATGCTGCCAGTGTCGCTCGTGCCCGACATCGACATTCCGCAGATAACCGTGCAGGTGTCGTCGGCGGGCAAGTCGGCGCGCGAGTTGAACGAGACGATGATTGCCCCCCTGCGGTCGCAACTGGTGCAGGTGCCGCATTTGAGCCAGATTAACTGCACGGCCAAAGACGGCAGCGGCGTCATCTCAATGACGTTCGACTACGGCTCCGACGCCGACTACATCTTCATCGACGTGAACGAGCGCATCGACCGCGCAATGGCCAACTGGCCCCGAGGCGAGGACCGCCCAGTGGTGGCTCGCGCCAGCGCAACCGACATCCCAGCCTTCTTCATCAACGTGACGCTGGCCGACAGCATTGTCACCGCGCAGCAGACGCTGGAGATGAGCGCCTTCACCCGCCAGGTGATTGTGCGCCGCATTGAGCAGTTGCCCGAGGTGGCTATGGTCGATGTGTCGGGCCTGCTGCACCCCGAGTTGCTCATTGTGCCCGATATGCAGAAACTGCACTCGATGGGCATCACCGAGCAGCAACTTGGCGACGCCATCAACGGAGCCAACGTACATCTGGGCAGCCTGAGCATCCGCGACGGCGAGTACCGCTTCGACGTCCGCTTTGAGTCGGCGCTCCTCACCCGCTCCGATGTTGAGGACGTGTGGCTGAAGGTGAACGACCGCGTTTATCAACTCAAAGACCTGGCCGAAGTGCGCGAGCAGCCGCAGACAATGAAGGGGATGATAACCTCCGACGGCCGCCAGTGCGTCACAATGGCCGTCATCAAGCGCACCGAGGCGCGTATGGCCGACCTGCAGAAGGGCGTGAGCGAACTGATGAAGGCTTTCGCCGACGATTACCCAACAATGCGCTTCACCATCACCCGCGACCAGACCGAACTGCTCGACTACTCCATCAACAATATGATTAAGAACCTGATTTTCGGCGCGCTGTTCGCCTGCCTGATAATCTTCTTCTTTATGCACGACTTCAAATCGCCCGTGCTGGTGGTGGTCACCATCCCCACGGCGCTCATCCTCTCGTTCCTGCTGTTCTACGTCATCGGCATATCAATCAACGTCATATCGCTCTCGGGCCTTGTGCTGGGCCTGGGAATGATGGTGGATAACTCCATCATCACCATCGACAACATAACGCAGCGGTGGCGCAAGGGCGAACGGCTGCCCGACGCGTGCGTCTACGGCTCGCAGGAGGTTTTCACGCCGATGCTGAGTTCGGTGCTCACCACGTGCGCCATTTTTGTGCCGATGATTTTTGTGAGCGGCATTGCGGGCGCCCTTTTCTACGACGAGGCGATGGCCGTGAGCATCACGCTGATGTCGGCCCTGCTGGTGTCGGTGCTGCTGATGCCCGTGCTCTACAACCTGCTCTACAAGCGTCAGAGCCAGAACCCGAACGGCGGTGCGCTGCCGCGCGAGAAGGGCGGCTGGCTCATTGCCATCTACGACCGCTGGCTCAAGTGGCTTTTCCGCCGCCGCGCCGTGGTGTGGTCGGTTTTGGGCGCGTCGGTGCTGCTGATTGGGCTGCTGTTTATAGGGCTCGAAAAACGCAAACTGCCCGTGATGGCGCACGCCGACACCCTTGTGAGCATTGAGTGGAACGAGCGCATCACCGTTGAGGAGAACAACCGCCGCTGCCAAAGCCTGATTGGCCAATTCGGCAGCCTCATCAGGCAATCAACCTGTATGGTCGGCTCGCAGCAGTTTGTGCTTTCCCACACGGGCGAGATAACGCCCACCGAGGCTGTCATCTACATCAAAGCCGCATCGCCCGACGATATTGCGCTGATTGAGAAACAGATAGCCGAGACAATGCGCCTTCAGTGGCCGCAATCGGTGGTGAGCAGCCGAGCCGCGGGCAACATTTTCGATATGATTTTTGCCGAGAAGGAGCCGCCGCTCACCGTGCGTCTGCGGGCCACAGGCGGCGAACCGCCAACGCCTGCCGCGCTCACGGCCGTCTGCGACCAGATTCGCGCCGCCCTGCCCGACGCTGGCGTGCAGCCCATTGAGTGGAACGACTACATTGAACTTGTGGCCGACCCCGAGCGGCTCGCCCTCTACGGCGTCAGTTACGACCAGATAATGCAATATCTGCGCAACGCGATGAACGACAACCAGATACTGCGCATCAGCAAGGGCGATGTGTCGGAGCCGATAGTGATTGGCGCGGGCCACAAGCAGGCCGCCGACCTCATCAGCGGCTGCCAGATTGCCACCAAGGGCGGCAGCGTTCCGCTCGACGTGCTGATGAAGGAGACCCGCAACCGCGACCTGAAAACCATCACCTCGGGTGCCGACGGCGAGTACTACCCCATTCCGCTCAACATCAGCGGCCGACAGGTGGAGTCAGCAATGGCGGCCATCCGCGAGGTGGTGCGCCAGACCGACGGGTTCGAGGTCGATTTCTCGGGCGCCTATTTCACCAACCGCGAGTTAATCAGAGAGATGTGTATGGTGCTGCTCATCTCGGTGCTGCTGCTGTTCTTCATTCTGGCGGCGCAGTTCGAGAGCCTTGTGCAGCCGCTCATCATTATGCTCGAACTGCTCACCGACATTTTTGCGGCAATGCTGGCGCTCAAAATCTTCGGCGAGAGCCTCAACCTGATGTCGATGATTGGCATTGTGGTGATGTGCGGCATAGTCATCAACGACTCAATCCTGAAGGTGGACACCATCAACCGCTTGCGAAGCGGCGGAATGGGCCTGAAACGCGCCATTATGGACGCTGGCCGCCGCCGTCTGAAACCCATCATAATGACCTCATTGACAACCATTCTAGCCATTGCGCCGTTCCTTGTCAAGGGCGATATGGGCAGCGACCTGCAGTATCCGCTCTCGCTGGCGCTCATTGCGGGAATGGTGGCTGGCACGCTGGTGAGCGTCTTCTTTGTGCCGATAGCCTACTACGCCATCTATCGTAAAACCGAAAAAATCTGATTTTGAATATGTTGCAACAAAACGGTCGGCGGGTTTCCTCGTTTTCAGTCATACTGATAATGGTGGTTCTGATGATTGTCGGGGCCGCCGTGCTGCCGCTTCTGCGCCTGCAGTACAGCCCCAGCCCCAAGCAGAGCCAGGTCAGCGTGAGTTTCAACTATCCAGCCTCGGCGCGCGTCACCGAGTCGGAGGTGACATCGGTGATTGAGGGCGCGCTGAACACCATCGGCGGCATCGACTACACGCGGGCCGAGTCGTACCAGGGCGGCGGCTACGTGCAGATTCGCTTCAAAGACGATGTTGACATTGAGACGGCCCGCTTTGAGGTATCGACCCATCTGCGGCAGATAAAAAACAAACTGCCCGAGGGCGTGAACCCCTACGTTTCGGGCTCGGTGTCGGGCTCGGGCGGCAACCCGATGATTATGAGTTACACCATCAACGCCGATATGCCCCCCGAGGCCATCGCGCGCTACGCCGAGGAGCACATTGTCACTCCGCTTTCGCGAATCGACGGCGTTGAGAGCGTCAGCACGTCGGGCGCAATGCCGTTCCAGTGGGTCATCCGCTTCGACCCCGACGCGCTGCGGGCCGCGGGCCTCACGCCCAACCATCTGACAAAGGCTTTCGGCGACTATTTCCGCAACGATATTGCTGGCACAATGGTCACCACGGGCCAGATGATGCTTGTGCGCCTGAAAATGGGCGGCAGCCAGAGCGAGATTGAGCAGATTCCAGTGGCCGAGACCAACGGGCGGCTCTTCACAATGGGCGATTTCGCGCGCGTCACCTACGAGGAGAAACTGCCCACGCAGTACAACCGCATCAACGGCCTGAACACCATCGATGTGTACGTTTTCGGAGCCGAGGGCATCAACACCATCGGCGTGTGCGCGACCTTGAAGCAGATGATGGAGAAAATCCGCCTCACCTTCCCGCCCAAGTTCGCCATTGAGCAGACGTCGGACGCGTCGGTGTCGCTCAAGCGCGAGATAAACAAGATTCTGTTCCGCGCAGGAATGTCGCTGGCCATTCTGCTGCTCTTTGTACTGCTTGTGAGCCGCAGCCTGCGCTATCTGGCCATCATCGGGCTCACCATTCTGGCCAACCTGCTCGCGGCGGCCATCTTCTACTGCCTTTTCGGCATCGACATTGAACTTTACTCGATGGCTGGCATCACCGTCTCGCTGGGCATCATCATCGATACGGCCATTGTTGTGGCCGACCACTACACCTACTACGGCAACCGCCGCGTGATGGGCGCCGTGACGGGCGCTCTGCTCACCACTATTGCCGCGCTGCTGATGGTGTTCTTCCTGCCACAGGAGCAACTCACCCACCTGTCGGGATTCATCTGGGTCATCGTCATAAACCTCTCGCTCTCGCTGGCCGTGGCCTTCTGGTTTGTGCCCGCCCTGCTCGACAAGATGCCGCTGCGCCAGCGCGGTGTGGCCAACACGCCCGTGGCCCGCAAGCGCAAGATTGTGCGATTCACCGCCCGCTACGCCCGACTGATTGCCTGGTGCCGCGGCCACCGTTGGATTTTCATTGTGGTGCTGGTGCTGGGCTTCGGCCTGCCCGTCAATCTGCTGCCAACCGAGGTTCGCCACAGCGGTTTCGCAGAGTACGACGACGCGGCCAAAAAAGGCGGCCTGGTGGGCTTCTACAACGAGACCATCGGCGGCAAATGGTACCAGAAGAACAAGGAGTGGTTTGAGAACATTCTGGGCGGCTCGTTCAACCTGTTCTGCAAGAAGATGAACGGCGGCGGCTCGTTCTACCGCGAGGCCAAGCCCGAGAAGATTCTCCGCGTTGAGGCGCAGATGCCCGAAGGCTGCTCGGTGCAGCAACTCAACGACATTGTGATTCAGATGGAGAACTGGCTAAGTCAGTTCGACGAGATTAGCGATTTCCGCACATCGCTCTCGGGCACCAACGGCAGCATTGAGATTCGGTTCAAGAAGGAGTTTGAGCACTCGCGCTTCCCCTACGTGCTCAAAGACCGACTCTGGCGCAAGGCCTGCGGCTACGGCGGCGCAACGTGGTATGTGAGCGCACTCGACGAGAACGACCGCTCGCTGAGCAACAGCGTTTACCGAACATCGTGGAGCAACTCAATAACACTGCTGGGCTACAACTACGACCAACTCTACCGCTACGCCGAGCAACTGATTGACACGCTCAAAAACAACCGCCGCGTGAGCGACGCTGGGTTCTCAGTCGGCTGGAACTCGTTTGTGGGCAATGAGTTCCGCCTCGATTTCGACCGCAAGCGCATAACGCAGACGGGCATCAACGTGCGCCGCTACTTCGATTTCCTTGGCGAGCAGATGTACCACCGCGAGATTGGCCAGGTTTTCGACGGCACCCACAACACTCCCGTGATGCTCTCGTCGCAGGAGCGCGACTACTTCGACCTCTGGCACATCCGCAACGATATGGTGGTGATTGACAGTGTGATAACCCGCCTGAACGATGTGGGCTCGGTTGTCAAGAGCCGCACAGGCCTGAACATCACCCGCGAGAACCAGGAGTACTCCATCAACGTGGGGTTTGAGTATGTGGGCTCGTGGGAGTTGCGCTCTAAACTGATTGAGAAACAGGTTGACCGCCTCAACAAAACCCTCCCGATGGGCTTCCGCGCCAAGTCGGGCGGCGGTTACTACTGGAGCGGCCGACAAAAACGCCAGCAGGCGGGCTTGCTTTTCGGCGTGGTGGCCGTCATTCTGATGATTTGCTCGGCGCTGTTCGAGTCGTTCAAGAAGCCGCTCGTCATCATTCTGATGATACCCGTTAGTTTCATCGGGCTGTTCCTGGTGTACCCCATCTTCGGCGTCACCTTCGACCAGGGCGGCTACGCGGCAATGGTGATGCTCTGCGGCATTGTGGTGAACGCGGGCATCTACCTCACAGCCGAGTTCAACACCGTGAGCGCCATCAGCCGCCGCCCAGGGCTGCGCTCGTACCTCAAGGCCTTCAACCGCAAGATTGTGCCCACAATGCTCACCATTGTCAGCACCGTACTGGGCCTCATCCCCTTCCTCTTCGACGGCAACGACGATGTCTTCTGGTTCGCCTTCGCCATCGGCGTCATCGGCGGAATGGTCTTCTCCATCATCGCCCTGGCGCTCTTTATGCCGGTGTTCTTCGATTTGGGGAGGAAGAAGGAATGAAATACAGTCAATTGGCCAATTTAGAAGTAAGCAGTTTTACTGGTTTATCTTGCGCACCTGCGACGGTTTAAGAATGTTAAGCAAGAAATAGCCAGAATAATCCTTGATGTTGTTCGTGATGAAATGTTGGCATTTCACCTTTCGACAAATTGTGAATTGGATATTATCTTCAAAATCAGGCGATTTTTCGGATAATGATTCTTGAATATCTTTTTCAGTGAAACTGACAATGTTGAATTTGGTAAGCAAGTATTTTACTTTCTTCAGCAAATCTTCTGCTGTCGTTTTCTTTTGAAAAACAGCCACAAATTGTGCTATGCTTAACGATGATATATACAGTTTCTTGCCTTTTAGCGAAAACAAGTATTGCAGACAGTTTTTGTCATTTTCATTGTTCGCAAAAGCGCCAATTATGACATTGGTGTCAACGTATATATGATTGATATTCATTATTGCATAATTACGCTGCGGAATTTCTCCCGTTCTGCCGCAGAAAGCAAATCCAGATTTTTTGAAGCCCACAATTTCATTGCGGTATCATAAATGTCTTTCTCCTTAAGACCAGCCCTATTCAGAAGCAGTTTAATCAATTCAGAATATAAGCCTTTCATCTCTTTTGCCTTTTCTGTCATAATCTCAAGTATTAAATTTCCACAAATGTAACCAAATTCTTTTATACCTGTTTTATTACTTTCAAAAACTAAAACCTCACCTTAACCGCAAAGTTCGGCAGCAGGCGGAACAGCGTGGTCTGCATCACGCGAACTTGACCGTGGTGGGTGTCGAAGCGGTAGCCCAACGGATTCTTGCGGCCATAGACATTGTAAAGTCCGAAATTTGCCGACCACCAGACGCGGCCTTGTTTTTCAGGCTCATAGCCCACCGACAGGTCGAGGCGGTGATAGGCGGGGAATCGGCTTGAGTTGCGCTCCGAGTAGATTGGCACAGCCATTTCAGTGTAACTGTCCTCGGTTTGATAGAAACCAACTGGCAGCGTTGTGGGGCGGCCGCTGGTGTAAACCCACGCCGCGCTGGCCGACCAGTTGGCGGTGAGTTTGTAGTTGGCGTTGATTTTCAGGTCGTGCGGAATGTCGTAGAGCGAACTGTACTCGCGGCCGTCGTTGATGCCGTCGATGGTGCGCAGCGAGCGCGAGTAGGTGTAACTGATGCCACCCGTCAGGCGGCCCTGCGTTTTGCGCGCGTTCAACTCAAGACCGTAGGCTCGGGCCGTTCCAACGCGCACTTCGCCCTCAATGAACGGATTGTTGAGCAACCGCGCGTGGTCAACATAATCAATCTGATTGTTGTACCACTTGTAGTAGATTTCCGCCGACAGACTGTACTGACTTCCAACATTCTGGAACCAACCTGCCGACACCACATCAACCAAAACGGGTTTAATGTTCGGATTGGCGGGAAACCACGTTTCGAGCGACGAATATGAGAGCGTGCTGTTCTGCAAAACCTGCATATACTGCGCGTTACGGGCGTACGACAATTTGAGCGAGCGGTCGTCGTTCACGCGGAAATTGACATTCAGGCGTGGCTCAATGCTGGTGTGTGTCTTGTAAACACCGCTGCTGTTCTTCTTAGTGCCAACCACCTGGTAATCATCGTTATACTCATACCAAGTGGCCTCGCCGCAGTTTTGGAAAGCCGACAGGCGCACGCCGTAGTTCACGCCCAACCACGGCACGGGCGATAAATCGTGAAGCAGATAGGCGAAATGCTCAAAAGCGCTTATCTGCGGAATGCTCTGAAGCGAGTCGGCAGTCTGCCCAGGCATAAAATGGTGGTGCGTGGTGCCAACGCCCGCCTTCAGCGTGTTGTCGGGGTTAATGTAGAAAGCCAAATCGGTCTTCACGTTCACATCGGTAATGCCAGTTTCCCACTTGTATTTGTGCTTGTTCTCGTTGAATTCCATATAGTTGCTGTAATCGCTGACAATGACCGACGTGTTCAGGAACCATCGGCTTCCAATGTTGCAGTTCCAGCGCAGCGTGCCCGACGTGTTGCCCCATTTGTTAAAAAATCCGTCGCTCGATTCCAGACGGTCTTTGCCATTGTAGAACGACAGAAATAATCGGTTTCGGCTGTTAATCTGAATGTTAAGTTTTGCGTTGACATCGTAGAAGGCGGGAATGAGCGAGAAAACGCCGTCGGGTTTGAAAATGAAATCGATAAAACTCCTGCGTGCCGAAACCAAAAAACTCGACCGCTCGCGCCATACGGGACCGCTGGCCGTGAGCGTTGACGAGAGCGGGCTCAAGCCGACCGCGAAATCGAAATCGTTGGCGTTGCCCTCCTTCATCTTGCAGTCGATGACCGACGACACGCGCCCACCGTACTGCGCTGGCATATTGCTCTTGAACAACTCAACGTGGTTCACGGCATCGGGGTTGAAGATTGACACCAGACCGAACAGGTGCGACGGGTTGTAAATGGGCGCCTCGTCAATCAGAATCAGGTTCTGGTCGTTGCCGCCGCCGCGCACAAACATTCCCGACGAGCCGTCGCCCAGCGTCTTCACTCCCGACTGCATCTGCACAACCTTCACCACATCGGCCTCGCCAAACATTGTCGGCATCTGGCGGATTGCGCGCATTGTGAGCCTCTCCTCGCAGAACTGGTTGGTTCTTAATGCCATATCGCGGCCGTCGGCCGATACCGTCACGGCATCAAGACTCACTGTCTCCTCGGCCAAATCGAAATTGCGGCTCACATTGCCGTTGAGGCTGACGCTGAACTCATCGGCCTGATAGCCCACAAACGAGCAAGTCAGAGTGTGGTTTCCCGCAGGCAGCGAGAGCGAGTAGAAGCCGTAGCCGTTGGTTGCAGTGCCCTTCTGCAGTGAGGCGTCGTAAACGGTTGCGCCCACAAGCACCTCACCCGTAGCACGGTCCTTCACATAGCCGCTCACAGTGTATTGCTGGCCATAGGCGGTGGCGGCTGTAAACATCAAGATTGATATTAAAGTTGTCAGTTTCATAGAGTTGAGTATTGTTTTATTCTTCATCTTCATAATCATCGCTTAAATCCTTATCGCCAAACATTTCCACCAATTCAAGCATTTCGTGTAAATCTAAATATCTGATTTTGACATCGCTGGCGTAGAAATAGCCTGCTCCACCCTTGCTCAAATTGGTTTTAACGTTGCCAGGAATGGTCGAGAACATTCCGCCCGACCAATCGGCGATATTAAATAACGAAATAAGGTAATCATAGTATTTGTCTGACATTGATAACTTTACGCATTGAATAGGTGCTTCGTCATCTTCATCTTCATAATCGTTATAAGCCGCAAAAGTACCTTCGGTCGCCATTGGAAAAACACCTTGTGGTATTGAACTATGATGTGAATACACGTGTTCATAAAGAACAAGGTTTTTAGGTGTCTTTACATAATAATCAGTTTCTATATCCCTAAAAATCCATCTTGCCGTTTCAACGCAACCGAATTTGTGTTTAGACAGTTCTATTTGGATATGATTGTTAAATGCGATAGAACCATCATCCCGCCAATGCTCAATTTTCATATAACTTGACTGTTCGCCCGCAGGAATTTGTTCCAATTCGATTTCAGTGGCCGCAACCATACTGTCGGAAGCATAGTATGTTTGCCCGCCATACTCAATTTTCAGCGTGTAAACTTTGCCAACCTCGCCAGCAAATTCCTCTACCGATTCATACTCACCTTTTTTCTCTGTCTCGCGATACTGATAGGTGTTCTGACCATCGCTTACCTCAATTTTAGCCCCGCTTGCTGGTTCTGGCTGCCCGTTCTGCTCAAATGGGACGGTGAGTTTTAGAAACTGGTGTCCGCCATACGAGAAAACACCGCCATCTACGGCAATTTGATACGGATTGCCCGTGTTTTTCAAATCAAGAGTTACTTCCTCTTCGGCGCAGCCTGCAACGAAAAGGGTGGAAATAAGCGCAGTGGCAAATAGGTGCAGGCTTGCTGCACGCTTTAGGTTTAGTTTCATTTTCAAATAAAATAAAGTAGTCAAGTTTCGGTATCAAATGTAATACAAAAAACGGCAGGGTTGATAGGGAAAATGAGTGTTTCAGGTTTTATACTCTTGAACAATCGCTATTGTTAGCCAAAAGTCGGATAGAATAGTAATGTAAAACTTGTAAAAAACAGGGAAAAAGAGTATATTGCGAAAACAATAACTCAATGGTAAATAATTAGATATGAACGAGAACCTTGCCATTCAACTTTTTGAGAACAAAAAAGTACGCGTCATTTGGAACGAGGAAGAAGAAAAGTACTATTTCTCGGTTGTGGATATAGTGCAAGTTTTAACCGATAGTGCTGACGGACAAGCATATTGGCGAAAACTGAAACAGCGGCTTAAAGCAGAAGGAAATGAAACCGTGACAAACTGTCACGCTTTGAAACTACCTGCTGCCGACGGTAAAATGAGAATGACTGACGTGGCTGATTTAGAGCAGACTTTCCGTCTGATTCAGTCGATTCCGTCGAAAAAGGCAGAGCCAGTTAAGCAGTGGCTCGCTGAAGTTGGAAGTCAGCGCATCGACCAAATGATTGACCCCGAACTGACATTCCAAATGGCTGTTGAAGACTATCGTCGGCAAGGTTACAGCGACAAATGGATTAACGAGCGTATGCGCTCAATTGAAATGCGCAAGGAACTGACCGATGAATGGCACCGCTCGGGCGTTCACGATTCGAAGGATTTCGCAATTCTAACCAACGTTCTGACAAAGGCGTGGAGCGGTATGACCACAGGCGAATACAAGCGCTACAAGGGGTTGACAAAAGAGAATCTGCGCGACAATATGACTAACATCGAATTGGCTCTCAACACTCTCGCCGAAGTGGCCACAACGGAATATTCGCGGCAGTCGAACCCACAGACAATGGCTGAAAATGAGCGCATTGCAAAAGAAGGCGGCGATGTAGCCCGCGAAGCCCGTCAAACAATGGAGCGCCGCTTGGGTCGTTCGGTTGTGTCGCAGGAACGTGCTTCTGATTACATTAAAGCCGTTAGCAAACAAGGCGGAGATAATGCTCTGCCTACTGCAGACAATAATTAATGCCATTTTATTCAGAAACCAACTAAAAACCCCGAAAAGCATCTGCCTTTCGGGGTTTTCTATTGAATTTCACTCATTCAATCCTTCTCTCATTGATTAAACCCAACGCAAGAGCGGAACATCCTGACGGTGCGGCAGGTCGACGTTCTTGGCGAACAGACGCACGCCGTAGTCGTATGAGCCTGGATGGTCGAGTTTGAAGTCGATTTCGAAGAAGGCCATCGAGTCGACGTGCTTGTTGAGTTTCAGTTCCTTGCGGTCGAGCAGTTTGGTGCAGTCCTGGTCCATAATAACCATCTCCACTCCTACGTCGTCGATGTCAAGGTTCTTGATGTCAACAATCACCTCACCGTGATAGTTCTGGCCTGCCTTGAACTCTGTCTTAAGGGTGCTCGGGAAGTCAACCGAGACAACTTCAATCTTATCCCAGTTCTCGTAAATTTTGTTCTTCCAGCGCGACAGGTCGCGGGCAACTTTGAAGTTGTCGGCAATGACCTTGCTGCTGCGCTTGTAGAGCGGCGAGTAGTACTGGTTGATGTAGTCGTCGAGCATACGCTTTGTTGTGAAGTGCGGTGCGATGCCTGCGATTGAACGTTTGATGTACTGAACCCACTCTGTCGGGATGCCGAAATTGTTGCGCTGATAGAACAGCGGGATAATCTCGTTCTCAAGGATGCTGTAGATTGTGGCGGCATCCAGTTCGTTCTGGAACTGTTGGTTCTGATAGGTCTGCTCCTGTGGAAGCGCCCAACCAGCCTTCTCTTTGTAGCCCTCAACCCACCAGCCGTCGAGCACGCTGAAGTTCAGCACGCCGTTCATTTCGGCTTTCTGACCGCTGGTACCGCTGGCCTCCAACGGACGTGTCGGGTTGTTCAACCAAACATCGACACCGCGAACCAGACGTTTTGCAAGGTCCATATCGTAGTTCTCAAGGAACAGAATCTTGCCCACAAACTCAGGACGGCGCGAAATCTCAACAATATTCTTAATCAAATCCTGACCAGCCTTGTCGTGCGGGTGAGCCTTACCTGCAAACAGGAACTGAACTGGGCACGACGGATTGTTCACGATTTTTGCCAGACGGTCGATGTCGCTGAAGAGCAAGTGAGCGCGCTTGTAGGTTGCAAAGCGGCGTGCGAAGCCGATTGTCAGAGTGTGCTCGTTGAGTCTGCTCAAAGTCTCAACCACATATTTCGGGCTTTCGTGACGCATAATCGAACTCTTCTCGAAGCGTGCCTTCACGTAGTCAATCAACTTCTTACGCAGTTGGTTGCGCAAATCCCAGATGACGCTGTCCTGAACGTCGAAAATCTTCTCCCAGTATTTGGTGTTCGACTGGTCTTGCATAAAGCCGTCGCCGAAGGTGCTCTCATACAGACGGCGCCACTCTTTGGCAGCCCAGGTCGGCATATGAACACCGTTAGTTACATAGTTGATATACAACTCGTTGGTCGAGAAACCAGGCCACATATACTTAAACATATCTTTTGTCACATCGCCGTGCAGCATCGAAACACCGTTCATCTCCTGCGAAGTGCGGGTTGCCAGAACGCTCATCGAGAACTTGCCGTCGGGTGCAAGGCCAAGGTTCATAAATGTGTCCCAATCAATCTTCAGACGCTCTGGAATCGGGCGCAGATAGGTGCGAATCAGATTCTGGTCGAAGGCGTCGTGGCCAGCGGGAACTGGTGTGTGTGTGGTGAACAGCGACGATGCGCGGACAGCCTCAAGAGCCTCGTTGAAAGTCAGATTCTCGTGCTGAACATAATCCGACAGACGCTCAACGTTAATCATTGCGGCGTGTCCCTCGTTGCAGTGGAACACGTTCGGCTTAATGTTCATCGCCTTCAGGGCGCGAATACCACCAAGGCCGAGCAGCATCTCCTGTTTCAAGCGGTTCTCCCAGTCGCCGCCGTAGAGTTGCTGCGTGATTGCGCGGTCCTCTGCGCTGTTGTCGGGGTCTTCAGTATCAAGCAGATACAAAGGCACACGACCAACCTGCACTTTCCAGATGCGGGCTTTCACCATACGTCCTGGCAGGTTGAGCGAAATGGTCAGTTGACGTTTGAACTCGTCGAGAACGGCAGAAATCGGCAAATTGTCCATATTCTGCGGAACCAGACTTGCCTGCTGCTCGCCCGAAACTGTCAGTTCCTGAGTGAAATATCCGTATTTGTAAAGGAATCCGACGCCAACCATCGGCATATTCGAGTCGCTGGCCTCCTTCAGGTAGTCGCCAGCCAGAATGCCCAGACCGCCCGAGAAAATCTTCAGGTTGTCGGTCAGGCCGTACTCCATACTGAAGTAGCCCACCAGCGGCATATCCTTGCGCGGTGCCACGCTCATATATTCTGCGAAATTCTTCGACACGCGGTCGAATTTGGCCAGGAACGCAGTGTCTTTCTCAAGTTCGGCCAGACGGGCGGTTGAAACCACCTTCAGCAGGGCGATTGGGTTCTTCTCAACCTTTGCCCATAGTTCGGGGTCGATGTATTTGAACATCTCAATAGCCTCGTAATTCCAGCACCACCACAGGTTATTTGCCAGATTATCCAGATTTTTCAGCCTTTCAGGAAGGTCTGAGTGGATAATCATCTTCTTCCAAATTGGTTCGTTACTCATAAGTTTTTGACTATTATTAAAATTATTGTTCGTATGCATTATTTGGTCGTCGACGCGTGCGAGCGACAGTGTGAGCGCCTTGCTGTAGGCTTCGGCGTAGTAGTGGAACAGATTGTCCCAACTGATTTCGCTAGCCTGCTCTTTGGCGCGCTTGCGCAGTTTGGCGCGGTCGGCGGGCGACATCTTGTAAACGCGGTTGATGACATTCACCAGTTCGTCAACCACATCCCAGTAGTTGTCTTCAGTGCGTGTCACAACCTCAATGCCATCCTGGATTCCGCTGGTCTTTTTCAGCATCCACTGGCCGAATCCCGCAAGGCTTGTGGTCACTGTGGGCACGCCAACAGCGATGCTCTCAAGCGGTGTGTAGCCCCACGGCTCGTAGTACGACGGGAAGGCCGTCAAATCGAAGCCGCTCAACAGGTTGTAGTACGACATATTGAAGATGCCGTCGTTGCCGTTCAGATAGACAGGAACCAGCACCACATTCACCTGCTGCCCCTGATTATTAGTCAGTTGCAACTGATGGGTTTTGTCCATCACGGGGTCGTAGTAGTCAGGGTTGAGCGAGTGTGTTGTGATGCGCTCGTCGGGTATGCGGACATTGCTGTCGGCCAGACGGTCTTGCAGGCATTTGCGCGGGCCGTAGTTGAAGTTCGGCACCAGAATGAAACCGACAATGTTGTGCTTGTAACCGCCCTGCTGGTTCAGTTTGCCGAGTGCGTCGATAAAGATGTCGATGCCCTTGTTTTTGAACTCGTAGCGGCCAGAGATTGCCACAAACAGAGTCTCATCGTCGCACTTGTTGCCTGTCAGCGCCTCCGTAACCTCGGCAAGTTTCTTGCGGGCTTCTTTGGTCACATTGTCATCCATATGCGGCAAGTGATTGAGTGCGAATCCGTTAGGTGTAACTGCATCGGGTTCGTTATTCAAAAGCACCTTGCACTCGTTGGCCGTCACCTTGCTCACCGTTGTATAGACCGACGCCACCTGAGCAGCGGTCTTTTCGAGTGAGTGTTTGGCCATCACGCCAAGTTCGCGTGCGCGGATGTCGGGGTCGAACGAGCCCAGGCTCTTATAGAGCGGGAATCCGTTGCCCGCAACCGAGCGGCCCAGCACTGTAGCGTGTGTGGTGAACACGGTTGCCACCTTCGGGCAGGCGCGGTCGAGATAGAGAACGCCCGAGCCAGTCTGCCACTCGTGGAACTGTGCAACCACTGGCGCATCAGGCAGATAGAAGTTCTTGTAACTCTCCACCACCTTGCCTGCCGCATAGCCGAACAGCACCGACTCAATATACTCCCACTCGCCTGTGATGGAATCGAGTTTGTAGGTCTCCCACCACGAAGCCAGCAGTTTGTCTTTCAGCGGAATAAATACTGTATAATCGACCAGCACGGCCAGCGGCTTGTGAGCCACGTTCCAGCGGCCAATCTTTATACGCAGGCCTTCTTTCTCAGCCGTCTCCTTCCATTCGGGAAACAGGCTCTTGTCCTCAGTGAACTCTGAATTGCCCTCTTCCCTAACCAAATCGGGGCCGATGAACATAATGTTGTCGCCGTAAGCGGCATATTCGTTCGGCATTTTCGAAGTTATCACAGTGTGGATTCCGCCCACCTTGTTGCAAACTTCCCAACTGGTTTCAAATAAGAATGCTGGCTTAATTAAATCGCTCATTTACTTCAAATTAATAATCACGATAATTTATTCAGCCTATGCCTTTTTGGCTTTCGATTTCAGTTTCTTGATTTCAGCCTTCTGCTCAAGCACCATATCCTGCAGTTTCTCAACGTCGCGGCAGGTTCTGATTTCTGCGTCGGGCAGAGCCTTGTTCACGCGCAACGAGAAGTCAGTCAGCACGTTCATATAGTTGATGAAAGCGTCGTACGGTGTCTTGTAGGGGTTGAAATATGCGTGAACCTCGCCGTCGCTGAACCATTTTGTCGACATATAGTAGAAATGGTCGCTCGTCTGCAGGTACTCCCAGTCTTGCAGAATCTGCGGGTCCTTCACCTGAGCAACCTTGTCGGTCAGGGCGTAGAGTTTGCTGAACGCCTCGTTCTGCATATTGTTGCCCAGCCAGGCTGTGATGTCGCGCTCCTCGTCGGCCCACGAGATTGGGTAAGGAACATTGATGGCGGCCACAGGCTGCACGTTCTTGATTATCTGCGACGGTGTGGCAAAGCGGAAATCGGTCTGATTCAGCACTGCATCGGGCAGATGCTCAAGGAATTGGAAGATTCCTGTCTCCTTCTCCTGATGCTCGCCGAATGTCTCGTAGTCCATAAACAGATTGACAATCTCCTCCTTGTCGGGAACCTCGTTCAGACGGGCAGCGTAAGAGTCTGCTGTCCAGTGCTTTGCGCAGAAACGGAACGAGATGTCGTCGCTCAATGTATAGTTACGCAACAGAAGTTTCAGTTGCGGCTCTTTTGCGTTGTAATACAAGAAGTTAGGCGATTTCCAACCCAGAATGTGCTTGGCGCCCTCGGTGAGCATTCCTTTGTAGCCCATCTTGTAAACGGCTGCGCCAACCTCGTCAGAGTAAATCAACTCGGTGTTGCGGAACACTTTCGGCTTCTGACCGAAGAGTTTCTCAATCTTTGCCGAATGGTCCTTCACCTGCTTCTTCATCACATCAATGTTGGCCTGCGAAGCCAGCGAGTGTGAATAGGTCTCGGCAAGGAATTCAACCTGCCCTGTCTTGGCCAGGCGTTGGAAACTCTCAATCACCTCAGGCGCGTAGAGTTCGAATTGGTCGAGCGCGATGCCCGTGATTGAGAAAGTAACCTTAAAGTTGCGTCCGTGCTTCTCTATCAGTTTGAGCAACAATTCGTTGGTTGGCAGATAGCAGTTGCGTGCCACCTTTTGCAGAATCGACTCATTAAGATAGTCATCGTAGTAATAATGGTCGCTGCCGATATCGAAGAATGAATATTTGCGGAAGCGGAATGGTTGATGAACCTGAAAATAAAGACATAAATGCTTCATAGTTCCAAATTTTATAAGGTTACTGATTTAATACTGATTTATAAACGTTGTAAACGTGTTTTGCCGACTCTTCCCAGCGCAGGCTGTTGGCCTCTTTCAAGCCGTTCTCGCCGATGGTTTGGGCAAGAGCGGGATAGTTGAGCAGAGCGTAAATGGCGTTGGCCATCTTGTCGATGTCCCAGAAGTCAATCTTGATGGCGTGCTTCAGAATCTCGCTCACACCCGACTGCTTCGAGATGATGACAGGAACACCCGACTGCATCGCCTCGAGCGGCGAAATGCCGAATGGCTCCGAAACCGATGGCATAATGTAGACGTCGCTGTATTTGAACATACGGAACACAGCGTCGCCGCGCAGGAAGCCCGTGAAGTGGAACTTGTCCATAATGCCCAGACTTGCGGCGCGTTCAATCATTTTGTTCATCATATCGCCGCTGCCAGCCATCACAAAACGCACGTTGTCCATCTTCTTGAGCACCTTATAGGCGGCCTCAATGAAGAACTCAGGACCTTTCTGCATTGTGATTCGGCCCAGGAACGTCACCACCTTCTCGTCGAAGCCGCGCTTCTCGCGGTCGATGGCTTTCAGGTTGGGCTCCACGGCGTTGTAAACGGTCACCACCTTGTCGGGCGATTGGCCGTATTTGTTGATAACAATGTCGCGCGTCAGGTTGCTCACCGTGATGGCCTTGTCGGCTGCGTCGAGACCTGCCTTCTCAATGTTGTAGACAGCAGGATTCACGCGGCCGCCGCTACGGTCGAAGTCGGTGGCGTGAACGTGCACAACAAGCGGCTTGCCCGACACACGCTTCGCGGCCATTCCTGCGGGATAAGCCAGCCAGTCGTGGGCGTGAATGATGTCGAAGTCGTACATTGTGGCAATCTGCTCAGCAATCAGGCTGTAGTAGTAGATTTCGGTGAACAGGTTGTCGCCGTATTTTCCTGTGAACGGAATGCAGCCCGACTCTCCCACCTCAACAATGTGCTTGCCGTAGTAACGTTTGTTGTTTCTCAGCGCGAAGTACTCCTCAGGCGTTGAGTACGGAACCAGATTCGAGCCCACCTCAATGTATTGAAGGTTCTTGACTTGTCCCGAATAACTCTCTGATTTTGTGACTCTCAGCGGAATGTTTCCCGCACCCACGAGTTTGATGGCCTCTTGGTCCTCGTCGCCGTAAGCCTTTGGCACGACGAAAATAACCTCAAGGTCGTCAATCTTAGACATACCTTTGGTCAGGCCGTAGCAAGCGGTGCCCAAACCTCCAGAAATGTGCGGCGGAAACTCCCACCCAAACATTAAGACTTTCATTATCAGTTATTTTTATTGTTCTTTATTTCTTTTTCGATGCCTTTGCGGCGGCTTTGGCGGCTTTCGGTTCGGCCTTTTTGGCGGTCTTCGCCGATGCTTTCTTTGCTTCAACCTTTGCTGCGGCTTTCTTTGGTTCGGCTTTCGCCGATGCCTTCTTTGTCTCAGCCTTTACGGCGACCTTCTTCGGCTCCGCCTTCTTCACTTCTTTTTTGGCTGCGGCCTTCTTTGGTTCGGCTTTTACCGATGCCTTCTTCGCTGCGGCTTTTTTCGGCTCTGCCTTTGCCTTCGGCTCTGATTTCTTCGGGTCCTTCTTTGCTGCCGCTTTCTTGGCGGGTTTGGCCTCAACTGCGGTCTCGCCAGCGAAAGTGTTTGACAGTTTTTTCATATAAAGCAGTGCCGCGAAACTCAATGCGAACGAAATGGCACCCTTTCCGTGATACGGTGGGTCACCGTGATACATCTCTGATATACAACTGATACCAGCCGTTCTCATCTCAGGCTCGAAGGTCTCAAGGAACTTGTTGACCAGCGATTCAATCATACGCGGTTGGATTTTTGCCAGCGCGTCGATGTAGGCGGCATAGAGCCACGGCCAAACCGAGCCGTTGAAGGCGGCGTTCTCGCGCTGCTCCTCAGTGCCACGGTAGTGCGACACGTAGCGCGGGTCGTCGGGTGTGAGCGAGCGGATGCCGTAAGCGGTCATCAGTTGCTCCTCAACCACACGCAGAACGGCTTTAATCTGATGCTTGTCGAGCATTGTGTAGTCAACGGCGCAAGCCAGCAATTGGTTCGGACGGACTTGTGTGTTTGCATAGTCGTATGTCACATAGTCAGCCAGATAGCCGCGCTCATCGTTCCAGAATGTGGCAACGAAACTGCCCTTCACTTTCTCGGCCAGTTCAGCCCATTTCTTGCCAAAGGTCTTGTCGCCTTTGCTCTTGTCGAGAACGTACATTATTGCGTTGTACCACAATGCGTTGGTCTCAACAGCATAGCCGTTGCGCGGCATCACGGGGCGGCCGTGGATGGTTGCGTTCATCCAGGTGTTGGCCACTGCGTCCGATGTGTTGTAAACCATACCGTTCTCGTCGATGCGGAAACTGATTTTGTGCTCCAGATAAAGGTTCATCACCTTCTTGACGTCTTTTCCGAATTCCTTCCAAACGTCGTACTGCGGATATTGCTTGTCAATCTGCTGAACGCACCAAACGAGCCACAACGGCACGTCGGAACGGCAGTCGGCGTAATCGTCCAGATTGGTGCTTCCGCTTGCCAAAGTGTTGGTTATCTGACTGATGAGCGTCGATAGAACGCTCTTGTAAATCATCGGTGTCTCATTCTTGTAGAGCAGGTTGGGCAGTGCGATGAGCGCGTCGCGGGTGCGAGCGGGATACCACGGATAACCAGCCAGAATGCGGGTTTCCTTGCCCTCGTTCAGGAACAACTGAGCGGCACCGTTAATCAGGCAGTTCTCGAAACTGTTGCGCGGTGTGCGGTCGCTCACCTCGTCGTCGAACTTCTTCTTCA
>JAEEPS010000030.1 GCA_016284875.1 Salinivirgaceae bacterium | reverse complement strand
GGCTCATACGATTTTATGACCTTCACCTCTTGATTCAGGTTGTTCTGCGCCATTACGGTGCACGAACCTAACATTGTCAGAATCAGGATATTTCGTTTCAAACGTATCATATCTGTATGTCGGTTTATTCTTGTTCTTGAATTGTGTTTTCTTCGGCAGGTGCTTCGGTATTCTCTTCTGAATCAGAAGGTTCAGCCGATTCATCGGTCTGCTCGGCAGCGGGTTCTTCAGCGGCTGGCATTTCAGCAGTTTCGCTGGCTGGCTCTGCTGCTTCAGGCTCGGCCTCGGTGGTTGCCGCTGGTTCCTCAATCACTGATTCGTCCACCTGCGGCGCACTCTCCTGCCCGTTTTGCGGCTCTGGTGTGTAGGTCGCGGCCGATTCGGTCATCGGGGCCTCCATCAGTTGCATTTGGGCAGGCTGGCTGTTATCGCTTGTTTCCTTGTTCTCTTCAGGCTCTTCTCTGTCGTTATAGTAATTGTTTTCGTTGTCGTTACCGCCACTCATATCAATCGTTACTTCAACCTCCTGCTTCGAGTTGTCGTCAACAAACTTGGTGCTTTCCGCGTCAACAATGAGTTTCAGTTTGGCGTTGGCCTCGGCCACAATGCCGTCTTTGGTGTCGCCGTAGTTGTCGATGACGCTCTGCAGGTTGGCTTTGGCCTGGAAGCGGTCGTTGCGGCTCATGCATATGTCAGACAGCAGGAAGAACGATTTGGCAATCCAGTAGATGTGCGACGTTCCAGAGCCGATAAGTTTGTTAATCTCATCCTCTGACTTCTGCAACTCGTTCTGTTCGAACAACATACGAGCAACCATATACTGAGCCTCGGCACCCTCGCGGCTGTTCATATCCTGCGCCAGAATGCGGAATTGTGTGATGGCTGGGTCCAACTGGTTTGTTTGATAGTAACTTACGGCCATTATGTGGCGTGCGGTGCGCACCTGCTCGTCCGAAACCTTGTCGGTGATGAGCAGTTTGCGGGCCGACTCAAGCGCGTTGTTGAAGTTGCTGTCGGCAAAGGCCGTTTTCATCTGCCCCTCGCGCGCAATCATCAGGTTCGACTTCACTTCGGCGTTGTCTTCCAACTGTTTATAAAGGTTGTAAGCCTGCTTGTAGTCCTTGTCGTTCTCGGCCAGAGTGGCTGAACTCAACAGCGCTGCCTCGGTGAAGGTGTTTTTCTGCTTCCCTGCCACAGCAATAAAGTCGGCTTTGGCCGCGCTGTTCTTATGCAGTTTCAGGTTGCAGTCGCCGCGATAGTAGGTCGCGTTAAGCGAGAAACGACCGCTTGGGAACTTGTCCAGATAACTGTCGAACAGGCCTGCGGCTTCGGTCCAATTGCCTGACATATAGACTTTTTCGGCCGATGCGTAGGTAAGCGAGTCGCGCTCGTTCTGGTCGATGTTGCCCTTACCCTTGCTCTGCGCGTAGTCGAAATAATCGTCAACCTTGTTCATGTCCACGTAGACGTTCTTCAAAGCAAACAGCGCCTCGTCGGCCTCCGATGAGCCAGGGTATTTCTCAATCACATTCTTGAAGTTGTCGATTGCCATATAGTTCTGACCATCAGCATAGTAGAGCAAGCCCGTTTGAAGCATTGATTTAACCACATACGAACTGTTCGGATAGTTCTTCGCCAACAGGCGGAAATCGCTGATTGCCAATTGTGTGGAATCGAGAATCGTATAGGCGCGGCCACGTTCAAAAAGTGCGTCGGCGGCATATTTCGAATTCGGATAACGCTTCAGCAAATCGCTCATTGCCAGAATCTTGCCGTGCAGATTCTTGTCAAGTCCCATTGCAAAACCCTTCTGGAACAATGCGTATTCGGCATCGAACTTATTCATGTCGGCGGCCATTCCGTAGTAGAGCACGGCATCGTTGAACTTCGACGAAACAAAGTAGCAGTCGCCTATGCGGATGTAACTGTCGGCCAGTTTGGCGGTATCGGCCGTGGCGGGCTTCTCAACATATTTGCGGAACCAGTCGGCGGCTTTGATGTATTTCTTTGTCTTGAAATTGCAGTAACCGATGTTGTAATAGCACGTCTTGTACTCGGGCATTGTGTAGGCTCCAGGCGTGGTTAGCAACTGGTTGTAGGCATCGGCTGCCCTATCGTACTCCGCCATGCGGTAGAGCGCCTCGGCCTTCCAATAGCAAGCCAGAGCGCGTATCTCCTTGTCGTACGCTTTGAGCGATATGGCCTGGTCGAACGCAGCAACCGACTCGTCGAACTTCAGGTTGTTGAACAGTTCGAGTCCGCGGAAATAGGCCACGCGCTGCCATGCCGACTGCATCTCGGCCGTCTTGTTCTTAATTTTGGCGATGGTGGCAAGTGCTTCCTCATAGTTTTTGCTTGACAGACAAACCTTTACCATATATTCGTACACCTCGTCGCGGTGAATCGATTTCGGATAGAGTTCGAGATATTTGTTGAAAGCCTTAAGTGTCTCGTTGAAAGGCGAATAGGCTAATTCATACGACAGTTTTGCGTAGTTGAGCAGCGACTGTTCCTTGATTCGGTCGTTGAAATCGTATTTTGACGCCGCCTCAAAGGCCAAAAGCGCCTTATCCTTCTGCTCCAACTTCATATTTGAGTAGGCAATGTGGAAATAGGCGTTCTGCGTCAGTGCGTCGTCGAGGTTAGTCACGTTCGACATTGTGTTAACGGTTTGCTGGAAGTCACCCGTCTTAAAGTACGCATAACCAAGTTGATATATATCCTCGCGAGTGTAGTTGCTGGCGTTGCTCTTGTAGTTCTCCAAATAAGGTAAAGCCTCGGTGTAGAGCCCTTTGTTGTATAGCGCCTCACCCACTATGCGCAACATCTCGGCCTGACGCTTGGCATCGCTTTTCTCGAGCAACGGACGACCCAACTCCAGCACCTTGTCGTCTTTCCCCTGAAGGAAGTAAATCTGCACCCTGTAGTACGGCACAACGGGCGCGAAAGCGGGGTCGTTCTCGATTTTTGCAAGATTGTTGAGCGCCGTTTCGTAGTTTTTGTTGGCGTAAGCCAGATGAGCGTAGAAATAGATGGCTGGCGCCGAATATTTATTGTTCTTGTCAATCAGTTCGTAGAACATTTTCTGGGCCTTCTCGGTCTGCCCCAGTTTGAAGTAGCAGTAGCCCTTCTTGAAGTAGAGTTCGGCCTGCTGGTCGCGGTTCAGGTGCTGCTTCCACACCTTGTCAAAGTACTCGATGGCCTCGCGATAGTGGTTCACGCGGTATTGGTAGCGGCCCATTTCGAAGTATGCGGTGCGCGTGCGCGGACTTTCAGGATAGTTGATAATGAACTTGCCGATGCGGTATTCAGCATCGTTGTTGAAGAGTTCGAGGGCGCACAGCGCGGCATAATATTCAGCATCGGCCTTGATGTCGGCAAACTCATCACCATAGCGCGACACCACCCGCTCAAAAAACTCCTGCGCCTGCGAATAGTGCTGCTTGCTGAACAAATCGACGCCTACGCGGTAATCGTAGTCCTCGTCGCTATAGATTATCGATTTCTGTGCCGAAGCACTTAAAGCCGTTAGTGAGATAACGGCCGCCAAACATCTGGCTAATAATTTTCTATGCATAAAAGAATGAACTAAATGGGAACGCTCCCGCCCCCCGTTTCTATTCCAATTTTGAGTCAAATCAGCGTCATTTTCAGCCCAAATCTGGCTCTTATTATCCAGAACAAATAAAATCGTTTTCAGCAACATGCAATTTGTGCAACGAAGGTTTTAATTAACAAGTGAGTGTTTATTTATTGACGGATGGGAAAATGAACGCAGATGACGCAGATTGAAGGGATTTATGGGATTTTTCGCATAGATTACACAGATTTTCATAGACAAATATCTTCTGCGTAAGCCAAACCTATAGGTCACCGGAAGAATATTGCAAAAAAAATCCTTGTTATTGATTAACAAGGATTTTTTGGAATACGTATTTATGCTTTAGTTTATTTAGTCTTCCAAACCTATCTTTACTTCTACTTTCTCTCCGATGGATGATATTACTACGGTTCGATAATTTACAGTTTCATAAAAGGTATAGCCGCTTTTTTGTACTGCTTTAACTTGATTTGTTGTTCCAACATTAAGTTGCAAATTCAACTTACCATAACCGTTAACAACACCCTTAAATTCGTTATTTACATATACATTAAATGGGTCACCAGACTGATTCACAACCGTCAATAATCCCAATTGTGGTATTGTGCTTGCCCATTCTTCTGCAAACTCCACTATTTTATCAAATATTGACACAAATAGTTCACCAAATTCTTCTTCTTCAGCCGAATAATCTATAATGTTTGCAGGGTCGTTAACATCGTTGGCCACATTACTGAATAATTCATATTGCTTTTTCAATTTTGGAATAAGAGCGTTTCCTTTTTCAATCACTTTTTTCCATTCTGGGGTTAGTCCACCTATTTTGGCATCCAAATCATCATGTTCCTGAGCCCCCAGTTGTTGTGATATCTCTTTTACCATCATTCCTATCATGCTGTTTGGATTTGTGGCAGGATTTGTGTTAACGGCATCTTCGGCCATATCTATCAACATACATAATGATAAGTAATCTTCGTTTATTTCGCCCAGTTTCTTTTCTTTCTCTAAATTCCAATTAATCCCTTTACAACCATAAAGTGAGAAATCTGTCAGAAAATATCGAGAGACAAGTGCATCTGCTTCATTTTGGCAATCTTTCAATTGTTGTTTCACGAATCCAATTACAGCATCAATTAAGTCACCGTCGGCTTTCGAAAGTTTTTGTATAGCGTCTGCCCAACTATCGGTGTTAAGATGGGGACCTTCAACATCGACAACTACGCTGAAGCCACTTTCCCTGAAGTTTTTATTTTGTTCTTCTTTGTTTTCAACCTTAAATCCACCGGAAACCGAACCTAACGCCCCTTCCATACTGGCAACCATTTCATCTATGTTTTGCTCTTTTTTTTCTGATTGGTTACGTATTAATTCTACTGTAACCTTTGATGTTTTTCCTATGCCCGAGACAAAATGAGTACCATAACGCGTTTTAAATTCATCGTACTTTCCTTCATTCAATAACGCTTTTGCTTCTGGTGTAAACTCAGGTTCGTCAGGATAGAAATAATTACCGAAATCGACAGTTGCAATAAAAACAAGTCGCTCGGTTTTCTGCATAGATTCTTTTAACAATTGTGATGCCTGTGATGCCCCGACGGAAAAAGTATTTAAGAATGAAACGCTTTCAGATGCATTCGTACTTTTCAATTGCTGATACTCCTGTTCATTTTTGGTATAAAATACCTCAACATGTGTTTTTACACCTGCTGTACCTTGTTTTTTTAGTAAGCTGGCGTCACGCGAACTGCTAGTAAAACATTGCCGTGTTGTCATAAATGGGTCGGCAATGTTTATACTTTTGCCAGGTTCAATTGCGGCCTGCTGACCGTATATTTTGAACATTGACGCATCATAACTACTTCTTCCTTGTGCCCATGAGCCAAATACTATACCCATAAAGGCCATACATACAATTGTTTTTTTCATTACTAAATATTTTATAATTAAAAATTTACGTGATTCAGATTGTTTGGTTTTCCATATTCATAAATTACATCGCGCAGTAGGTTACCATGCTTATTACAATTATAAAAACAAACAATTAATAAGAGCCTTAACCATGATGCCCCAAACGGGCATCAAATGCCGCCAATTTGGGCATCTATAGCAACTCGGAATAAACCTTAAAGAAATCACGCTGAAGGGCTATTGAAATTTGAAGCAATTGGTAAGTGTCGATAACTTCCTTTTTGAATATTTTGCTAATTGTGCGCGAATTGCACGACAACTGCTGCGCCAACCAAATATTGGTACGTCCCTGCCGATGCATTTCGGCGCGTATTATTTCTCCTATGTGGGGTAATCCATTCATCAGTTGTTGTTAAATGAATCTCAGCCCAATTCCCCAGCAACCAAAAAGAAAGGCGTTTGCCATTTCGTTTTAATCGCTTATTATCTTGTCGAGGTACCCCTACCTTTGTGTCTAATAAGCACGAAACGGCTCACGCCAACGGCGTGAACCTCTCGCTTGCTTATTCCGACACTTTGTTTACTTTGGGGTGTTTCGACAAGAGGAACAAGAGCGTAAGACTCTTAATGTTAATATATTAAATCAAATACTTTTCTTTACTTAATTCATTAATGTTTTTTTATACAAATCAAATCCGCCCCATTAACACTTGGTTCGGACTTGCACAAACTTACAAAAGATTCTCAAATTGTGTTAAGATTTCGGATTCGCCAAAGATAATAAGGCCATCACTCCATCTTTCTTGTCCCATTGCATTCGGGATAGCCCGAGCAACTCCAAAACTCTTTGCCGGCATTCATACCCTTCTTCGCAACGCGGCGAATCATCGGTTTGCCACACTTGGGGCAAGCGGGCGCATCGGCCTTAATGCTTTGCTCTGTGCGATACGCGAGTCTTTCGGCGGTCAGTCCTTCGGTAAAACCGCCTTCTTCACGGAATGATTCAAGAAGATTGTTTATCAGGTTGTTAAGTATCAGAATAAGGCGGTTGCAGAGTATCAACAGGCAGCGTGCTTCTGTAATCGAATCGTTTGAGCAAAGCCACGCATCGAATTTGTGTTTCTGCGCCAATATGTGTATGCTGCTATAATACTGAACGTCATCTTTGTAGGTGGGTTTATCCAACAGAACAGCATTTACCTGCCTGCATTCTTCCGATTTAACCGACCACGGCAATTGCTCGTTCTGCAACAGCCAATTCAGATAATCGTTAGCCAACTCAGCAAGGCTTGCGCGGGCAACATCGGTGAGTTTCATCTCCGTCTCTTTCGATGTTGAATGTCGAGAGTTGCCTTCTGCAATGTTTGCAGGCACAGAACGTGCCGCTTGCGTCATTTGGTCATATTGGCGGCCACAAGGGTCGTTTGAGCGGTTCAAATAGCGTTTACAGAAATCTTGCGTCGCAAGTTGAATGATGTTGGCCATCACCCACGCGTCAAGCCAAAAATAACCGAAATTGCGGATTTGCATTTGCTTTGGCATTGTATTTTAGTTTTTTACGGTTGCTAATATAGTTTATTTCGCTATATCGCAATATCGAAATAGCGCAATCGCGTAAAAAAATCGACATGACCACCCATCATTCCATATTAACACCCAAATGTTTATTAAATAAAACACTACTCGCATTCTTGAAAAACACTAAATAATACTTTTGATGCGGTATGAAAGGCCTCGTTTGGGGTGCAATCGCATAATCAAATCGAAACATAAAAAAGTGATACGATGGACACAATGGACACCAAAATTCAACTGACCGACGCAACTATCGCGCAGCCTGACAACGTGATTCTCACCAACATAAACCTGAAAATCGACAGCGGTGAGTTGGTTTACCTTATCGGCCGCACGGGAAGCGGCAAGAGCAGTCTGCTCAAAACGCTCTACGCCGACCTTCCGCTCGCAAAGGGCAGCGGCACCGTGGCGGGCTTCCAACTCGAGAGCCTGCGCCGCAAGCAAATCCCCTATCTGCGCCGCAAGTTGGGCATTGTGTTTCAGGACTTTCAACTGCTAACCGACCGCAACGTGCACGAGAATCTGCTTTTTGTGCTCAAGGCTACGGGCTGGAAGAACAAAATCGAGATTGAGAACCGCATTCAGGACGTGCTGAACAAGGTCGGGCTGTCGCAGAAGGGCTACAAAATGCCCAACGAACTGTCGGGCGGCGAACAGCAGCGTGTGGTGATTGCACGCGCGCTGCTCAACAACCCCGAAATCATTCTGGCCGACGAGCCCACTGGCAATCTCGACCCCGAAACGTCGCGCGGCATTTTGACGCTGCTCACCGAAATCAGCCACAACGGCCGTGCCGTGCTCATTGCCACGCACGATTACTCGATGATTAAGGAATTCCCCGGCCGCATTATCAAGTGCGAGAACGAGACGCTTATCGAACTGAAAAACGATGAAGTGTTCGATTTTAGCGATATTGAGAAGTAATTGATATTCAATAAATAATGAAGATTCTCGATGCTGCACAAATCAGAGCCTGCGACCGATTCACTATCGAAAACGAGCCCGTTGCTTCTATCGATTTGATGGAACGTGCCGCTGACGCGATAACCGATTGGCTGACAGGGAATTACTTTTACTGCGACACACAGTTTACCGTTTTTGCAGGTTCGGGCAACAATGGCGGCGACGCGCTGGCCGTGGCTCGGAAGTTGGCGAAAATGTTCGGCGGCGGCGTGACGGTTTACAAACTTAACATTGGCAACAACTCACCCGACTGCCAACAGAATCTCGAACGCTTGCAAAGCACTGACGGCGTGAGCGTTACATTCGTCAACAAAGGCGACGCGCTGCCCGAAATCAAGCCCGACAGCGTGGTTATCGACGGCATTTTTGGTTCGGGCCTGAACCGCCCCGTCGAAGGCTATTGGGCCGAACTGATTGAGCATATCAATAGCGTTGGAAATGAGACGATTGCAATCGACATTCCGTCGGGATTGTTCTGCACCGACAATCGGGCGAACACTGGCGCAATCATTAAGGCCACCAACACGCTGAGCCTTCAACTGCCGAAACTGTCATTCTTCTTTGCTGAAAATGAGCAGTTTGTGGGCGATTTCGACATTCTTCCAATCGGCATTAGCCAACAGGCTATCGACAGCGCCGCATCGCCCTACTTTCTTACGCAGAAGGACGATATCAGGCGGCTGCTGAAGCCGCGCTCACGCTTTGCACACAAAGGCACCTTCGGGCACGCGCTGCTCACGGCGGGCAGTTACCAAATGAGCGGTGCGGCTGTTCTGGCTTCGCGGGCGTGCCTGCACACGGGCTGCGGACTGCTCACGACGCACGTTCCGCAATCGGCCTACCAAATTATGCAAACGGCTGTGCCTGAAGCAATTCTGAACATCGACGACAGTCAAATGGAATACAGCGCCGCCGACCGCCTGCAACGTTTTTCGGCGGTTGGAATCGGGCCTGGCATTGGGCAGAGCGACGCTGCACGCAACGGACTGGCGCAACTGCTGCAAAACTGCACAGCGCCAATGGTGCTCGACGCTGACGCTCTCAACATTATCGCCGCCAATCAAGAAATGTTCAAACTGCTGAAACCCAATACAATACTTACGCCGCACCCTGGCGAGTTCGACCGCCTGACGCACCGCCACACGACGGGCTACGAGCGGCTGCAGACGCAAATCGACCTGGCTCGCCGACACAATATAATAATTGTGCTCAAGGGCGCGTTTACTTCGGTGGCAACGCCCGACGGCACCGTACGCTTCAACTCTACGGGCAACGCGGGAATGGCCACGGCAGGCAGCGGCGATGTTTTGACGGGAATTATCTTATCTTTGCTGGCTCAAGGCTACTGCGCGGCTGACGCGGCCGTTTTGGGCGTTTACGTCCACGGTCTGGCTGGCGACATTGCCGCCCGTGCCGATGGTATGGAATTTGTTACGGCAAGCAATATTATCGACAATATAGGGAAAGCGTTTCTAAAACTAAAAGATATTGACAATGAATAGTTTGAAATCGATTATCTCAATCGCTGCTTTAACTTCGGCAACAGTGGCTTTCGGCCAAAAAGATGTTGAGAACAGTTATTTTGTAACGCCTGTTCAAGGTGAGATGAACGTCGATGGGCACCAAGTATTTTACTCATTACCAAGCAATTCGCTGATGGTCAGCCTGAAAATCGAAAAAACGGTGAAGGCCAAAGGTCCATACGCGCAATACGCCGAGAAATATCTGAACATAACCACAGGCGTTATCGACGAGTCGGGAACCGCTTATTCGATTGAGAATGTGAAAGTTGAACGTATCAGTCAGCCCGACACGAGCCAACTCTACGCAATCAATTTCACAGGAATCGACAATCTGCCAATGGTTCAGTTGAACGCCGACGGTACCATTCTGGCCTGCAACTGCCCCCGCACCATTGAAGGCTACAAGGCGCCCAAACCGCAAAACAACGCCGTGCCCGACGCAAAGCCAATCACCTTTTTGGATATGGGCGTGAAGCCGTTCATAGTTATTGAAGAAGAAGAAGATACGAATGAAGAAGACTCGGTTGAAGTGAAGAAGCCGAAACAGCAACAGCCGATTGTGATGACCGAAGAAGAGAACGCCGCCGCGGCCGCCGCTTTCATTCGCAAAATCCGCAAACGCCGCCTGAAACTGGTGGCAGGCATTGCCGAAGAAGCCAACAACCCAAGCGGCAAGGCGCTGAAACTGATGATTGCCGAACTCGACCGCCTGGAAAACGAATATTTAAGTCTTTTTGTAGGTAAGAGCGTCAAAAGCACTTACACACAGTCGTTTGTGGTAACGCCGAATGGCAAGACAGAAGACGAACAAATCTCGTTGAGTTATTTCTCAAAAACAGGAAAACGCAACGACACCTATCCTATTACAATGACAATCAAGACATTGACAAGTTCGCCAAAGGTGTCGATTAAGGAAGTTGACACGTCGTCGAAATCGTCGTCGAGCATAAAATACGGGCTCTACCACCGAATCCCCGCAACAGTTTCGGTATCAGTTGATTACGATGGCCAACAATACTTCTGCGGACAGTTCGGAATCGCGCAGAAAGGCGTGGTTGTGCCAATGCCGTCCGACTATCTCAACAATCACAAGTATTCGATTGAATTTGAGCCTGAAACGGGCGCGCTGAAACGGATAACTGGGAACTGATTTAGAGCGATGTATTTTTGAACACAGATGACGCAGATTGAACTGATTTTCACAGATTTGATTGAATTATGAATTACGAGTTACGACTAATTCAACCTGTTCAACTTTAAACTCGATTATCAATTAGTCAGTCCTTCAATCCTTCAGTCCTTCAATCAGTTATTTACAAACAATGAAAGTTTTTCAACTCGACGGCCTGCAAAAACAACTGGCGCTGCTGGCGGGGCCAATCTTTATGGAAACCCTGCTGGTGATGACGCTGGGCGCGGTCGATACCATAATGTTGAGCCAACATTCTGACAACAGCGTGGCCGCCGTGGGTATGGTGAACCAACTGGTGAGTATGATTTTCCTGGTGTTCGAAGTCACGGCGCTGGGCACTTCTATCCTATGCTCGCAGTACATTGGCGCAAAACTGTCGGACAAGGTGACGCAGACGGTTGGCGTGTCGCTTGTGCTGAACGCCACTTTCGGCCTGATTATCAGTTGCCTGATGTTCTTTTTCGCGGGCAACATTCTGCACCTGATGGGGCTTCGTCCCGAACTGATGCCCGACGGCCTTTCGTATATGCGAATTGTGGGTTCGTTTGCCTTCGCGCAAGCAATATCGATGGCTGCGTCGGCGTCGCTGCGAAGCGCCAACAAAGCCGTCTATCCGATGATGGTGACGCTTGTGGTGAACATTGTCAACGTGATTGGCAACTACACGCTGATTTTCGGCAAGTTCGGGATGCCCGCGCTGGGTGTCGAAGGCGCGGCCATTTCCACCGCCGCCTGCCGCACCATTGCAATGTTCGCGCTGCTCTATCTGCTTAAAACAAAGCACGTTCGGCACTTTCCGCGCGCGCTGTTCCGCCCCTTCCCGTTCGGCGAACTCAAAAAACTGCTGCACATTGGCGTTCCGTCGGCTGGCGAGCAGATGTCGTACAGCCTTTCGATGGTGGTTATCACCTACTTTATCAATATGATAAGCAACGAAGCGCTGGCCACCCGCACCTACTGTATGAACATTATAATGTTCGTCTATCTGTTCTCGGTTTCGGTGGGCCAAAGCGGCGCCATAACCATTGGGCACCTTGTGGGCGACCGCCGTCCGCGTGCGGCCTTTGTTTTCGGCAAGCTGGTGATGAAGATTGCCGTTGTAACGTCGATTGTGGTGTCGGTGATTTTTGCGATATTCGGCAAGTTTATCTTCAACTTCCTTACTGATAATCAAGAGATTATTGCAATGGGCGTTGTCATTCTCTGGATTGACGTTGTGCTGGAATTCGGCCGCGCCGTGAACGTGTTCGCCGTGAACGCCCTGCGCTCGGCTGGCGACATTTATTTCCCTGTGCTGCTGGGCATTGGCGTAATGTGGACGGTGTCAGTCGGGCTGAGTTACCTGTTCGGCATTGGCTTCGGCTGGGGCCTGATTGGAATGTGGGTGGCCTTCGTGCTCGACGAGAACATTCGCGCAGGCGTGTTCATTAAGCGCTGGTGGGGCCTGAAATGGACGACGAAGAGTTTTGTGAAGGATGTTAAATAATCCGATTTTTAAGAAAAAAAATGCTCTGCAACAATGTCACAGAGCATTTTTCATATCAAGTAAACAAAGCCGTTTAGGCGTCGATGTTTGCGTATTTGGCGTTCTTCTCGATGAACTCGCGGCGTGGCGGAACATCGTCGCCCATCAGCATTGAGAAGATGTAGTCGGCGGCAGCGGCGTTCTCGATTGTCACCTGGCGCAGAGTACGGTTTTCGGGGTTCATGGTGGTGTCCCAAAGATCTTCGGCGTTCATCTCACCCAAACCTTTGTAACGCTGCACTTTAAGGTTCTTGTCGTTTCCGCCGAAATTCTCTATCGCCTGCTGGCGCTGCTGCTCTGTCCAACAGTATTCCTGCTTGTTGCCCTTCTTCACCAAATAGAGCGGCGGTGTGGCAATGTAGAGATAGCCCATCTCAATCACTTCGCGCATAAAGCGGAAGAAGAAGGTCATAATCAGAGTGTCGATGTGGCTACCATCGACATCGGCATCGGTCATTATGATGATTTTGTGGTAGCGCAGGCTCGATGTATCGAGTGCATCGGGGTCGTCTTTGGTGCCCACGTGTACGCCCAAAGCGGTGTAGATGTCGCGGATGGCGTCGCTCTCGTAAACGCGGTGGCGCATCACCTTCTCAACGTTCAGAATCTTACCGCGCAACGGCAGAATGGCTTGGAACTTACGGTCGCGGCCCTGCTTTGCCGAACCGCCTGCAGAGTCACCCTCGACAAGGAACAACTCGCTTTCGGCTGGGTCTTTGCTTGAGCAGTCGGCAAGTTTGCCTGGCAGTCCGCCACCCGAAAGCGGCGATTTGCGCTGAACGGTCTCACGAGCCTTGCGTGCTGCCACACGTGCTGTTGCGGCCAAAATCACCTTGCCCACAATGCGCTGTGCTTCGGTCGGGTGCTCTTCAAGATAATTGGCAAGGGCCTCGCCCACTGCCTGTTGAACGGCACCGGCCACCTCGCTGTTGCCCAACTTGGTCTTGGTCTGACCCTCGAACTGCGGCTCTGCAACTTTGATTGAGATAACTGCGGTCAAGCCTTCGCGGAAGTCCTCGCCCGAAATCTCGATGTGGTTTTTCTCAAGTTTCTCAAGGTCGCGCTTGCAGTTGTCGTCGGCATACTTTTTCAGTGTGCGGGTTAGCGCCATACGGAAGCCCTGAAGGTGTGTTCCGCCCTCTATAGTGTTGATATTGTTGACGTAAGAGTGAATGTTCTCTGAATAGCCGTCGTTGTACATTACGGCAATCTCGATTGGTGTGCCCTGCTTTTCGGTGTTGATGTAGATTACATCGTCGAAAAGGTGGGTGCGGTTGCCATCAACGTAGCGTACAAACTCGCGCAGACCGTCTTTCGAGTAGAAAGTCTCTGTGCGTGTCTTGCCCTCGTCGTCAGGACGCATATCGGTGAGCGTGATGGTGATGCCTGCGTTCAGGAACGCCAACTCACGCATACGGTTTGCCAGAATCTCGTATTTGTAGATGGTTGTGGTGAAGATGGTGTCGTCGGGCCAAAACTGCTGGCGTGTGCCTGTTTTGTCGGTTGTGCCGACTTCCTTCACATCGTAGAGCGGCTTGCCCTTCTCATATTCCTGCTGATAGATTTTTCCGTTACGGAAAACCTGCGATGTCATATGTTTCGACAGCGCGTTGACGCACGAAACGCCCACACCGTGCAGACCGCCTGACACCTTGTATGAACCCTTGTCGAACTTACCGCCCGCATGCAGCACGGTCATAACCACCTCAAGGGCCGATTTGTGCTCTTTCGGGTGCATATCAACTGGGATACCACGGCCGTTGTCGACCACGGTTATTGAGTTGTCCTCGCCGATTGTCACCTCAATGTGGGTGCAATATCCAGCAAGGGCCTCGTCGATTGAGTTGTCAACTGTCTCGTATACAAGATGATGCAAACCTTTCTCGCTGATGTCGCCAATGTACATTGCGGGGCGTTTGCGCACGGCTTCCAATCCTTCAAGCACTTGAATACTATTGGCGCCATAATTGTTGTTCTGCGGTGTTGTTTCTTCCACTTCGCTCATATCTTAAAATTTTGTGTTTCAATTATTTAATTGGCAAAATTACACCTTCGCCAAAACAAACAAATATAGCCATTACCCCTCGCCTCCCAAACCGCCGCAACGTCAATTTTCGATGACTTTTAAACACGAATTCAACAAAAAAAATGTGTCGTTATACATATTATTACTTGTCGGATTTTTATTGCCGCTGGCATAAATTTTGCTAAAGGTTTGGGCAAAATTTCAAAAACAATGGCTGACAAATTCAAAACCACCTTTCAGGTTTACACCAACAACGCCGATTCGCGAAAAATGGCCAAACCAGGCTCGCTGTTCGCTTATTTTATTGAGGCTGCAAGCATGCACGCCGAACGCCTTGGAATCGGCCACAAGAGCCTGCAGGACAACCACAACGCATTCTGGGCGCTTTCAAAAGTGCATTTCGATATTTACAAAACTCCCGTCTGGCACGATGTGCTGACCGTAACAACCTGGCCTTCAGGCTATAACCGCTTGTTTGCACGCCGTTATTTCCAGATTTCCAACGCCAGCGGCGAGGTTATTGTCGAGGGCGCATCTGACTGGGTGATAATGAGTTTCGAGAACCGCAGTTTGTGCAATGTTCAGTCGATTGTGGAGAGCATTGCCCAATTCAACCTTGAGCAGGAGCATCTGAACCTGAACACAGCCAAAGTTCAGCCCGCTACCGCCGAAACTGCCGCCAAAACCATGCGCCGCGTGATGTTCAGCGACCTCGACATGAACAACCACCTAACCAGCATGCGCTATCTGGACTGGACAATGGACTGCATCGACACCGACTATCTGAACACGCATCTGGCAAAATCAGTGGATATAAATTTCCTACACGAAATGCCTGTGGGCGAAGATGTTACACTGGCATGTCAACAAGACGGCGATACGTTTGTTGTGTCGGGAACATTGGCAAACGGCAAGACATCATTCGCGGCAAAAATCGCTTATTGATTGAATGCGAGAAGGATTGACGCATCAAATCAAGAAAATCGTTTTCTTTGCTGAAAATTACGGTCATGCACATTTTCTACACACCGCAGATAGCGAACGGACAATGCACCTTGTCGGAGGAGGAATCGAAGCACTGTATCAAGGTGTTACGGCTTGTGCCAGGCGACAAAGTGCTGCTGATTGACGGCGTGGGCGGCTACCACACGGCCGAAATCGCCGACCCGAATCCGAAACGCTGCACGCTGACCATCACCAACACCATAAATAATTACGAGCAACGCCCCTACCGCATCCACATTGCCATTGCGCCCACAAAAAACATCGACCGCACCGAATGGTTTGTGGAAAAGGCCGTCGAGATTGGAATTGATGAGATTACGATGCTCGTCAGCCAGCACTCAGAGCGGAAAAATGTGAATCTGGACCGCATCGAGAAAATCATTGTTTCGGCTATGAAACAATCAGTTAAGGCATACAAGCCTGTGCTGAACGACATCACCCCTTTCGACAAGTTTGTCAAGACACCGCGCGACGGCCGCAAACTGATTGCGCACTGCATTGAAAGTGAGAAACATCCGCTTAAAGCGATGGTTGATGACTGCAACGAATACACCGTGCTGATTGGCCCCGAAGGCGATTTCTCGCCCGAGGAGGTTGCGCTTGCCGCCGCCAACGGCTACTCGCCCATCGACCTTGGCCCCTACCGACTGCGCACCGAAACGGCGGCTCTTGTGGCGTGCCACACAATCAATCTTTTGAAACAATGAGGCGTTTTGCGGCCATATTGATTTTGTTGCTTGGCGCGACAATGGCGCAAGCACAACCCGTGCGCATCGCTCTGCTGAAATACAACGGCGGCGGCGACTGGTACGCCAACCCCACCTCGCTGCCAAACCTGATTGAGTTCTGCAACAAGAACATCGGCACCAATATCAATCCCGACCCCGCAACTGTTGATGTTGGCAGCGCCGACCTTTTCAACTATCCGCTTGTGCACCTGACTGGCCACGGCAACATCGTCTTTTCCGAGTCCGATGTGCTGAACCTGCGCAAATATCTGGAGGCTGGCGGTTTTCTGCACATCGACAACAACTACGGCATTGAGCAGTACGTTCGGCGCGAGATGAAGAAGGTACTACCCGACCAGGAATTTGTTGAACTGCCATTCAATCATGCCATTTATCACACTGTTTATCAATTCGATAACGGTCTGCCAAAAATCCACGAGCACGACAATCTGCCGCCGCAGGGTTTCGGCTTGTTTGTTAATGGGCGGCTGGTCTGCTTCTTCAGCCACGAGTGCGACCTTGGCGACGGCTGGGAGGACCCGAGCGTTCACAACGACCCGATGGAGAAGCACATCGAGGCCCTTCAAATGGGCGCGAACATTGTGAGTTTTGTGTTCAGTCATTGATTGAAGGATTGAAGGATTGAAGGATTGAAGGACTGAATGCTTGAAGGATTGAAAGATTGAAAGATTCCGGAAAAATTCCCCGATTGTGTTTATAAAACGTTGGTAAATTCTTCGTTTTTAGCCGATAGAGAAGCCTGCACTTTTGTGTAAGTATATATTTTTATGGTATGCGACGGAATCTATCAAGACACATTCTTATTTTGTTGGCGGGAGTTATTGTATGCCTCTCTCCTGCCCGTTTGTTCGCAATTGATTTCCAATCCATTAACGAGACTCATCACATCTCTATTCGCGAGATAAATTCCATCTGCAAAGATGCCAATGGGTTTGTCTGGGCATCGTCGAAGATGGGCGTGGTGCGGCTTGCAAACAACGACTGCCGCATCTACCAAGTGCCTTACAGCAAGATGAATATGGTGACGCTGAAACTGGCTTGCCGCGATAATCTGCTAGTGGCATACAGCAGCGACGGCCAGATTTTCCGTTACAATCCTGTCTACGATAAGTTTGAGAGCGTTGTCAACTTGAGCGAGACGCTCGATGATGACGCGTTCCGCATTAGCCGAATGCTCATCGATGTTGGCAGCAATCTGTGGATTTCGGCAGCAACAGGATTATTCAAAATTGATGTTCAGGATGTTACGGCAACCGGCATTACCGAACTGACCGACTGCATTGAGTGGATTGACGATAGCACGCTGATTGTAGCGAGGCGGCATGATGTTCTGCTGTTTAACACACTGACACAGAAAACAATAGCCACGTTCAACAATCCACGACTCGATGCCATAAAATCGAGTCTGCACTACAATGCGGCGACAAGGCAGATTTGGATTGGCACAAAGGCTAACGGATTGTTTATATTCGATTTAGCGACGGAACAATGCACGCCCGTCTGCCCTACCCAACTGCCCAAACAGCCAGTTCTGGCACTGGAACCGCTCAACGACAGCATTCTGATGGCAGGAATCGACGGACAAGGCCTTTGGCTAATCAATAGTAACACGCTCACCATCAGCGAGATATACAAGAAAGACAATGACAATCCCAACACGCTGCGTGGCAATGGCGTTTACGACATTCTGTGCGAGCCCGGCAAACGCGTGTGGGTGTGCACCTACGGCAGCGGCGTGTCGTTTTTCGACATCCAAACGCCAGCCATCCGCCAGATAAAGCACCAGAGCAACAGCCGCAACTCGCTCTCCGACGACAATGTGAACGCCATTGTCGAAGATAGGCGCGGCAACATCTGGTTTGCCACCAACAACGGCATCAGCCGGCTCAACCCGCAAAACGGCCAGTGGCTGCACCTTTTTTCCGACAAGCAAAACCAGTCGCAGGTGTTTCTGTCGCTTTGCGAGGACGCCGACGGACACATCTGGGCGGGCACTTACGCTTCGGGAGTTTACGTGATTGACGGCAACGGACAGACGCTCGCCCACCATTCGAGCAAAGAGTCTAACAATCTATTTGACAACGATTTCGTGTTCGATATTATCAAGGATTCGATTGGCGACATCTGGATTGGCGGCGTGAACGATGACTTTTTCCGCTACGACCACCGCAACGGACGTTTCAAGCGGTTCAACTATTTGGCCATCAACGCATTGGCCGAACTTGACGGACAGCGGATGCTGCTCGGTTGCATCAACGGATTGTTTATGCTCGACAAGGCGACGGGCGAAGAAACCACACTGATTGACCGCATTATTATAAATGACATCTTGGTGAAAGACAACTCGATATGGGTGGCAACGACCGGCTACGGACTGCGCCGCTACGACCTTGCGTCGGGCAACACCGAGCAGTTCGACACACGCAACGGCCTGCCATCGGATTTTGTCACCAGCATTGCCGACGGCGGCGACTGCCTTTGGATTGGCACCGAAGCGGGGCTGTGCAAGTTCGCGCCATCGGGGATTAACGGCAATCAGGCGCACACCGTTGCAATGACCGAGCAATTAGCCACTGTGTCGTTCAACCGCCACTCCCACTGCCGTTTGCGCAACGGCAACCTTGTGTGGGGCACCAACAAAGGCGCCATCGAGTTTAACCCCGAAGCCAGTCTGGAACAGCCGTCGAGCGGAAAAATATACTTGCAGGACATCAGCGTGGCAGGAAACCCAGTGAGCACGTTGCAACTCACCGACAAGCCTGTCAATCAACTCGATACGCTCACGCTGAATTATATGCAGAACAATATGCGCATTGAGTTGGTGCCGATTGGCGACATTGCCGGACCAAAATTTGCCTGGCAACTTGCGGGGCTCGACAACGACTGGACACAGCCCTCAACCGACCGCGTGATAGCCTACACCAACCTGCCCAACCACAACTTCGACCTGCATATCAGGCTATACGACAACACTTTATCACACATCATCGACGAGCGAACACTTCACATCGAAATCACACCGCCCTTCTGGCGCCGATGGTGGTTTGTTGCCATCAGTTATCTGATTGTGTGTCTAATAGTTTATATGATTATCACACAATATATTCAGAACATCAGACGGCAGCACGCCGAGGACAAAATTCGGTTCTTCACCAACACGGCGCACGAAATTCGCACGTCGCTCACGCTGATAAAAGCGCCGATTGAGGAGTTGCACAAAGAGAAGAAACTGACGGCCGGCGGTCAACGAAACCTTGAATTGGCCTCGGTTCAAGCGCAGCAACTGTCGGCAGTGGTCACGCAACTGATGGACTTCCAGAAGGCCGACATCGGCAAAGAGAAACTGATGCTGGCAATGACTGATATTGTGGGATTTACGGGCAATCGGATTCAGATGTTCGAGTCGATGGCCGAAAAGAGCAACATCAAACTGCAATACCACCACAACACCGACAGTTACTCATCAGCCATCGATGTTAATATAATGGCCAAAGTAATTGATAATCTGATATCTAATGCCATAAAATACTCACCGCAGGGCGGCATTGTCAGCATCGGCCTTGAGTGCGGCGAAAAGTTGTGGCAACTGTCGGTAACAGACCACGGAATAGGCATCAGCCGACAGGCGCAAAAGCATTTGTTTACAGAGTTTTACCGCAGCGACAACACCATCAATTCGAGCATTATGGGCTCGGGCATCGGGCTGATGCTGGTGAAGAATTACGTGGAGATGCACAACGGAAAGGTGTCGTGCACGAGCCAGGAAGGCCGCGGCTCGGTGTTCACCATCGAGATTCCGGCTGCCACAGCCGAAAACAAGTACACCGCAACGGCTACCACAACATCGCGGCAAACATCGCAACCATCTGAAAGCAAGAGCGTTGCACAAAGCGAATCGGACACCACGCTGCTGATTGTGGAGGACAACACATCGCTGCTGCGGTTTATGAGCGACACGCTGGCGGCCGATTTCAACATTCTGACGGCCGCAAACGGCGCCGAGGCTTGGAAAACCATCGGCACGCAGCAGCCTGACATTGTGGTTTCCGACATTATGATGCCCGAAATGGACGGCTTTGAGTTGTGCCGGCTGATGAAATCGACCTTCGAGACTGCCCACATCCCGATAATCCTGCTCACAGCACTATCGGAGCAAACCGACCAGTTGAAAGGTCTCGGACTGGGCGCCGACGACTACCTGACAAAGCCGTTCGATATGGACATTTTGCGGCAGCGACTGAAGACGATTGTGCACAATCGGCAACTGATTAAATCGAAGATTGTGAACAGTTTATCCCACGGCGCACCCATCGTTGAACTTGGCAACCGTCAGAACGATGAGTTCATTCAGAAACTGCACGAGGTGGTGAAACGGAATATGAACAACAGCGATTTCGGCAAGGAACAGTTCGCGTCGGAGATGAACGTCAGTTCGTCGCTTCTATATAAAAAGGTGAAGGCGCTGACCGATATGTCGCCCACCGATTTCATCAAGATTGTGCGGCTCGAGTACGCGCAACAACTGCTCAAGTCGCGCCAGTACAGCATTACGGAGATTAGTGAGATGTGCGGATTCGCAAGCCCCGCCTACTTCAGCACGGTCTTCAAAAAACAGTATGGCGGCGCGCCATCTGACTATTACAACAGCACCGAGGACACAGAGTGATGCGAAACTCCGCTTTAATATCGAAGTTATTGAAACACAATCATTGCAACCGATTGTATTTTTTTATTGCATTCGGTTTCAAGTGTCGATTTTTTGCATATTTTACAACCGAAAGCATTTTAACTAAACACATATAGTAACACACTAAAAATCAAAACTATGAGACGTTTAAACAGTATCAGAATTTATTGTTTGATGGCTTGCGCGATGATGGTTGCGGGATGCTCGCAACAGACTGCGCAACAAACTGACACACAGCGCTGGGTTGGAACCTGGGGCACTGCCGTGCAACTCACCGAGCCGCATAACTGCCCGCCTGAGCCAGGAATCAGCGGGAACACCATTCGCCAGAAAATCCGCGTGTCAATCGGCGGCGAGACCGTGCGCCTGAAACTCTCGAACGAGTTCGGCAACGACGTGCTGAAGATTGCCGCCGTGAGCCTCGCCCCCGCCCTCGAAGGCAGCAAGATTGACGCCGCAAAGGCTGTGAACGTGCTGTTCGGTGGAAAACAGGCCATTGATATTGAGAAAGGCAAATCGGTTATTTCCGACGCGCTGCAGTTCGCGCTGACACCGCGTATGGACGTGGCCGTGACCATTGCCTACACCTTTGTGCCGAGCGACATTACTGGCCACCCAGGCTCACGCACCACTTCGTACATTCTGACAGGTAACGAACTGAATAACACCGATTTTGCCGATGCTGTCACCACCGACCATTGGTACACCATTGAGCGCCTCGACGTGGTGGCCGACGAACCCACTGCAGCCATTGCCATTGTGGGCAACTCAATCACCGACGGCCGCGGCTCGACAACCAATCAGGTCAACCGCTGGACCGACGTCTTCTCTGAGCGCCTGCTGGCCAATCCCGCCACAAGCAAACTCGCAGTGCTCAATATGGGCATTGGCGGCAACTGCGTCATTCGCGGCGGACTGGGCCCCAACGCTTCGGTGCGCTTCAACCGCGATGTGATTGAGCAGCCTGGCGTTAAGTATGTCATTCTGTTTGAAGGCGTTAACGATATGGGCTACTCGCCAAATCCGTCGGTAACTGAGAAAGAACTGATTGACGCCTACTCGAAGATGATTGACACGGCGCACGCCCACGGACTGAAGATTTTCGGTGCCACCGTAACGCCGTTCAAAGAGTGCTTCTACGGCTCGCCCGAGAAGGAAGAGTGCCGTCTGGCCGTGAACAACTGGATTCGCACCTGCGGCAAGTTCGACGCCGTAATCGACTTTGAGAAAGCCATTTGCAGCGATTCGGACACTACCGTGATGAACCCCAATCTGCACGACAACGACAACCTGCACCCCAACGCCAACGGGCACAAGGCTCTGGGCGAGTTTGTTGATTTAGGGCTGTTTGAATAGAGAGTATTAAGGAACGCAGATGACACAGATTTAACGGATTTTACAGATTATTTTGAATTGAATTACGAATTTTGATTCAACTTGTTAAACCTGTTAAACATTAAACTAAACATTCTCAACAGCGTAGCGCTCAACTTTTTTATAAACTTTGAACTTATAACTTATAAACTTTTAACTCAATGAAACACCTATCAATCACCCTGTTAGCCGCTGCCGCGATAATGTGCGGATGCAACGGCCAGAAGAGTGCAAGCACCGAAACGGGCTTCACCAACCCGATGATTTGGGCCGATGTGCCCGATATGTCGATGATGCGCGTGGGCGACACCTATTATATGAGCAGCACCACAATGCATATGAACCCCGGCGTGCCAATTATGAAGTCGAAAGACTTGAGCAACTGGGAGATAGCCGGCTACGCTTACGAGACGCTGGGCGACCAGGACGAGACGATGCTCTTGAACGGCAAAAACACTTACGGCAAGGGCTCGTGGGCAAGTTGCATTCGCTACGTGAACGGCAAATTCTTTGTCAGCACCTTCGACCAGGTGACTGGCAAAACCTACTTTTTCACCACCGACAACATTGAGAATGGTAAGTGGGAACGCCACGAGTTCCGTCCTTCGCACCACGACCATACCGTTGTGTTTGAAGAAGATGGACACGTTTATATGATAAACGGCGGCGGTAAATTAATAATTCGCGAAGTTGAACCCGATTTGAGCGGAATCAAGCCCGATTCAGAGAAAGTTCTGATTGAGAACGCCGGTCTGCCCGCAGGCGAAAACCTGATGCTGGGCGCTGAAGGCTCGCAGATGTTCAAGATTAACGGCAAATACTATCTGTTCAACATTTGCTGGCCGCGCGGCGGAGTGCGCACTGTTGTCTGCCACCGTGCCGACAACCTGTTTGGCCCGTACGAAGGCCGCGTTGTGTTCCAAGACAAGGGCGTTGCTCAAGGCGGACTGATTGACACTCCCGACGGAAAATGGTACGCCTACTTGTTCGGCGACCGCGGTGCTGTGGGCCGCATCCCCTACCTTGTTCCCGTTGTTTGGGAAGATGGATGGCCGGTTCTTGGTGTCGATGGCAAAGTGCCCGAAACACTCGACCTGCCCGCAAACGGCAGCCTGATTCCGGGAATTGTTGATAGCGATGAGTTCGATGGCGACCAGCCGAAAATTGTTTGGCAGTGGAACCACAATCCCGTGAACAGCCTTTGGACAATGACCGAGCGCAAAGGCTTTATCCGCTTCCGCACTGACCGCACCGACACTCTGTTCACACAGAGCCGCAATATGCTCACACAGCGCACCTTTGGCCCGAAATGCTCTGGCAGCGCTTGTCTCGATGCCTCGAACCTGAAGGACGGCGATATTGCCGGACTTGCTCTTTTGGCTGGCAAATTCGGATTTGTGGCCATTCAGAACGATGGCGACAAGAAATCGATTGTGATGGTTAACAACCAGCCCGAAGCCAACGCCGACGATGCACCCTGGCCGCCACGCCGCGGCGTTCAGCACGTTGTGGCAAGCGTTCCTGTCGATGCCAGTACCGTCTATTTCAAAGCCGACTGCGACTTCACACGCATTGCTGATGAGAGCGCCATTGGCAGCCACGGCGTTGACAAGGCCGTATTCCACTACTCGCTCGACGGCAAGCAATGGAACCAAATCGGCGACACTCTGCCAATGTCGTACAGCCTCGACCACTTCATGGGTCAGCGCTACGCTCTCTTCTACTACTCTACCAAAGAGCCGGGCGGCTATGCCGATTTCGATTGGTTCAGGATTAGCGAGTAAACAACTTTTTTCGTGTAACAAAAGCGGCTCTTGCCTTTCGGTAAGAGCCGCTTTTTTATTTGCAATAGACTGCAGAAACGAGGTATCAATCCCCCCCTTTGGTAATACTCTTTCCAAATCGATTCGCAACTCATTTCTTATCAATTTCACACATAAAAAACACAAAAAACGAGCATTTGAACATTTGAAAAACGTGTTTAAAAACGAAACTCCTCTTCACAACCGATTGCAATAGTTATTAAAACAAAAATGTTTGATTATCATTTTATTACAAATCACTGCAACCGATTGCAAATATTGTTGCTATAGCAGAAATCGTCTTAAATATCCAAAATTATAAATGAAATACCCAAAATTGAAAGCCCGATTCTGCCACTCACAATAATTTTATCATCGAACAAAACCGCATTGACGAAGTTTTATGGGGACAATTAAAAACATACGGGATTATATCAGCAGCAAACCGGCAAAAGAGATTGCGATAAAGGTGATTTGTGCACTGTGCATATCCACGTTGGTTATACTCATAATAATAAGTTGTGCACGCGGTACAAAAGCCGAGGCATCGGCAAATGATAAAGAAAATTCGACAACTCTCATGCTGTTTGAACAGCATGGCGAAATGTGGAACTATACTATTTAATAACTAAACACCAATTTATGATGAAACATCAATTATGGAGAAAGGCGGCTGCAATGCTGCCAACATTGTTGCTTTCATTCTGTACAATGGCACAGACTCACAGTGTGAGTGGTACCATTACAGATGAAGAACAGCTTCCGATTCCGGGAGCAAACGTAGTCATCAAAGGGACAACTACGGGTACAATCACCGCTGGTGACGGCAAGTTCACCATGGAAGCCAAAGACGGTGACGTGCTTCAGATTTCCTACATTGGCTACACTACTGAAGAAGTGATCGTTAACGGTAACGGTCCTTACAACCTCAGCCTCGTTCCTGACATGGTTGGTCTGAGCGAAGTTGTTGTCGTTGGTTACGGTACTCAGCGCAAAGAGGCTGTTACCGGTTCTGTCGCATCAATGAAGGGCGATGTTATCCGCGAATTGCCGGGCTCAAACATCACTCAGTCATTGCAAGGACGTATTGCCGGTGTCGACATGCAACAGACATCGACAAAACCGGGTGCCACAATGCAGATCCGTATCCGTGGTACACGTTCATTGAACGCCAGCAACGACCCGTTGGTTGTATTGGACGGAATTCCGTTTGCAGGCTCACTGAGCGACATCGACCCTGCATCAATCAAGAGCATCGACATCTTGAAAGATGCTTCGGCAACCGCAATCTACGGTTCTCGTGGTGCTAACGGTGTTATCTTGGTAACATCAACCAAAGGTAGCATTGAGCAAGACGCCACAATCGTTTATAGTGGCTACTATGGCATCAAGGATGTTTTTGCAAAATATCCGATGATGAACGCAAAACAATTTGCTGAAATGCGCGCTTTCGCCGACAGATACACTAACAGCGATTTGGAGCAGGAAGGCGAAGACAAAGGCGTTGATACCGATTGGCAGGACCTCATGTACGACAAAGGCATGGTGACAAGCCACGACCTTTCAGTTACAGGTGGTACAAAATCAGCCGCTTACAGTTTCGGTTTCGGCTACTATCGTGAGGAGGCTGTTCTGCCTTTGCAAAACTTCTCTCGTTTGTCATTCCGCTCGGCTGTTGACCAAAAGGTTGGCAAATACATCAAAGTCGGCTTCACAAGCAGCAACAACTACTCTATCAACAATGGCAACAGCATTGGCATTTACGGAGTTTTGTCGGCTTCACCGCTTATTGACCCGTATGACGAGAATGGTAACTTGCGCCGCACATTCAAGATGAACACCACCGACGAGAGTTGGACATACGTTCGCGAATCGTTGGAGAAAGCTGATGCTGATGGCGATTTTGAGGACAAAAACCTTGCTTACGGTACCTACAACAGTTTCTATACTGAATTCTCTGTTCCACGCATCACCGGACTTAAATACCGCATGAACGCTGGTTTGAACCTGAAATACACTCAAAATGGCCAATATCGTGGTGTGGGCTTCAATGCCATAAATGAAACTACTGCCTCATCGGCATCTTTGTCAAAATCATTGAACCTGAACTGGGCTGTTGAGAACCTTATCACTTATGACAGAACAATCGACAAGCACACTATCAACGCTGTTGGCTTGCTGTCGTTTGAACGTTCGCAAAACCAGTCGTCTTCTGCTTCTGCAAGCGGTATTGCCTCAAAGAAATTCTTATACTACAACCTTGGCCGTCTGAACGACGAAGGCTCTGTTTCTGTTAGTCCTAACGGTCAGAGCTATAGCGAATATGGTTTGAAATCGGCAATGGCTCGTTTGATGTACTCTTACGACGACCGCTATATGCTGACCGTTGCCGTACGTAACGATAAATCGTCGCGTCTGGCACCGAGCAAAAACTCACACACCTACCCTGCAGTATCAGTTGGTTGGAATGTCGGCCGCGAGGCATTCATGGATAGTTTCGATTGGATGAACTCTTTGAAACTGCGTGTCGGCTACGGTCAGACTTCGAACCAGGCAGTTGCTCCATTCAAGACTCTTGGCGCACTTGGAAGCCGTCCTTACAACTTTGGTAACGACACCTACAGCACAGGTTACTATGTATCAGAACTTGCCAACCCCGAACTTGGTTGGGAGTATTCTGAGACTATGAACTACGGTATCGACTTCGGATTCTTCAACCGTATCAGCGGTAGTTTCGAATACTATGTTCAGAACACCAACGACGTGCTGCTGAGTGTAAACCTGCCTTCTACTTCTGGTGTTAGCAGATATATGGCCAACATTGGTAAGACACAGAACAAAGGTTGGGAGTTCAACGTTAATGCCACAATTCTCGACAACTACAACGGACTTACTTGGGAAGCCGGTGTTAACATGTATCACAACAGAAACGAACTGGTTGAATTGGCATCGGGCGCTGAGCGCGATGAGGGCAACTTCTGGTTCGTTGGACACCCGATCAACTCTATCTTCGACTATGAGTACGAAGGTATCTGGCAAGAAGACGATTTCAACTACAAACCCGATGGCGCAGAGAAATCGTATGGCGAGATTCTTGAACCGACTTGCGAACCTGGCGACATCCGTGTAAAATACACTGGCGAATTTGACGAGAACGGAATGCCGACACGTAAGATTGACGCATCGGACCGCACCATTCAAGAGATGGATCCGAAACTTCAAGGCGGTTTCAACACTCGTTTGGAGTATAAAGGATTCGACCTTACTGTTATTGGTGCCTTCCAGGCAGGTGGCAAACTCATCAGCACATTGCACGCTTCGTACGGCTATCTGAACATGCTGAGCGGCCGTCGCAACAACGTTGATGTTGACTACTGGACTCCGGAAAACACTGGCGCAAAATACCCGAAACCGGGTGGTGCATTACAAGGTGACAACCCGAAATATGGTTCAACTCTTGGTTACTTCAACGCATCGTACTGCAAATTGCGCACCATCACTTTGGGTTATAATTTCAAAAACAACGGCATTAGCGTACTGGACGAGATTGGTATAAAGAAGATTCGTGTATACGCAACTATTCAGAACCCATGGGTCATTGCATCGAAATTCCACAAAGAAACCGGACTTGATCCTGAGACTAACTCATTCGGTAACGAGAACGTAGCCGTTACTCCTGGCACATACAAAGCCAACACAGTGCTTACCGTTGGTACAAACACCCCGGCAACACGCACTTATTTAGTCGGATTAAACATAACTTTCTAATCGAGTACAATTATGAAAAAGAATAAATTAACATTTATTAGCGCGGCAGCCTTAGCCTTGGTGGGCATAAGCAGTTGCTCTAACGTCTTAGACGAGACTCCCCGCGCATCGTTCACCCTCGACTACTTCACAACCCAAGAAGGTGTGCAAGGCGGTCTGACTCAAATGTACGCCCACTTGCGTTACATTTACGGTGGTTACTACTACGCTGCATGCGAGAATGGTACCGATGAGTTCACTTTTGGACAATCGGCCGACAACAACTTCAAAGACAGCGATTATACGCCAGGTGAAGGTGACTGCAATCCCTCAACCGCACGTACTGATGTCCTTTGGAACCCGATATTTGTAAATATCAACACTGCAAATAGCATTATCGAAAACGGAACTGCTTTCAATATTGAGGCATCGTTGGTGGCTGAAGCCAATTTCTTCCGTGCTTTCGACTACTTCCTGCTTGTGCAGCACTTTGGTGGCGTGCCATTGGATTTCGGTTCGGGTGAGTTGAAAGCCAACTCATCTCCTACCCGCACATCGGTGCGCAACACTGTTCCTGAAGTGTACACAAAATGTATTTTCCCTGATTTGGAAACTGCCATCGCAAACTTGCCAGAGTCACCCCGCGTGATTGGTGCCGCAACTAAGAATGTTGCCCGCCTCTATTTGGCAAAAGCATATCTGACATACGCTTGGTGGCTTGAGAACCCGAACAACATCCCGACCTATCCGGCTTGCGACCGCACTGACCCGAACGGAAAATCGGCTTCTCAATATTTCCAAATGGCTTACGATGTTGCTATGGAAGCCATCAACAATCCTGGTCCATACGCTTTGCAACCAACATTCTACAACATGTGCGTTGGCTCAAATGATCGCAATAGCGAAATGATGCTTTGGGCCGATCATACTGCAACTAGTTGGATGTACACTGGTGCCAATGGCGAAGGTCAAGCCAACAACTATGGTGGCGGTGTAGGTGCTCCTTATAATGATGCTTTCTGGCTCTGCAACTGGAACTACACCGAATTGAAAACCGCTGATGGTACTGCAGTTACCCGTATCGACCGTCAAGGCTATGGTCGTCCTTGGACTCGTATGGCTCCTCCCTACAATGTATGGACAGAGACATTTGCCGATGTTAAAGACTCACGCCGCGATGCTACTTTCCAAACAGCAATTCATGCTAACTGGGAAGTTGGTAACGACTCTGCTCCTGCCACTCACAAAAATGCCAACGATATGGATATCGAGCAAAACGGAATTGTTCTGACATTTATTCCTAAAGCCATCGATGGCACTGTTTACGACAAGAAAAATGGTGGTCTTGGATTAGGTGTTGCTCCTGGTCGTTCTGACTATGTTATGGATCCAGAACACATCAGCCGCAAAATATTCCCTGGTCCATTCAAACTCAGTGGCTACAGCCAGGAATCTGACGATGTAAAAGCAACATCACATCCTTACAAGTATACGACCTTTGGTGTGCCTAACGCTGACAATGTTCGTCCGTACTACATTGCAAAATTCTCTGAACTGTACCTCATCGCAGCAGAAGCCGCTGTTAAAGGTGCAAGTGGCGAGAAATCGGCCCGCGACCTTGTCAACGTTCTGCGTGAGCGTGCAGGAAAATGGAGTTACAGCGTTGCTGAAGACAAAGTTGTCAACTTCGACTATAGTGCCGACCTTGTTGCTGCCACACCTGCTACCATCGACATGAAATATATCATGCTGGAACGTTCTCGCGAGTTCTTCGGTGAAGGCTATCGCCGTCTCGATCTTATCCGCACCCAAATGTGGAAAGAACTTGCTGGCACATATAAGATTTGTGGTTCTAATGTAGGCGACTGGGAACTTACAGAGTATACTCGTGAAATTGAGGATTACATGTACTTGTCTCCTATTCCACAAGGTCAGATTGATGGTCTGGAAATGAGCGACGAAGAGAAAGCCGCTTATCAAAACCCGGGATACAAATAAACCATACATACAAAAGTTTTTCCCGATTAGAGTTGTTAGTACGTTATTGCCTGAGATGGCAATAACAATGGAGGCCGCCCGATGGACGGCCTCCTGTTTTTTTCTATCATTCACTCTAGTTGCAAAACAACTGCTGCAATCTACAACTTACACATACAAAAAAAAAGGCTTCACTCCCACTTTGGAAGCAAAGCCTTTGATATATAGCAAATTGCAGATTGTTAGCAGCAACCGCTGCATCCGCCTTCCTTGCCTTTGTCGCCACAGTTGCAGCCACCGCCGCAACCGCCGCCACAGTTGCGTTCAAGTTCGGCCATTGTGGGGTTGCGGACTTCAATAACCTTGCCTTTGAAGTGCAAATCGGCACCCGCAAGCGGATGGTTGAAATCCATTTTCACCGCTTCGGCAGTCGACGACACAACAACGCCGTGCAGACGGTTGCCGTGAGCGTCCATCATTGGAATGGTGTTGCCAACGGTTATCAGTTCCTTGTTCACCTTACCGCTCTCATCCTGAAAAACATTGATTGGCACATCGACAATGGCTTCTTCAGTAACCTGGCCGTAAGCCTGGTCGGCGGTCAGCACAAAGTCGAACAGAGAGCCGTTCTCAAGGCCGTCGAGATTCTTCTCGAAATGCGGCAGCATCATGCCCGCACCGAACAGGAATGTCAACGGACGGCTTTTGTCACACACTTCTATCAGTTTTGCGTCAGCGTCGTCATACTTCAACTCGTAGGTCACTGACACCATTTTTCCGTTCTCAATTTTCATTTTTATTGTGTTTTAGATTCGTTGGCAAAGAAAACAAGTTTTTTCCTAAAAGCACCGTCATTCCCCTTCGCCGTTTCTGAAAAAACTGAAATTCACCGCGCCGTAGTGCTTGTGCATGTAGAATTGCGGCATCTGGTCGAAGTTGTTTTTTTCGGAATGTTCCATAATGAAGAGCCCGCCATCGGCAAGTAACTCGTTGTCGATAACCATTTTAGGTATTTCGGGCAACTGCGGCAAATCGTATGGCGGGTCGGCAAAAATCAGGTCGAATTTCTCGGCGCAGGCTGGCAGAAATTTCAGCACATTGGCGCGAATCACCTTCAACCCCGTCATCTTCAAGTCGGCGGCCGTCTTTTTAATAAAACTGAAATGATTGTAATTCAGTTCGATACAGGTAATGTCGGTGCAGCCGCGCGACGCAAACTCGTACGATATTCCGCCAGTTCCACCAAAAAGGTCGAGCACCTTAACCGATTCAAAATCAATCGTATTCTCAAGAATATTGAAAAGGCTCTCTTTGGCAAGATCGGTGGTTGGTCGTGCCTTGAAGTTCGACGGCGGCGTAATGAGCCGATGCTTGTATTGTCCGCTGATTATCCGCATTGGTAAAGGTTTATCATGTTTGTGAAATAGTGCGACGGAATGTCGTTGAAGCCGTAGGCGTACTCAAAATGCGACGGCATGGCAAAATAGCCGATATTCCGCACGTATTCCTTCATCGATTCCAATATCGGGCTGTTGGCTGGCAGAATGCCGCAAACATTCACTGGAACGGTCGTAGGCGGCAGTCGCAGGCTGTCGACAGCGTTCAGGAAGAAATAGTTGAAATCGTCGGTCGATTTGTAACTGAATGTGTTGTAGAGCGCGATTTCGCCGTTGTCGACAAGCACAAAGTCGAAAAACGCAGGCATAAGGTTAATATACACGCGCTTGTCACCGCTTTCGAGTTTGCTTCGAAGTGTCAGGTCTTCAATCATCGGCACCGACTGGTGATAGAACCTCACTGATTCGAACCTTGCGCGGAAAATGTCGGCCAGCACTGTCGGGATGCTGAAAACCACATACGATGAATTGCCGAAAATGTAGTTCGACATCAACTCGTGGCCGCGCTGCAGTTCCTGATTGAAGCGGAACCACACTTCTTTCTCGTTTTCAGCGAAATAGGCGGCTGGCACAAAGGTGTAGTCGGTTGTGGCAAACAACAGTTTGACATGGCTGAAGCGGCATTGCAGCAACGGCTCGCTGTCGAAAATGGCGTCAATCTGCTTTGCAAGTGTGCGGAACGACGTCACCCTATTGAACTGATAATGAGCCAATGCGACATATTTGTTCCGTTCGCGGTCGAGCACGGAAAACGAAAATCCCTTCAGGAAAACCTGAAGGGACATATGGTATTTGTCGACATTGACGTAGTCGAACGATTTGTCTATGAAATGAATGTTCTGCAACAAATCAGTATGGTTTTTATTCCCAGTTGCCTGCGCCGTTGTTGACTTCGGTAACCGAACCAACCTTCAGACCTTTATAATCAAGGCCGTCGTTCAGATTGATAATCTCTTGCTCATCAAGACCTTTCAATATGTATTTCGAAGGTGCTGATGCTTCAAACACTTTAACCTTCAGTTTCGATTGAGTCTCGATAACGCCTTTCTTCAAAGTGAACTCACGACCGCCCGAGTAAGGGATAAAGCGCAGTGAGTCAACCTTATAATTTGCAGGATAGAGAGAGTCGAGCACCGAGACTTTAGTGGTGTCACGGATAATCATACCCTTCTGAATGGCTTCTTTTTCAGAGATTTGGCCAAGCAAATCTTCAGGAATTTCACCAATCTTACGGATAATTGAGAATTCGCCTGTTTTCAAGAAATCAATCAAGGTGTCGAAACTTGCGGTGTAGTCGCCGTTCACTTCCTTGAAGGCGCCTTCGGCTGTACGAATGTCTTTCAACTTCTGAATGGTTTCAGCGTAGCGTTTCTGCTGTTCTTTCTGAAATTCAATAGGTTTGACAATGCTTTGAACTGTGGCGTATGCCAAAAAAACAATCAATGCTGCTAACAATACGTGGATAAGTGCTTTCATTACAATATAAATGTTTAATTATTAACTATTAGAAGCAAAACCGCAAAACCTTTCGGCGCAAGCCCCGACCGCAATGCATGCTCTGCAAACGAGTGCAAATATAAAGGTTTTTCCAAAAGTTAGCCGATTGTGTCAGTTTTTCGACAGAAAATTTTTTCTCTTGCCAAATCCGTTTGTTTTATTTTAGTTCGTGGGCATGAATCAGAGTGTTTCGGAACGGATAAAAGATGCTTTGGGCTACATGCCGACAATCGACCAGCAAGAGTTGATTTCGCGCATCAGCACGTTCATCGGCAACTATTTCTCGCCCGACCACCGCGACGACACACTTATAATAAAAGGATACGCGGGAACGGGAAAAACATCGATGGTGGCGGCTCTTGTCAAGATTCTGCCGAAAATCGGACTGAAAGCCGTTCTGCTTGCCCCCACGGGCCGCGCAGCCAAAGTACTGGCAGGATATTCGGGCCATCAGGCGTTTACAATCCACAAGAAAATCTACCGCCAGAAATCGGCCACAGCCAACGGATTGGGCAGTTTTGCTCTCGACAACAACAAGCACCAGCGCACCATATTTATTGTTGATGAAGCGTCGATGATTTCGAACGACCAGTCGGAAAACTCCATTTTCGGCAGCGGCCGCCTGCTCGACGACCTTTTCGAGTATGTCTATCGCGGCGAGATGTGCAAACTGATTCTTGTCGGAGACACCGCGCAGTTGCCGCCCGTTGGACTTGCCATCAGCCCTGCACTCGACGCGAAAGTGATTGGCGAGATGGGATTCAGCGTCAGCGAATTTGAAATGAAGCAGGTGGTGCGGCAAACGCGCGAATCGGGCATTCTGCACAACGCCACGCTCTTGCGCCAGTCGCTTGCCGAGAACCTGCAAGGCTATCCGCCCCTGACAACCACAGGCTTTGCCGATGTGCGGCGAATCACAGGCGGCGAACTGATTGAAGAGATTGAGAACTGCTACGATGAGTTCGGCATCGGCAACACCATGGTGCTCTGCCGCTCGAACAAGCGCGCCAATAAATACAACGAAGGCATCCGCCGCACCATTCTCTGGCGCGACGAAGAGATTTCGAAAGGCGACCTGCTGATGGTGGTCAAGAACAACTACTTCTGGTTGGGCGATGAAGAAAAGGAAACGACGCCCTTCATCGCCAACGGCGACATTGCCGAGATAACACGCATCGGCAAATACCGCGAACTCTACGGATTCCGCTTTGCCGACGTTGACTTGCGGCTGGTGGACTATCCCGAAATCGAGATTCAGACAAAGATTATGCTCGACACGCTCACGTCGGAATCGCCATCGCTAACGTGGGACGAGAACCAGCGGCTGTTTGAAGCCGTGATGGCCGATTACGCTGAAATTGGCAACAAACGAGAGCGTATCAAAAAGGTGAAAGAGAACCCCTACTTCAACGCCCTGCAGGTGAAATTCAGTTACGCCATCACCTGCCATAAGGCTCAGGGCGGTCAGTGGCAGGCCGTTTTCATCGACCAGGGTTGGCTCACCGACGACATGCTCAACACCGAGTTCATGCGCTGGCTCTACACAGCCTTCACGCGCCCCACGGTTCGGCTCTATCTGGTCAATTTCAAAGACGAATTCTTCAAATAACCAATGAGCAACGTCACGAAGAAACAGCCTGAAATTCTGATTGTTGATGACATTCTCGTCAACCGCATGCTGCTGACCGACATTGCCACTTCAATCGGCTGCAAATGCACCTCGGTCCGCAATGGCGAAGAGGCGCTCCGTGCATGCCATGAGCACGACTTCGACATGATTCTTATGGACTTGGAGATGCCAGTGATGAACGGCATTGAGACAACTGCCGCCATCCGCGCAATGGAAGGTGAAAAAACGCCGACACCAATAATAGCACTCACCGCCCACAATGCCGACGAAATTGCCGACGAACTCACCGCCGCCGGTTTCACCAGTATGATTAC
>JAEEPS010000029.1 GCA_016284875.1 Salinivirgaceae bacterium | reverse complement strand
CGGTAACGTCGAATTGATGAGCGTATTCAACAACCTTCTTTGTCAACTTTATGTTCTCTTCGTATGGCAGCGACGAGCCGTCAATCATAACCGATGAGAAACCGTTGTCGATGCAGTCCTTGCAGAGCTCGAAGCTGTCGCCGTGGTCAAGGTGAAGAACAATCTGCGGATTGGGGCAGCCAAGTTCTTTAGCGTACTCAACGGCGCCTTTTGCCAGGTTGCGAAGGATGGTGCCGTTAGCGTAGTTGCGAGCGCCTTTCGATACCTGCATAATGACAGGCGATTTGGTCTCAACTGCGGCCATAACAATAGCCTGCATTTGTTCCATTGTGTTGAAGTTGAAGGCCGGGATAGCGTATCCGCCTTTAACTGCTTTGGCAAACATCTCACGGGTGTTAACCAAGCCTAAATCTTTGTAGTTTACCATATTATTAAAATTGTATAATTAAAAATATACTTTTCTAAAACCGATGGCAAATATATCAAAAAATGAAGAGAAAGCCTTTCTTATATAAAATAGTGTGGTTCTATTTTTACAGATGCTGAAACGTCTGCTTTTGTGCTTTAATTCATTGATAATCAATATTTGTTTGGTTACCGATGTCTCGATGGCGTTCCTGTCTGCTGAAAAATTCAGTGTTTTTTGGAAAATATCACGAACCTTGACTTGCCAATAGTGTTTGTTGTGTATCTTCGCCAACTTTCGGAGTAGAGAAAAATCTAATTTGAAATTCAAATGGGAAAGAAAAATAGCGCAAGTAACGATTGGAAAGACCGCCTGAACGTGGTCTATTCAACCAATCCTGATTTTGTTTACGATACAGGCGAAGAGTCTGAACCAGAGACACTTGAACCATCGCGTCAGAACCTGAAGGTTTGCATCGACCGCAAGCAACGCGCGGGAAAAACCGTGACGCTTGTGCAAGGCTTTGTGGGCACTGATGACGATTTGAAGGATTTGGCCAAGATGCTGAAAAACAAGTGTGGAGTAGGAGGTTCGTCGAAGGACGGCGAGATTCTGATTCAAGGCGATTTCAAGCAGAAAGTTTACGATTTGCTGGTTCAGGCTGGTTATAAGGTGAAAATGTCGGGCGGAAACTGATGCAGCGCGAACTTATAATAGTGGTGGAGAAGCACCGCAAATTCGGCGTGCTGCTGGTTCCGTACATCATTACGCCGTCGGGCGGAACTGCGCTTTATTCGGTCATCGACAAGGCTTCGCCGATAAGCATCCGTGATGCTGCGGGCTATTGCGATGATTATGAGCAGATTATCCGCCTTTGCGGTTCGATTGAGGACACCTATGTGGCGCGGCTTTTCTCAAAAGAGCCGCCGTCCGATTTTTTGCGTCATGTTGATAAGGAGTTTATTGCCAACAAGATACGTCCATATATTGAGATTCGTCTGAAGAAGATGATGAAATTCGCATTGGCTCAACGTCTGCGTATCTTCTTGAAAGACAACAATTGCACACAGGTTTATGCTGCCGATGAGATAAAGGTGGCGGGCAGTCGTGTTCATGCGCTTTTCCTGTTCGACCGCAACGAGAACGGAATCCGCTACCGCATTGCCATCGACCACGGCGACCATTACGACAAACTGAAAGGCAAAACTGCTTTGGTGATTACCGATGAAAAACCATGTAATGTGGTAATCAACAAGGTTTTATATCAGTTTTTCGACATCGACAGCAAAAAGTTCGCACCATTTTTGACTAACGATTTCATTCATATCCGTAAAGAAACAGAAAATGCTTATTTTGAGAAGTTTATCCTCAATGCTGTTCGCAATTTCCATGTCCGAGCAACGGGATTTGGAGTGAAACTTGTGCGCGAAATGCCGAAAGCGGTGCTCAATCTTGGTTATAGCATCATGGGGGATGCCGCGCTGACGCTGAAATTCCAATATGGAATGAACCAGGTTTTTCATGATAACCAGACACAGGCGTTTGTCGATATGCAGCGCAGCGGCGACGATGTGAATTTCGTGAAAATGTTGCGTCAGACCGATTATGAGGATGAGTGTATTGAAACGTTGAAAAGTATTGGTTTTCAAACTAATGACAATACAAACTTTAAGCAGTCGGGCGCAGGTGACGCTGTTGGCGACGAATCAATGTTCAGTCTTGTTGAGGCGTTGAGTGAGCGTGCCGAGCAACTTGCCAATGCGGGTTTCGAATTGCGGCAGACAGAGAAAAAACGTTATCATCTTGGCGGTATCGGATTGACAATCAAGGCCGAAGAACGCAATGATTGGTTCGATATACGCGGAACAGTCACTATTGGCGGTTTTACTATCCCGTTCCAGAAGTTGCAGCGCAACATTTTGGGAGGAATCCGTGAGTTTGAACTGCCCGACGGCACAATGGCAGTGCTTCCTGCCGAGTGGTTTGTTCGCTATTTTGAGTTGTTCAAAGTGGGGCGCGTTGCTGGCGACGTGCTGTCAGTCAAGCGGCAGATGTTCGGATTGTTGCACGAATCGGGTGTTGAGGCGGCAGGAGTGGAGCGGTTGTGTAATATGTTCAATGTTGGCAATCTGCCCAAGGCATCGTTGCCCGCTGGTCTTAATGCCAATCTGCGCCCATATCAGTTGACAGGCTACTATTGGATGAAACTACTGAAAACCAATGGTTTTGGCGGTTGCTTGGCCGATGATATGGGACTTGGAAAAACTCTTCAGGCGCTTACATTGCTTCTCGATTCATCGAACGACAGCGTCGAAGTGGATGTTCCTCAAACATTTGGTAATGGCGTTCAATTGTCGCTGTTCGATACGCCGGAAAGAGTTCAAAAAAAGGCTACTAGTCTTGTTGTTGTACCATTGTCGCTGATTCACAACTGGTGCGCCGAGGCGGCTCGGTTCACTCCGTCGCTCAAGGTTTTGGCGCACGTGGGACCGGCCCGTACGCGCAGTGCATCAGTTTTCGACAACTATGATGTTGTGGTGACCACCTACGGCCTTGTCCGCAACGACTGCGAATTGCTGTCGAAATATCCTTTCTACTATATTATTCTTGACGAAAGTCAGACCATAAAAAACACAAGTTCAAAGAGTTACTCGGCTGTGACAAGTCTGAAGTCGAAATACAAACTGATACTTACCGGCACACCTGTCGAGAATAGTCTGACCGATTTGTGGGCGCAGATGAATTTCATCAATCAGGGATTGCTTGGCAATCAGAGTTATTTCCGCAAGGAATTCGCGCAAATTATTGAGCATGACCCAGAAAACAGTCGCGCAGCAAAACTAAAAGCCTTGGTGGAACCGTTCATTCTGCGCCGGACAAAGGACCAGGTTGCCGACGATTTGCCTCCAAAAACCGAGCAGATACGGGTTTGCGAGATGAGCACCGAGCAGCAGTCGCTTTACGAGTCGGAGAAATCGGCCGTCAGAAATGAGATTTTGTCGGGCATTTCAAGTGGTAGTCCTGCTCAAAATTCGGCTTTGGTTCTGCGGTCGCTTACGCGGCTGCGCCAGATAGCCTGCCATCCGAGGTTGGCTGGATTCGATGAACCGTCGGCAAAGTTCGACGAGGTGACCAGGGTGCTTGAAACGATTCTGTCGGAGAATCACAAAGTTCTTATTTTCAGTTCGTTTGTCGAATACCTCAATATTTTCGAGGAACATCTGAAAAATGCGGGAATCGGCTATTCAATGTTGACCGGAGCCACACGCAACCGCGAGGAAGTGATTGACCGATTCCAAACCGACAGCAATGTGTCCGTTTTTCTTATTTCGCTCAAGGCGGGCGGTGTTGGCCTGAACCTCACGGCTGCCGATTATGTTTTCGTCCTCGACCCGTGGTGGAATCCATCGGCTGAAAATCAAGCAATTGACCGTGCTCACCGCATCGGACAGACCAAGAATGTGTTTGTGTATAAATTTGTTACGGCCGGCACACTAGAAGAAAAAATCATCAATCTCCAAAACCGCAAGAGCCGCCTTGCCGGACTGTTCGCCAGCAGCAATCCGCTTGGAAGCCTGACAGTTGACGACCTTATGCAGTTGTTCGAGTAACGAATCCGGATTTGATTTCCCGTTGAGGCATAAAAAAACACAGACCATTTTGCTGACCTGTGTTTTCTGATAGTTATGCGTTGAATAGCATCATTTCTGTTGTTTCTGATGCTGCACTTTTTTCTTTGCCTTGGCTTTTTTGTTGTTGGCCTTGCGTTTTGGCGCGCTGATAGTTGAGTTTGTGGCGTTGTTGACAGCCGCCTGCATACGGAGCAACTCTTTAGTATCAGTCAGTTTCAGCCCCTCCGGAATTTTGAGGTGGTTGCACGAAATGGCGAGTATGTCAGAAAAAATCACATCGTCAGAGATAGTCTCGCGGTTCCATGTCAGGAACGATTTTTTCATCTGATTTGCAATCACTTTTATCAGTTCGTCTTTTTCCTCACCATCAGGATATTGAGTCGCTTTGCGCACCATATCCTCCAGAATCTTTCCGTAGTGTTTGAATCGGATTTCGTCAGGGTTGCTGTATTTCATTTTAGCCGGTTTCTGGCGAATTTCGCTCTTTGTCGGCAACGGATAAGGCGCGTCAATGTCGAGGTCGAAATTGGCAATCACGGCCAAGTGGTCCCAAAGTTTGTGTTTGTAATCAGCCGATTCGCGCAGTTGCGGATTCATGTTTCCCATCAACTGTACTGTGCTCTTGGCCAATGTGTTACGAAGTTCGCGGTCTCTGGCTCTTTTGATTGTGTTAACCATTTCCTGAACGTTGCGGCCATATTCCGGCAGAATAAGTTTCTCGCGGCTTGTGTTATAGTCCATTGTGTATTTCGATTTTCTGCAAATGTAAGCCAATTTTCGATAATTGAAGAAGAAAGTTGAATTACAATTTCACTAGTGACATTTTATGATCGATTTTTTAATCATTATTGTAACCAAACAACAATAATTACGTTTAAATATGGTGTAAAGATTTGACGGATGTCATATTTTTATAGATGTGTGATTTTTGAAAGATGTTGTTAAGTAGATATCTTTGTCGCGAGAAAGAATAGTTTTTCATAATGGTTAGTTGTTTGGGCAGCGGTCGTCGTGATGATGACCGCTGCTGCTTTTAGCCTACTAATAATTGCTCATAACTATTATTCGATTAAACAATTCCCCGAATTTGCTACCTTGCGCTGTTTTTATAATAGGTATGGAGTTCATTAAGAATTATTTCAGAAATCTTTTGAGCCGCAAGTCGAAGTTGAGTCTGGCACTAGACGTGATAATCGTTGTGCTGGCCATCTTCATAATGGTGCCGCAGACGAGGAAATCGGCCATAGCACTTGTTTTGCGGCCAACGGTGTTTGTCTATCAGCCGTCGCTGCTCAAGCAACCCATTCCGCTGTTCACATCGTCGCTCGACTGGCGTTTGCGCACGCTCGGGGGCGATACCTGCACGCTGGCCGATTTCGTTGGAAAACCCATCGTGCTGAACTATTGGGCATCGTGGTGCGCGCCGTGCTTGGCTGAGATGGGGCAGTTCCGCAGCCTTTATGCCGATTATGGAGACAAGGTGAATTTCCTTTTCATCACCAACGAGAAACGCACCGATATGGCAAAATTCGTCAAAAAGAAGAATTTGGATTTACCTGTCTATCTGCCAATTAAGCGTTATCCCGAACAACTCTCGACAAGCACACTGCCCGTAACATTCCTGATTGACGCCGAAGGCAACATCCTGATGCGCAAAAGTGGAATGGCACAATGGAACGGTCAGAAAATGAGACATATACTCGATGCAATGTTAACGAAAACACAAACTGAAAACGCAGATTAATTGAAAATTGAAAATTAAAAGTTAAAATGAGCAAGTTAGATGGATTTGAATAGACTTTTGCCTTATGCCTTTTTAACTTAAAACTTAAAACTCAACAACTTAAAACTTATAACTTAACAAGTTATAACTTAAAACTTATAACTCAACAACTTATAACTTAAATCAATGGCTCTGAATTACATCTGGATAGCATTCTTCGTGATAGCCTTTGTGGTGGCGCTCATCAAACTGATATTTCTGGGCGACACGCAGATTTTCTCGGCAATGGTGGGCAGCACGTTCGATATGGCCAAAACAGGCTTCGAAATCTCTCTCGGCCTGACTGGTGTGATGACGCTCTGGCTTGGCCTGATGCGGATAGGCGAGAAGGGTGGTATGATTAACATCTTCTCGCGGATTATGGGGCCGTTTTTCAGCAAACTGTTCCCTGAAATTCCTAAAAATCACCCCGTTAACGGCTCAATAATGATGAATCTTGCGGCCAATATGCTCGGCATCGACAATGCCGCCACGCCGCTCGGACTGAAGGCTATGAGTCAGTTGCAGGAACTGAATCCAAAGAAGGACACCGCATCGAACTCGATGATTATGTTCTTGGTTCTCAACACTTCGGGGCTGACGCTGATACCCGTGAGCATTATGGTTTACCGTGCGCAGATGGGCGCTGCCGACCCTTCGGATGTTTTCATTCCGATTCTGATTGCCACGTTTTTCAGTACGTTAGTGGGCATTCTTGCTGTTTCCATCTATCAGAAAATCAACTTATTCAATAAGGTCTTTCTTGGCTATTTCGCCGTTTTCTCGCTCATCATCAGCGGCCTGATTTGGTACTTTGTCCGATTGCCGCGCGAAGCCGTAAACGCTCAGTCATCGCTCATTGCAAACGTCATTCTTTTCCTGATAATCATTTCGTTTATAGTGTTGGCTGTCAGGCGGAAAGTAAATGTATATGAAGCGTTTATTGAAGGTGCGAAAGAAGGATTCAGTGTGGCCGTGAAAATCATTCCATACCTGATTGCGATACTTGTCGGGGTGGGTGTTTTCCGCACTTCGGGCGCGCTCGACTATTTGATTGACGGCCTGCGGTCGTTGGTTGCGCTCACGGGCGTTAACACCGATTTTGTTGATGCTCTGCCCACAGCGTTTATGAAGCCGTTGAGCGGCTCGGGCGCGCGCGGCGTGATGATTGAGACGATGAACCAAATGGGCGCCGACTCGTTTGCAGGCCGCTTGGCGTGCTGCTTCCAAGGTTCAACCGACACCACATTCTACATTTTGGCCGTCTATTTCGGCAGCGTGAACATCACTAAAACGCGCCACGCTGTTGTCTGCGGCCTGCTTGCCGACCTTGCTAGCATTATTGCTGCAATTGTTGTTGCCTACATCTTTTGGGGATGATGCGCCGCCTGTGCACCATATTGCCGATTCTGCTGATAATAAACATAGTTACAGCAGCACCTGTCAGCGTTGACAAAGCCGCTGCGGTTGCTGCAGGTCTGTTTGGCCGCAACACTCAAAAATCCACTTCAATCGTTGTTTTAAAGCACGTTGGCGTCTTCAATGGCGACACGGTTTATTATGTTTTCACTTATGCCGATGGCGGTTTTGCCATCATTTCAGCCGATGACGCGGTGAATCCCGTTTTAGGCTTCTCGCAAACATCGCCTGCAAGCGAACCAATTGAAAACAAAATGCTTATGCACCAACTCAACCGTTACGGGCAGAAGATTTCTGAAGTGCGCAGTCAAGGTATCGGTTCCACTGCAAACAAGCGCCAATGGCGGGCTCGCGCTGATTCGGCTCCGACCGCTGACACTGCTCAAGCGAAGACAGTTGGCCCGTTGGTTACATCGGCGTGGTCGCAGACTGATGCATACAACGATTCGTGTCCGTCATTTGCTGGTTGTGTGGCCGTTGCCATGGGGCAGGTTATGCGGTACCATAAGTGGCCCAAAACGGGGCGCGGTTGGCATAAATATGTGCCTTCGGAGGCGCCTGAATATGGGCTGCAGTTTGCCAATTTTGGTGCAACCACCTACCGTTGGGACTTGATGCCCGACAAGATTCGTGCTCATAATTCGACCGCCGAGCGGGCTGCTGTGGCGCAGTTGCTCTATCACGCTGGGGTGTCGGTCGATATGTCGTACACCAAAAACGGCTCAGGCTCTTACACTATCGATGTGCTTTACGCGATGCCTCAATATTTCCGCTATTCCGACTCAATCAGACTTTGCACGTATTCTGATTACTCAAATGCGCAATGGTTCAGTATGATAATGGCTGAAATTGATGCGGGACGGCCAGTCATATATTCTGGTGCAACGAGTGGCGATGAAGGTCATGCCTGGATTGTAGATGGCTATAACTCAGATGGTTATATGCATATAAACTGGGGGTGGGGCGGCGACTACGACGGCTTTTTCCTGCCCGATAGGATGATTCTTGAAACAACGCTTTTCGACCGCGAACTAGATGCTGTTGTTGGCATCAAGCCATCTACAGAGCCGCCGCTTATGTGGACGCTTCAGAGTTCGGGTTTCAGCAGAGGTTATCGTGGAATTCTAAATATTTCGGCAGTCAATGAGCAAGTTGCGTGGGCATCGGCATACGACGGCTCCATCAGCAACGGCCAATGTATGGATTATTGCCGCACAATCGATGGCGGCGAATCGTGGCAGGCAGGTACGGTGAATATCCCTAAAAATGAAAGTTATACAATTTCTTCGATAAGTGCGGTGAGTGCCGTTGAGGCTTGGGCTTCGATTTATGTAAGCGTCAACTCTAACACGCTGACTGGCGGCAAGATAGTTCATACCGCAGATGGAGGCAAAACATGGAATATCCAACCGACAGCGGTTTTTGATGGTAAAAGCGCGTTCCCCAATGCCGTTCATTTTTGGGACTCGCAGTCGGGAGTCTGTATTGGTGACCCCAATGGTGGTTATTTTGAGATTTACACTACCACCGATGGCGGCAAGCAATGGACGCGGGTTCGGTCATCGCGCATTCCGGCCAGTAATCGCGACGAGACGGGCATAGTGGGCAGTTTTTCGGTTTTCGACAATACTGTTTTCTTTGGTACCAGTACAGGACGGCTTTTCCGTTCGGTTGACCGCGGTGCAACGTGGACAGTGGTACAGACGCCATTAAGAACTGAATTCAAACTCGCTTTCCGCGATAATGACTCAGGCATGATAAGTGCAGTATCCGCGAAGAATTATGCAGTTTATCGCACTAGCGATGGAGGCTCAAACTGGGAACAGATTCATCCGCAAGGTCCGTTTTTTGTGACTAGTTTTGCTTATATGCCTGGTACTGATACACTTGTGAGTGTCGGATTTAACGCGCGTGGTACATTTTCAGGATTATCGTATAGTACCGATAATGGCTCGTCGTTCACCAATTACGAAGATTTTTACACTGATATAGATCATTTTACAGCCTTGGGCATTTCGCCCAATGGTAAAGGAATGTGGGCTGGGGCGCTAAATTACAGCGAGCATTACGGCGGCATGTGGCACCGCGGTGCTTTGAATGTTGTGCGCGGTTTAACGGCTATAAATCAGCACAATAGTGTAGAGCAGATGCCACTGATAGTTTATCCAAATCCGGCAACAGATTTAGTGACGATTGAAAGCGACCAATTGATTACCAATGTTGAGATTATATCAGCATCGGGCAAGATACTCGGTTGCTGGAGTGTTGATTCTGAACAATTTAGAATATCAGTTGCAGACTTGCCTCGCGGAATCTATATGGTTAAAGCCTGTCTGCGGAACTCACAACCTCGGTTTGGAAGGGTAGTGGTAGTCAGATGATTAAAACAGAAAATTCAATCTTGTAATTGATTGAATTTCCGAATTAATCACTTATTTCTTCTTTTCTTTCCTTGCGTATTCATCTTCAAGAACCTTCTCAAGCGTCTCAACATCAATGCGTTTGGCGATGATTTTCTTGCCACGGTCGAGCAGGTAGATTGATGGAGTGCTGCGGATATCGTAGAACAGTCGGAATCCCGATTGATTATACGGATCCCAAGCGTTTATCCAGTTGTCAAGTCCTTGTTTCTCAATAAATTCTCCCCACTCTTTTTTGTCGGTTTGGGTGTAGATGCCCATCACCTCAACACCGCGCTCCCAGAACTTGTCAGCCAGAGCTTTCATTTTGGGTGTAGCCTTCTTGCAGTGTCCGCACGATGGCTCGAAGAAGAACAGCACGGTGTATTCGGCATTGATGCCCGAGATGGTTACAGGCTGGTCGTCGTAGGTGTAAAGTTTCAACTCAACCGCCTGATTGCCAACCTGATTGTAGCGCAGTTCCTCAACACGTTCGCGAAGTTTCTCGAGCCAGGTTGAGTCGGCCCAAGTGGCGCGGCCGTTCAGGTAATAGTTGTCGCCAAAGAAGACGAGCACCTTGTCCATACCCATTATGTCGCTGTTGTTGTACTTGTTGAAGATGGTTTGCAGCAGGAAGCGGAACACCTCGTCGCAACCTTCAGCCTTGTCGAGCAGCATTTTGCTCTCCTTGATGATGGTGTCGGGCGCCTGAAGAATCATCTTCTCGAAATAGCGGTCGATTTTGGGTTGGAAAAACTGTGTGCGCAGCATTCTTGCATCCTGAAAATCAACATTATCGAAGAAATGCTTCTTGTAGAATTTGTATTGGAAGGCCGAGTCGAGTACTTTGCCGTCGGCATCGCGCGGAAAGTCAGGAATATCAATGTCCTTGTTGATGCGCAGAACAGCGGCCAGCAGCGATTTCTGATGGTTGGTCTCAATGTCGTCCCAACGAGCCTTAACTTCCTCATACAGAAGGGCGAGACTGTCTTTAACCGCTTTTTCGTCGTCTTTAGTTTTTGTCAGACGTTTGCGCAACTCTGTGGCTTTTGCATTTTGGCTAATCATAAATTGCTGATAGTCAACATACATCTTTACCTCGTCGCTGCCTTCCGATTTCAGATATTTGGTCAGGTCGCCAGCATCTTTTGTGAATTTTGTTGAGACGCTGAAGTCCTGCTCGTTATCAATCATCAGTTCGAAGATGGTGTTGCCGGGCACAAGCACAAAATAAATTCCTCCTTCGAGTTTTTTATTGCCCTTGAACGTGCCGTTGGCTTTCTTGTCGAGTTTGAGAGTGTCCTTAACATACTGTTTGTCACCAAAATAGTAGCCTAAATAGACGGTGCTGTCGGCCAGACCGTCGATGTGCACCTTGATGTTGTAGCCATCGGCTTTGGCAAAACTGCAGCCCAGAACCGATAGAATCGCCACCAAACAATATTTTATCCACCTCATAATCAATTAGAATTTAGAATCTCTATTCCTTATTCTTATGTTATCTCAACATTCTCAACCGCGAAACACTAACCTTTTAACTTCTTCAATCTATACTTTTAGAAGTTATACATTATACCAACGCCGGCAATCTCTTTAAATTGTATTTTGCTGCCAACCATTTTTGTTGAGCCATCAGGATTGGTGCCGTCAGCAATTTTAATATCATCGTCATACATCAGATGAGTTGAAACACTGACAGTTATGTACTTGTTCACCTTCATTGCAATTTGTGTCTCCCAGCTGACATCAATGTTCTGAGGATTATGCAGATAGTTCGAGAAGAAATCGGCCTTTGAGGTGATTGAGAAATTCTTCAGTAATTCGGCCTCGAAATCGCTCTTGCTGAACAGCAGTCGCACATATCCGCCGAACTCGCCGCGTGATTTTTTACCATGTTTAATCACAGCCCCTTTTGCGGTACTAACAACAGTGCCTGTTGAATCTTTTATCTCAATGACATCAAATTCGGCAGCGTCAACACCATATGCACCAGCATCGGCAAGGTCTTGGTCGTTCACAATAGTATATTTAAGTGTGAGCGGAGCAACGAAAGCGCTGAAATAACTGTTTGGCTTATAGTCGATACCAATGGCGCCGATAACGTAGGCTGGGGCCAAGAAAGCCGAAATTTTCTCCTTGGTGGTATCCTTATAGTTGTAGCCTTTGTCCATTTGCGACTTGAAGCTCACCAATGTTGCATAATAGAGCGATTTGTACATCTCGCGGCCGTATTTCGACGAGAGGTCGATGCGGTCATCGGTCTTGCGGAATTCATCATCCTCACCTTGTTTCATCAGACCGTAGCCCAGGTCGATGGTGTTGTCCCACGTGTTTTTGCCTTTTTTGTAGTTGGCATGCGCATTGAAAGCGCCGTTGATTGATATTGAATTCTGACCACCCGAAGCCCAGTTGGTAAGGTTTGTTTGTGTGGCGTTGAGCGATGCCACACCGCCTATTTTCCAACCTTGAGTGGTATCTGAATCATGTTTGCGAAGCGTGGCCTCACCTTCAGTAACCTGACCCGAAACAAGTTGCGCACATCCTATAAGTGCCACAACTGCAATAAATTTTACTTTCATTTTGTTTAAATTTAAAGATTTCCAAAAGTATACAAATTAGATGAAAAATGATAGCAAAAATATTGTTCGAAAACCTGCGACGGCACAAATAAAAAACACTATCTTGACAAGTCGAAAAAGAATCAGAAATGACATCTAAAAAGGATGGTATTGAAAGCAACGGAAACGTTCAGGAACTGCTTGACAAACTAAGGCAGACAGAGCCTGAATTATGCTCGGAATTAGAGAGTTATATCAATGAACTTGCCGAAGAACATAACCAACTGATTCGCGAAAAAGAACGTGCCGAGGAATCGGACACAATGAAATCGTCGTTCTTTGCAAACATGAGCCACGACATCCGAATACAGTTGAACTCCATCATCGGCTTCAGTGACCTGCTTGCCGACCGGGATTTGACGCAGACTGAGCGCGAAGAATTCATTGAGATGATAAACAAAAACTGTCAAGAACTTGTTACGTTGATCGACAATATTATAGACATCTCGAAAATTGAAATCGGACAGTTTTATTTAAAAAAGGAGCCGTGTCTGTTGGGTGATTTGATGAATGACATTATTGACACCTACAGACGCGCCCATAGACTTGGCGACTACGACGAACTGAGTCTGCAATTCGATTTTCCGTCGAAATATGCTGACCTAAAAATCAGCACCGATATTTCACGCTTCAAACAAGTTTGCACTACTCTGATAGGCAATTCACTGAAATACACACAAAAAGGCTATGTCAGATTTGGAGTGAGCAGGGCATGGGGCAAGACCATTGAATTTTATGCACAGGACACCGGCATGGGCATCCCGGAGAGCGAACTGCACACCATTTTCACGAGTTACAGCAAATATGCCGGCGATTATAATGAGACGGGGCTTGGGCTGTCGATTTGCAAAAGCATTGTTGAGATGCTCGGAGGCAAAATTCATCTGGTTTCGATATTTGGCAAAGGTTCAACGTTTTATTTCACACACCCGCTTGAGTGCGAGGTGCCTGAAGAGTTCAAAAATCAGCGCGAAGTAAAATCTCTTTTCGACTGGAAATCGCGCAAAATGGTGATTGTCAATAATGTTGAGCAAGACAAAAGATTCTTGAAACATGTGCTGGCGAACACGGGAATTGAATTCATATGGTTCAAAACCGGGGCTGAAGCCTTGGAGTATTTTGAAGCCGGCAATGTGGCCGATATTGTACTTATTGAAATGAGTAGCAGTAATTTAGATGCAACAAGAAGAATCCATCGGGCATCGCCTGTACCAATAATTGCTCTGTCGGCTGACAGCAAATCGGACGAGGACCGAATTCAGGTTCGAAGGTCAGGGTGTGTTGAGTTGATTGCAAAACCATTGCTGCCATCAACACTTTTGATGACCATCGACAAAATATTGAAATAATGGTAACCATCGACATAAAACGCCATATTAACTCACTGAAAACAAATCAATTTCATTGGCAATGAAACGATGTTTGCTGCAACTTTTTTTGGCGTTTGCCCTATTGTCCGTTGGTGGGCTGATTTACATTGTGTTCCGGCCCGACACCACGCTGTTGTTCTACACATTGGTCAAAGCAGGTTTTGCCGAATCAATGTACCAACTTCGCGCGGCAGTGAGTGTCGGGTTGCCCTGTTGGGTGGTTTATTCTTTGCCCAACGCGCTATGGGTGGCTGCTTACGTTCTGATAACCGATATGGTGCTTACAGGCTGGGCCACTCGTACAAAGTTGCTGGTGGCATCGGTGATTATGGCAGTGGGAGTGGCATCGGAAATGCTGCAATCGGTGGCTCTGGTGCCTGGAACCTTCGATGTGACTGATATTGTGGCATATATCGCACCTTATTCATTATATGCAGTTTGGATATTCACAAAAAATAAATTAATAGTATCATGAAATTCACAAGCAAACAAGTAACAACTATCATCGTTACGGTTGCGGCCGTGTTCATCGTCATGGCTATTTTAACCATGGTGATTGGCGATGATGAAAACGAAAGCAATTCGACATCAAACTACACAGAATCAAGCATTTCAAAAGGTTCGAATTCGGGTCCGTCATCAAATTCGGGAAACAGTTCCGCTCAGAAACCCAATGCAAAAATGTTGGATTCCACCGACTATCTGGCGGCAAATAAGAAAATTGAGAGCGACCCGTATGAGGAACTCGACGAACTTATTGGTTTGACCGGAGTTAAAAAGGAGGTACATGATTTGGCGAATTTTGTCAAAGTGCAGAAACAGAGAGAAAAACAAGGTTTGAAGGTTCCGAAAATATCGTACCATCTTGTCTTTACGGGCAGTCCGGGAACAGGCAAGACAACCGTGGCACGCATTGTGGCACGCATCTACAAAGACCTCGGCATCTTGGATAAGGGGCATCTGGTTGAAACCGACCGTTCGGGCTTGGTGGCTGAGTATGTGGGGCAGACTGCCGTGAAGACCAATCACATTATTGACTCTGCAATGGGCGGCGTTTTGTTCATTGATGAGGCGTATGCGCTGGTTACAGAATCTGGTAACGATTACGGGAACGAAGCCATCGCCACACTGCTGAAACGTATGGAGGACAACCGCGACAGCCTTGTGGTTGTTATTGCCGGATACACAAACGAGATGAAGCGATTCATTGACGCCAATCCAGGTCTGCAGTCGCGCTTCAACCGCTACATCGACTTCCCCGACTATACGGCTGACGAACTGTTCCAAATTTTTGAGATGCAAGCAAAGAAAAACCAGTATCAACTTAATGAGGATGCTGCCGCATATTTGCGCGAGCGCCTCGAATATGTTGTCCAGCACAAAGACCGCAACTTTGGCAACGGCCGATACTCACGCAACCTGTTCGAGAAATCGATTCAGAATCAGGCAAATCGCCTTAAAGATGCTATCAATCCGACAACCGAGATGCTGTGTGAATTGACAAAAGAAGATATTGAAAACGCACTTAAAACAACGAAATAAGCCACTGAGGCTCAACAATATAGCATATAAGGATTCGCTGTTACCGCGCCAAATGTTCAGTAACGCTTTGGGAAAAGTAGGCTGAATTTATTTGTATATCTTGTTTTTATTCAATGCCTTGCGATATTTTTCCGCATTCACATTGTGTTCAATCAATGTGCGAGCAAAAGCATGATAACCCGAGAAATCGTCTTTGGCACAGAAGTATAAATATTTGTGCTTGTTGTAGTTAAGCACTGCGTCGATTGACGATTTCGACGGAATGCAGATTGGTCCAGGCGGCAACCCTCTGTGTTTGTAGGTGTTATACGGACTTTCAACCTCAAGATGCTTGTTGAGTATGCGTTTAAGTTCGAAATCGCCCACGGCAAATTTCACCGTTGGGTCGGCCTGAAGCGGCATTCCAATGCGGATGCGGTTCAGATAAACACCGGCCACGTCTGGCTTCTCATCGTTTTTGATGGTTTCTTCCTCCACTATCGATGCAAGCGTGTAGGCTTCATCGGGAGTGAGATTGACGTCTTTCGCCTGTTCGCGGCGGCTCTCGTTCCAGAATTTGACCGACTCCGCGTACATCCGCTCCACAAACTGCTCGGCACTTGTGTTCCAATTAAAATAATAGGTATCGGAAATGAACAGGGTGAAAACCGTTTCTTGCGTTTTGCCCATTTTAGAGAGGAACATATTGTCTGTCAGCAACATATATAGGTCTTCATCGCTCATTTCAAGTTTGTTGCCAACCAATTCCGCCAGCCGTTTGACTGAACGCACTTTACCAATGGTAATCTTCACGGGTTCTTGCGCTCCGCTTCGCAACATATTGATTAACTGATTGTTGCTCATGCCGTTGCTAATCTTGAAGCGTCCGGCTTTGACCAACTGCGGATAACTTTTCTGACGCGCAACCCAATCGAACGATTTGATGTCGACCACGAAACTGCTGTCTTTCAGCGCCTTGAGTACGTCGGCAAAAGTGCTGCCTGTGCGAATATAGAGATAGGCAGAAGAGCGCCCATTGAGTTTGACATTTGGTCGCTGCACCTCATCATATATATGGTAGGCCATGATGGCGAAAACAATTGCGCCCGCAAGGCCGCCCAAAGCAAGCCAACGGCCTATTTTCTTTTTACTTTTTTTTGCCACAACTATTTCTTTTTATTGAGTCGGCAAAAATAAACAAAATAGGAAATAAACATCAGTTTTCCCTATCGTTACGGCAAGTTTCAAGAGTTACACAAAAGCCTGCACAATGTCAACGAATTCTTATTTCTTCGCCTATCGACACTCGCTTATGTTTCGGAAAACCATTGATTCTCATCAGTTTCTTGTAACTGATGTTGTGGCTCTCGGCTATACTTTTCAGCGTGTCACCTTGCTTGACAATGTATGTTTTGTCAGATTTTGACTTTTTCTTATCCGGTTCTGGTGTCGATTTATTGTCAGGTGCAGGCGCGACTTTTTTATCGGTATCAGGAGTCGGTGTTGTCTTTTTCGTAGGTGCAGGAGCCGGCTCGGCCTTTTTGTTATTGTCGGCCAGAGACTTACCACCCTTCGGAGTGCGGGCCATCACCTTCGTAAGTTTTGCTTGGTCGATATCAACAAAATCGGCATACCAACCGCCAAGCCCGTATCTTCGTGGGTCGGTATAAAAATCATGCTTTTTCACAAAATCGATGCTCGTATTCAACTTGCGGTTCGTGGTGGTGTGCTTAAAAAGCCACTCATAAAGATTGTGAAACTCGAAGAACTCGATAAGGCTGTGTCCGCCTTTCTCCAACCTACTGTATTTCAGCAAATCAGTTGAACCGCACTTTTTCATTCCCGCCACAACGCGGTCTGAATTCGAAATTGAGGTTACATCATCGTCGATGGCGTGAATAATCCAGGTTGGCACCTTGTTGAGACCGCACGGACTGCCCGTCTCGCAACCGCCAGCAATACCAACGCAGGCCGCCACCTCGTCGGGATATTTGTTGGCATAATTCAGCGTTCCCCAGCCGCCCATGCTCATGCCAATCACGTAGAACTTTGTGTGATCGAAGGCGTAATGTGCAACCAAAAACTCGTAGATTTTGTGCAATTTAGCCGACGACCATCCCTCGCCCGCCATGGCACCCGGCTCAACAATCAGAGCCGGCTGGCCTCGAAGAATGTCTATGCCATCGTGAATCGCAGTTATAGGTCCATACGAATGACCGCCCTCGCCAATACTCATGCTCCGTCCGTGCAGGAACATGACAACGGGCATATTAGTGCTGCTGACCGGATTGTAACCTTTTGGTTCATAGATACTAAAGCAATACATTCCGGGCATAAAGTTGGTAGGAAAGTTCTCTATAATCTGCGATTTGGCGGCAATAGGCAAAACCGTCATTAAAATCAGTAAAAGAGGTTGTCTCATAGTCAGTTTCGAATTTGAATGGCAATATAGACATTTTTCTTTTTTGGCACGATGCAAGTCACTTCGAATAAATCAAATTAACCGTCGATTCGATGGTTTGACGGAGTGATTTTTGCCTTTAAACTATAAACATCAAGCGGTTAATAACCAATCGGTTTGGGGGTTGCGGTTTTGCGCCTGCACGATAATTTTAGGCTGATGAACGATTTGAAGTAGTTTTTTGCTTGAATCGGCTCAACTAAAACGTTTACAACAATTTATAAGATGAAGGGATACTTACCTGCGCAGATGGCGGCCAATGTTGCAAAATCGGTTTTGGCGGTTTTGTGCGCGTTTCTTTCGACATCGGCGGCGGCGCAAAGTGCTGACGAACTGCAGCAGAAACTGCAGCGCACAAGCGATAAGGGCGAGCAGATTACGCTGCTGAACCGCCTTGGCGACCTGGCCCGCAACGCGAATGCCACTGCCGAAGCCGTCGATTATCACCAAAAAGCATTGAAACTGTGCCGCGAGACGGGCAACGCCGAAAGCGAAGCCAAAACGCTGAATTATATTGGCTCAACTTATTGGCGGTCAAATAGTTTCGACTCGGCGCAGCACTACTACGAAATGGCGCTCGAAGCCTGCACTCGAAGCGGGAATCAGGACGATAAAATACGGATTCTGAACAACTTGGCGCTTGTGAGCCAAAGTCAGGGCGACTATTTCTCGGCCAACTACTATTATCAAAAAGTGGCGGCGGGCTGGCAGGCGGCGGGAAACCTTGCCGAATACGCTTCGACGGTGAACAAAATCGGCAGTATGTATCTGTCGCGCAACCTGTTCGACTCGGCGCTGACGCAGTACGGCAAGGCACTGCAAATCCGTGCCGAACTGAACGACACTATCGCTATCGCGCAGACATACAACAATATAGCCACCGCCTACAAGAATCAAAATCTGTTTGACTCGGCGCTTGTTAATTTGCAAAAATCCATTGCGCTGCTCACCGCCACGGGCGACCAAAACGGTCTGGCCGAAGGCTACAACAACCTTGGCGGGCTCTTCTGGCAGAACAAGAACTACAAAGACGCGCTGGCCAACTATCTGCTTGCGCTCGACATTCGCGAAAGGCTTGGCAACAACGAGAAAAGTGCCGCCACCATGAGCAATATCGGTTTGATTTACAAAGATTTGAGCAACTACGACAAAGCGCTCGAATACTACAACAAATCGCTTGAGCAGTATCGGGCAAGCGGCAATCAGTTTCTGCAATCGGAAGCGCTGAACTTGATTGGCGGTGTTTATTGGCAATCAGGCAGTTACGCCGAAGCACGGGATGTTTATAAAACTGTGCTGCAAATGCGTGTGGCGGTTGGAGACAAACGTTATATCGCACGGTCACACAACAATTTAGCCCTTGCCTACAAGAGCCTGAACGAGCGCGATTCGGCTCTTGCGGAATACAACAGCGCGCTGGAACTCTACCGCGAACTTGGCGACCAAATGAATGAAGCGGCAATGGTGAACAATATTGGCAACCTGTATCTGAAATTCGGCGAGACCGAAATGGCTGCAAATGAGTTTGTTAAGGCTCTCGAAATGCGCCGACAGATTGGCCACGAAACGGGCATTGCCTACTCGGAACTCGACCTTGGCACGGTTTATATCAGTAAAAAACTGTACAACAAGGCTTTACCGCTGCTGAACGACGCTTTGCGAATCGCCCGAGAAATCAAAAACAGCGAACTTGAAAAAGACGTACTGCTCGCACTATCAGACACTTACGCCGCAAGTGGCAATCTCGCGAAAGCGTACACAAATATGAAACACTACACCGCGCTGAAAGACAGCATTTTAAGCCTGGAAAGCATAAAGCGCATTGCCGATATGCAAATCAGTTACGAGACCGAAAAGAAGGAACGAGAACTGAAAATCAAGGATATACAGATTCTACAGCAGCAGGAACGCAACAGCCGCCAACGCATAATTATCTATTTTGCGGCAATCGGGCTGCTGATTGTGCTGGCCTTTGCGGTGGTGGTGACGCGGCAGAACAAAAAAATCCGCAAGGCGAACGAAATGCTTGATTTACAGAACAAACAGATTATCCAACAGAACGAAGAAATTGAGCAGCAGCGCGATTATGTGACGATGCAGCGCGACCAAATCGCCGAACAAAAAGAGAAGATTACGGACAGCATTGAGTATGCAAGCCGCATTCAGAACGCAATGCTCACGCCCGCCGACGTGTGCGGCCAACTGCTGCCGCAGCACTTCATTCTGCTTGTGCCGCGCGACATTGTGAGTGGCGATTTTTATTGGGTGAAAAAGATTGGCAATCAGGTGGTTGCAACCGTAATGGACTGCACGGGGCACGGCGTTCCTGGCGCGTTTATGAGTATGCTGGGCACCACGCTGCTCGAGCAGATTGTCACGAACGGATTCAGCAGCGCCGCCGACATTCTTGAGCAGATGCGCAAATCGGTGAAAAACTCTCTGCACCAAGAAGATAAGCAGACTTCACAGTCCGACGGAATGGACTGCGCGCTCTGCGTAATCGACTTTGAAAACAAGCGGCTGCAATACTCGGGCGCCAACAATCCGCTGATAGTTGTCCGCAATGGCGAAATTATTGAGTATGAAGCCGATAAGATGCCAATTGGCATTCACGTTTTCGACGAGACCGACTTCACCAACACCGAAGTCAGCCTTGAGCCGAACGACACAATTTATATGTTTTCAGATGGTTTTGCCGACCAATTTGGCGGCGACAACGGCCGTAAACTGATGATGAAAAACTTCAAGAAGGTGCTGGCCGAAGCAAGCCTGAACCCGATTGACGCGCAGAAAGATTTTCTCTATCAGCGATTTACCGAATGGAAAGGCATCTATCGCCAAATTGACGATGTGTCGGTGATGGGAATTAAATTTTAGGGACAACAGACTTCGGACAACAGACTTCAGACACGAGAACAAAATAGATTATTAATATATGAAAATCAAAGGTTTATCAACTGTAATTTTATGCTTAACAGGAACAATGGTTTTTGCACAAAATGGTGCGGAATTTGATGATTTAACCAATCAGCCCGATGGCCGCAAAAGCCGCATTCTGCTTGAGCGCGCCGAGCAAAACCGCAACACCTATCCCACTCTGGCTCGCGAGCAGATTGCCGAAGCCATTTTCATATCGCAGGGCTCAACCGATTACGAAACGTTTGTAAACGCGCTGATAATCAAACTGAAACTGCTTTGCGCCGCCGACAGCGTTACCGAAGCCGAAAACCAATTGAAAACAGCAGAGAAAGCCGCCAAACGCTCTGGCAGCAAGGAATTGCAGGCTCGCGCCACTCTTGCCCAAGCCGACATTCTTGTGGCTGAAAACAAATTGGATAAGGCTGCTGAAATCTACACGAAACTGGTTGCAGATTACTCAAAATCAGACTTTTGCGACATTGCCATAACCGCCGCCAACCAACTCGGATATATCTACCGCGAGAAAAGTTTGGCCGAGCAGTCGCAAAAATCGTTTCTGAAGGCCATTGAGATTGAGAGCCACAGCGATTTTCCCGAACTTAAAGCCGTGAGCCTGAACTTTTTAGGCAGTCACTTCTGGCGCAACGGAAACTACACTCAGGCGCTCGACTACTACCGTCAGGCGCTCGAAATACGCAAAGGCTACAAAAACGAGTTTGACATTGTTAACTCGCTGATTAACATAGGTAATACGTACCAAAATATGGGCGATTTCAGCAATGCGCTCACCTATCAGACCCAAGCAATGCAGATTGCCGAAAAGTGGGAAAACAAACTCACTATTGCGCAGATAATGAACTACATAGGCAATATTTACTGGCGCCGCAGCCTTTACGACAGTTCGCTTTGCTACTATCGGCAGTCGATAACTCTTTATGAATCAATGGGCAACCGCCTGAAAACCGCAAGCCTGAACGACAACATTGGCAACGCCTACAAGATGAACAGCCGATTCGATTCGGCAATGCACTACTACAATTCGGCGCTGGCCATAAGAGAAGAGTTGGGCAGCAAACCTGACATTGCCTACTCGCTTTCGAATATTGCTTCAATATATTGGAATACAACAAAATACGTACAGGCACTTGAATGCTATTTTCAAGCGCTTGACATTCGCGAAGAGTTGAACGACAAAGCAAATGCCGCAAGTTCACTGACAAATATCGGTCTCATTTACAGAGATTTAACCGACTATGACAAGGCCATCAGTTTTTTGGAAAGAGCACTTAATATTCACAAAAGCACTGGAAATAAGGAACTTACGGCCTATGTACTGAATCACATTGGTAGCACTCACCGTATGGCTGGCAATCTGCAACTTGCGCTCGACAGCCATATGCAGGCGCTACGCATCCGTCAAGAGATTGGCGACAAGAACGGTTGCGCCGCTTCGATGAACAATATCGGGCTGATTTACCGCGATTTAGGCGACACTGACAAAGCAATCGACTTCTTCAACGAATCGCTGGAAATCTACCAATCGTCTGGCAATCAGCAGGCTGCAGGGTTTGTGCTGAACAACATTGGCGATGTTCTCACACTTATCGGCAAGGGCCAACAGGCTGTGGCTCAATACAAAACCGCACTCGCCATCTTTGAAAAGATGGACGACAAACGCGGCATTGCCATCACATCGCAGAACATTGGCCAATTCTACTATTCCGCAAAACGATATAATGAAGCCAAACCATTCTACAGCAATGCTTTACGGTGTGCGCAAGAGATTAACGACCTTGAGATTTCAAAGAATGTCAGTTTCGACCTTTTCAATCTCTACGACCAAACGGGCAACAGCGCTAAAGCGTTGGAAATATACAAGATATATAACGCTTGCCGCGATTCTGTAGGCAACAGCATGAATCTTCAACGGCTGACCGAACTGCAGTCGCTCTACGAAATTAACATGAAAGAAAAAGAAATCGCATTACTGAAAAGCAATAATGCGAATAACACACTGAAAATCAATAGTCAGCGTCGCCTGATTCTTTTCGCAGCCATTGCTATTGCACTGATGGTTGCATTGTGCATTGCAATTCTCATCGGTTACCGCAAGAACAAACATGCTAACACGCTGCTACAGAAGACTTTCTCAATCATCGCACATGACCTTCGCAGCCCTATCGCATCGCTTTGCAGCCTGACCGAAATGCTGAACCAAACCGAAATCGAACTCGATGACAAAGAGCAAAAAGCAATGATTGAACAGACCGAGAAAATGAGCCAATCGGCTTTGGGACAACTTGATGTGATACTTCAGGCGCGGGGAAAGAAATAAAACAATCATTTGTTTTTTATAATGTTCGAACTATGAAAAAACTACGCATCGTTTCATTTTTGGTATTGTCTATCTTTCTGTCGCTCACTGCGATAGCGCAAGTTGACACAGCCAGCATCACTCTCGATGACATTATGAAAAAAGGCACGTTCTACGAGAACGGCATCGACTGGATAACACCGATGAACGATGGCGCACATTATGCTGTTATTGAGGACGATACGGCTATTGTGAAGTACAGTTACAAGACTGGCAAACGTGTGGCGGAAATTGTTTCGGTAGTGCAGTTTGGCAACGAAGCAATTAAGTGGCTGTCGAATTTCAAATTCAGTGCCAACGAGCAGAAACTAATTTTCTACACCAATCGGCAGAATATATATAGGCGCTCATTTACAGCGAATTACTACGTATGGGACATTGCAGTTCAGAAATTCACGGCGGTGTCCGACAGTCGCCGTCAGCAGGTGGCGGAACTTTCGCCCGACGGCACCAAAGTGGCGTATGTTAGCGACAACAATCTGTATGTCAAAAACTTGACTGACGGTTCGGAAATGCAGATAACAACCGACGGCGAGTTCAACAAGATAATCAACGGCATTCCCGACTGGGTTTACGAGGAGGAGTTTGAGTACAACCGCGCCTTCTGCTGGTCGCCCGACAGCCGCAATCTGGCGTGGTGCCGCTTCGACGAGTCGGCGATGCGCACTTATGGCTTCGCGGTTTTTGCTGGCCAAGCGCCGCGCAAGGCTGAAAACGCGCTCTACCCGTCGACCTATTCCTACAAATATCCCAAGGCTGGCGAGGCCAATTCGGTTGTAACTGTCTGGAACTATTCATTTTCCGATGGTCGCACCACGCAAATCGATGTTGGTGCGGAGACCGATCAATACATTCCGCGCATAACCTGGAGTCCTGCGGGTAAGTTGGTGGTTTACAGGCTGAACCGCTTGCAGAACCACCTTGAACTGCTCTACGCCAATCCCGCCGACGGAACCACGCAAGTGTTTTACGATGAGCAAAATAAGTGGTATATCGACGAGTCGTTTTTCGACTATCTGACATTCAATGCCGACGGCTCTAAATTCTTGATAATGAGCGAGCGCGATGGCTGGAGTCACATTTATCTGCACAAAGCCGACGGCACGCTGCTCAATCAGGTTACCAAAGGCGAGTGGGATGTTACTGATTTCTACGGATTTGACGAGCGCACCAACACCATTTTCTACCAAAGCGCAGAGCGCGGAGCGCCAAACCGCGACGTTTATTCGGTGAAAGCCAATGGTACGGCTAAAACATTGTTAAGCAAGCAGTTGGGAACCAACGATTTTGTTTTCAGCAAGGGCTTCAAATATTACATTAGCGAGTTTTCAAATGCTTCAACGCCAACCGTTTACACCTTGCACGAACGCAGTGGCAAGCAGTTGCGCGTGCTCGAGGACAACGCCGCCCTTGCCGACACGTTGAAAATCCGTCAATTCTGCCCGAAGGAGTTTTTGCAATTCACTACCGACGAAGGTATCGGCCTGAATGCGTGGATGATAAAGCCGCACGATTTCAATCCGTCGAAAAAATATCCCGTGCTGATGGTGCAGTACAGCGGTCCAAACTCACAGCAGGTTCTCAATCAATTCGATGCTGGCTGGGAGCAGGTGCTGGCAGCCAACGGCTATATTGTTTTCTGCTGCGACGGCCGCGGAACAGGTGCGCGTGGCGAGGCTTTCCGAAAGATAACTTATTTGCAGTTAGGCAAATACGAACTCGCCGACCAACTTGCCGCCGCCCGTTATCTGAAATCGCTGCCATACGTTGCTACCGACCGCATTGGCATTTGGGGCTGGAGTTTCGGCGGTTTTATGGTGCTCAACTGCCTGACGCAGGGCAATGGCACCTTCAAGGCGGGCATTGCGGTTGCGCCCGTCACCAACTGGCGCTACTACGACAATATCTACACCGAGCGTTTTATGCGCACGCCGCAAGTGAACACCGACGGCTACGACCTTAACTCGCCAATCACGCACGCCGCTGATTTACAGGGCAATCTGCTGCTCATTCACGGCAGTGCCGACGACAATGTGCATTGGCAAAACTCGGCCGAAATGTGCGAGGCGTTGGTTCAGGCCGACAAGCAGTTCGACTATTTCGTCTACACCAACCGCAACCACAGCATTTATGGCGGCAACACGCGTTGGCACCTGTATAACAAGATGTTACGATTTGTGCTGGAGAAGTTGTAGTTTACATTTAATCCAGCAAAGCAAACTTCCTAATACTCTTGCCAACATTTATCAAGTGGTCGGCAACACGCTCGGAGTTTTGCGCAAGCGAGATGTACTCGGCGCCAACCTGCGGCGTACACTCGCCCGCCACAAGCCGCTCAATATGGTTGCTTTCCATTCGTAAGGTGATGCTATCTATCTTGTCTTCAATCAGATTTGCCCTTTCAAGAGCCGCAAAATCGTGGTCGTGAAAAGCCGTTTTAATCTCTTTATACAAATCGGCAATCAGCCCGTTCATTTCGCCAATTTCACTTATGGCCGCCGCCGAAAACGACGCTTCCTGCTGTTTCAGATTGGTGGCGTATTCCACAATGTTCACCGCGTAATCACCGATGCGCTCAAGGTCGCTCGCACTTTTGATGCTCGAATTCAGGAACTTATTGTCGAAATCGCTCATTGGCTTGCCCGACAGCGCAACCACATAGCGGGTTATTTCGCTGTTCAGAAAGTTGAGTTCGCTCTCGGTCTTTTTAAACCGTTCCAAATGCTTGAAATCCAAACGAGTAACAATCTCGATTGACAGTTGGAAATTTCTGACAGCCATATCGGCCATATTCTCAATTTCGGCCTTCAACTGCCTGACAGCCATAATCGGCGTGCGCAGCATTGTCTCGTCGAGGAAGTAGAGATGCGGCTTGTCGGCGTTTTCGGCACTCGGCGCGGCGGGAATTATGCGGCAGACAAGGCTCACAAGGCGCTCGGTCAGCGGCAGTGCGACCAGCATTGTGCAGACGTTGAAAATGGTGTGGAACATTGCCAGTTGCAGTTGTGGCGCGTGCGGAAAGAATGTCTCAAAAATGCGTCCGAAATCAACAGCCGCCTTCGAGAACAAATTGAGTGTCAGTGCAATAAGTAGGAACAGCACCACACCCATAACATTGAACACAAGGTGCAGCAGGGCGGTGCGGCGGGCGTTGGTGCCGCTGCCGATGGCCGCAATTATGGCCACCACGCACGAGCCGATGTTCGAGCCCATTGTCAGGTAGATGCCTTGGTTGAGGTTGATAAGACCGCTGAAAACCATTGTGATAACTATCGATGTCAGCACCGACGACGATTGGATTATGGCCGTGAGCAGCGTGCCTATCAGCACCAGAATCAGCGGGTTGCCGATGCTCGCCAGAAACATTTTAACCGAGTCGAGCGAGGCAAAGTCGTCCATAGCGTTCGACATTGTGTGCAGGCCCACAAACAGCAAGCCGAAGCCAGCCAGAATGTTGCCGCACAACTTCAGCCGCTCGCGTTTGCCGAACATTGCCATAAAAACGCCAATGCCCGTGAACGCCGAAAAAATGACGGTAGTCGACAGGCTGTTGCCGCCAAACATACCCAGCGCCACAATCTGCGCCGTAACGGTCGTGCCGATGTTGGCGCCGTAGATTATCGTGGCCGCCTGCGCCAGCGACATTATGCCCACATTGACAAAGCCGATGACCATAACCGTCACTGCGCCAGAACTTTGAATGGCCGCCGTGCCAACCGTTCCAATGCCGACGCCCAGCCATTTGCTCTTGCCCGTTTTGGCAAAAAGGCGTTTCAAACTATGACTGCTCGCATTCTCAAGATGGGTGCTCATAACATTGCAGGCAATCAGAAAAACACCGATGCCCGCCAAGAGTGTGAGAATGGCTGTTAAAATGCTGACAATGTTCATATTGCAAAAAAAAAGAAGGCCGCACATTTCGGTGCGGCCTTGTTGGTTATTTATCGATACCTACAAACTGATTTAAGTTGTTGAAAATGAGTTCAATGCCGTTGTTCAACTCAATTTTCGAGCCACGTTTCTCTTTTTCCCATTCCACAATCAGGCTCGATGGGTAGTTTTCTTTCACGTAAGCCACAATCTCGCTCGCAATCAGCGCTTCAGGCACCTGATTCGGTTTGCATTCAATCTTTTTCAGATTGCCGTCTTGGTCGAAATCCACTTCGGCGCCGTTGGCAAAACGCACTTCGTACTCAGTTGTTCTGTCGTCGTTATCGATTTTGACAGATGCGATTGCGGTCTTGTCAAAATGCTGAACAATAATCTCTTGCGCGCTTTTCGGCAATTGCTCGAAACTGCCTTTGCGCTCACCCGAACACGCGTTTAGTGCGAAAGCCAGCACTAAAAACGCAATTGAAAAAAACTTTCTCATTGTGTGAAAATTTTAAGTTAATGAATTGATATAAAAAAAGATGGTGCGAACCGCAGTCCACACCACCTTTAAATTCAGAATAAATTGAAGCCGAGTTGTTGCCTTTGTTGGGCGCCAGGCTGTGCGTCAGTCCCGACATTTGCGCCGATGAGCGCTTTGCCGCGGTCTGCTCTTTACCGCATAAAGCGTTGCAGTTCAGAGTGTTTGATACGCGTTGCGAAGTTGTGGGGCGGCTGATGCAGAAATCGTCGGTCCCGTCGTCGTCAAAATCGTCGTTGTCGAATTCTGCGCCAATCTGCATTTCGGTTTGCGCAAATGCCGTGTTGTCGAAATCGTCGGCAAACAGACAAACAATGTAGCCACTCAACAGTATGAGTGTCAGCATTGTAGCGTATTTTCGCAGTTGTCCCATTGTCGGTTGCTAATTTACAATAGAATTTATTCTAAAAACCAATTTTTTTCGAAGATTCCACATTTTTTCTTGGCTATGATTCTCACTGAACTTCATTTTTCACCACGGAACACACGAAAAACACGGAAACAATAAAAAACGGCAATCGAGCAAGTTCAATTGCCTACTGAAAACACGGAATTGAAAATTCAAGTTCTGTGTTTTCCGTGGTTAATATCAGTTGTTTATCAGGCTGTCGCCTTTTTCTTTCTCAAAATTGGTACTCTTTTTGTGAAGATGTGGCGGCGTTTTCTCTCATTACGCCATAGAGAAATAATACATAAACGATTGTAAATAAACAAAATGGATTTAAAACGCATTATAAACCCGTGGGCGACAATGGCCAAGTACAACTGCTTCGGATGCTCGCCCGACAACCCGTTCGGCCTTCACCTTTGCTTCTTCGAGGACGGCGACAACATTGTGTCCGAGTGGCAGCCGAACACCAACTATCAGAGTTGGCTCGACACGCTGCACGGCGGCATTCAGGCCACCCTGCTCGACGAACTCTGCGGTTGGGTGGTGACGCGCAAACTGCAAACAGCGGGCGTGACGTCGAAGATGGAAACGCGCTACCGCCGCCCCGTGCTAATCAGCAAGGGCAAAATCACCATTAGCGGCCACATTCGCGAGCAGCGCCGCAATATTGTCATTATCGATGCGCAAATTATTGACAGCGAGGGCACTGTCTGCACCGAGGCCACCTGCACCTATTTCACAATGCCGCGCGAGAAAGCGCAAGCCGAAATGAACTTCCGCGAGTGCAAGGTTGAGGGGGAATAGCCCCCGCCAACAAGTTTTATGGCTGTTTCGTGACTATTTCGTGACTATTTCACCGAGATGTATTTCTTGATGTAATATTCAATTGAGTCCGATTCGATGCGATTTTTTATAATAAGTCCATTACGGTCAATCAAAGTATAATGCGCAACACCGGTTATCCAATAACTGTCAAGCAAGTTTTGAGCCCATTTTCCCTTGCAAATTAAATGACTGCCTAACGCATTGTTGTCTTTTACAATCTGTTGGCAGGCTTCTGGAGCATCTTCAAGGCAGATATTGACAAGTTCGAACCCTTGTTTCCCGTATTTCTCAACGAGTGCGTTTTTTTGTGGAGTTCTGGCTATGCATCCTTCACAATGAGTATTCCAAAAATTGAGTAGCACCAATTTGTCAGCAAAATTTGAAAGCGAAACTGATTCATTGTCAAGATTTTTAAGGTAGAAATTAGGGGCTTTGTCGCCTTTTTTCAGCATTTTTTTAGCAAGTAATTCGTTGTAGGTGTTTGCTTGTTCTGTAGTGACATAGTTGAGCAGAGCTGTGTCTTTTATCAGGCTCGAATTGGCTTCAATCAACCTGTTTAGATATTTGTTTTTCTCATTGTATTCCGATTGGTTATGTGCTTTTTGTAAAAAAATCAAATAGTTCGACAGCCGCGAAGCCGTAAAGTATGATGTGATTTCTTCAGACAGATTGCTTTTAACGGTGTTGATGTTGTCTTGAACATATTCATAAAATACTTCATTGCTGACGCCATGCCCCAAAAGCGTGTCAAATCGTGGAGCACTGAACATACATAGGAAGTTTATGTAACTGTCTGTCCAATAATATTTGCTTTCGCGAATTGGCTCATTTTTTCTTAAAATGTCAATATTATTTAAACCAAATTGAGCATAACTCTGTTTTAAAACAACTTTATTGAATGATAGATTTTCGGTTTGATAGTCGCGGAACCATTTGGGTAACAAACCGGCGGAGTAAGCCGAATCAAGGCTTTTTTGTTTGTCAGCGTATCTTGAATCAATTTTTGCAAAACACGATTCGTCATTTTCAAAATCTTCCGACAACCATGTCGGATTATTTGTCAGATGGTCGCAAATCTGTTTTGTGAACCCTTCGAAAGTAACTTCGCTGTTTGCAAAATTCACATTCGCCGTAAGTGGTTCGTTTTGAACCAAAAACATATTGAATTCAATATTGTCGCAATAGCATATCGCTTCAGCCGGATGGTTCAGAGGCAAGGTGTATTCAAATGTCGTATCACTCTCGACGCGAAATGTATATCTGTGTTGGTCCAATGGGAACGATTGATTGTAGAAAAAATTGAACGTTTTGGGTGTATTCACGTTTGTGAAGTTGAGTGTCAAATGCGTTTCGCCATTCAGAGTGAATCGGCATTCGTAATCAGATTTTTGTGTGCAACCAACTGCAAACAAGGCAGTTGCAATCAGCAGAAGTTGTTTTTTCATAATTGTGAGTTTTTAGTGATGCGTAAATATAGCAGTTTTCTTATAGTAATTCAAAAACAACAGTGTTAGGCGCAGGTGGAAATTAGATGAAAAAAGGTTCGGAGAGATGAATGGCAAATTGTATATTTGCTAGAAACATATTTCGTGAATTCTTAAAAACGTTACTATGAGAAACGGATTATTGAAATCTTTCGCATTGTTTGCATTGCTTACAACAGTGTTTGCGGGGTGTAAGAAAGATGAACCGACATATATGGTTCAAGTTACTGCCACCGAAGGCGGAACCGTTGAAGGACAGAACGGCGAATACAAAGAAGGTGAAACTGTTGTATTTACAGCGATTCCTGCCGATGATTATTACTTTGTCAAATGGAGCGACGGCGACACCAACAATCCGCGAACCATAACCATAACTGATGTAGAAATAACCTTAACGGCTCAATTTGCACAGAGCCCGCTTGTTACCATATCCGCAAGCGACAACGGTACAATTGAAACCGATGTTAATGGCCGTTATGCACCTGGCAGCACAGTGACCGTTACTGCAAAGCCTGCCGATGGTTGCGGTTTTATGGGTTGGAGCGATGGCAACACCGATAATCCACGAACCATTACCATTGGCAACGAGGATATTAGTCTGACAGCATTATTTGCGGTAATGTTTTTTGCACCTACTGTGGATTTAGGCCTTGAAAGAGGTACTCTTTGGGCAACCTGCAATGTGGGTGCTGCAAATCCGTGGGACTACGGCAATTACTATGCATGGGGCGAAACCGAAACAAAAGACGATTATAGTTGGGAGACATATAAGTATTGTAAAGGCACGGAAAAAACTCTTACAAAATACTGTTACGATGCAGAATATGGAAGCGGCGGTTTCACCGATGCTCTCAAAACACTTGAATTGGCAGATGACGTTGCCACAGCCGTCATTGGCTCTGATTATTCGATGCCAACCAAAGCCGACTGGGAAGAATTGGGAAGCCAATGCTATTGGGTTTGGACTGTTAACTACAATAATCAGAACGTAAATGGTTATATAGTTTATAAAGCCAAAACCGAAGGCGACAAAGGAGTAAAAGTGTATAGCGGCAGCACACCGTCGGCGACTTATTCTTTGAAAGATGCACACATTTTTCTTCCGGCTGCCGGTTGCCGCGACTATACGGACCTCAACGACGCTGGGTCGAGCGGCGACTACTGGTCGGCTTCGCTCCACGAGAACTACCCGGACTGCGCGCCTACCTGCGGCTTCAACAGCGGCAGCGTGAGTCCGTCGCGCATCGACGGCCGCTGCTATGGGTTTTCTGTTCGCCCTGTTCGGCGCAAATAATCGGATTAATGAATTCTTAAAACGTTACTATTATGAGAAACAGATTATTGAAATCTTTCGCATTGTTTGCATTGCTTGCCGCAGTGTTTGCGTCTTATGCCGACAACAACGACAATGGTGATGTTGTTGATTTAGGATTGCCAAGCGGAGTTAAATGGGCAACCAGCAATGTAGGTGCTGCAAATCCGTGGGACTATGGTGACTACTATGCGTGGGGCGAAACCCAAACAAAAGATTTTTTCCGTTGGGAGACATATAAGTATTGTAACGGTATGGATACAATTCTTTCAAAATACTGCAACGATGCTGAATATGGCAGTGGCGGTTTCACCGACACTCTTACCACTCTTGAAGCAGCCGATGATGTAGCCACTGCCGTATTAGGCTCTGATTACTCAATGCCAACCATTGCCGATTGGTACGAATTGGGACGCCAATGCTATTGGGTTTGGACTGAAAACTACAAAAATCACAACGTAAGCGGTTATTTAGTTTACAAAGCAAAATCTGCAGCCGACAAAGGAGCAAAAGTGTTTAGTGATGGCAAACCGTCTAGGTCTTATTCTTTGAAAGATGCACACATTTTTCTTCCGGCTGCCGGTTCTCGTTGCACTTCGGACCTCGGTGGCTCTGGTTCGAACGGCGACTACTGGTCGGCTTCGCTCAATGAGGACGGCCCGAGTAACGCGCGGTACTGCGGTTTCAACGGCAACCGCGTGAACCCGTCGTTCAGCGGCAACCGCTGCTATGGTCTACCCGTTCGTCCCGTACGGCGCAAATAATCGAATTTATGAATAATCAAAATCAGTTAATCAATAAATCAATTAATATGAGTAATCCACTATCGAATCTCGAACCCAAGGCGGTTTGGGACTATTTCTACCAACTGACGCAAGTGCCGCGTCCGTCGAAGCACGAGGAAAAGGTGCGCAAGTTTCTTCTCGATTTTGCTCAAGGCATTGGTCTTGAGGCTTTTGCCGATGAGATTGGCAACGTGATAATCCGCAAGCCCGCAACGCCCGGAATGGAAAACCGCCGCGGCGTAATTCTGCAGGGCCATATGGATATGGTGCCGCAAGCCAACAGCGATGTCAAGCACGACTGGCTCAACGACCCCATAAAGCCGCGTATCGATGGTGAATGGGTGAAGGCCACTGGCACAACCCTGGGCGCCGACAACGGTATGGGCGTGGCCACGGCAATGGCCATTCTTGCGTCTAAAGATGTTGCGCACGGCCCGCTTGAGGCGCTTTTCACCTGCGACGAGGAAACGGGAATGACTGGCGCAAATGGCATTAAATCAGGTGTTTTGCAGGGCGATATGCTTATCAACTGCGACTATGAGGACGAAGGCGAACTCTGCGTGGGCTGCGCTGGCGGCGTCAACGGAACCTTCACTTTCGACGCCAAACTGAAACCCGTGCCCGAGCACCACAAGGCGTTCAAATTGAGCGTCACGGGCCTGCGCGGCGGACACTCGGGAATCGATATTAACCTTGGTCGCGGCAATGCCAACAAAATCATTTTCAGATATTTGAACGGTGCTATGGCGAAGTTTGGCGTCCGTCTGGCCGATATTCAGGGCGGTAGTTTGCGCAACGCCATTCCGCGCGAGGCATTCGCCACCGTTCTGGTGCCCGATTTCTATGCCGACAAGATTGCCGCCGATGTGGCTGAATATGAGCAGATTGTCAAATCGGAACTCAACACCGTCGACCCCGATTTGCGTGTCAGCATTGAGCCCGCAGCAATGCCCGAAAAGGCCATATCGGACGGCGTTGGAAGCCGCCTGACAAAGGCCGTTTATGCTTGCCCCAACGGCGTGGCCCGAATGAGTGCTGATGTTGCGGGCTTGGTCGAGACGTCGTCGAACCTTGCCATTGTGAAACTCGAAGGCGATAAGATTGTGGTTAAGAGTCTGTTGCGCTCGTCGGTTGAGTCGGCAAAAGCCGATTTGGCCGAGCAGATGCGCTGCGTGTTCAATATGGCCGAAGCCGAGGCCGAATTCGACGGCGGCTATCCTGGCTGGAAGCCGAATATGAAGTCGGCCATTCTCGACGTGATGCGCCGCACTTCGGTTTCGGTGTTCGGAAAAGAAGCCGAAATCAAGGCCGTTCACGCGGGTTTGGAATGCGGCATTCTGGGCTCGAAATACCCCAACTGGGATATGGTGGCCTGCGGTCCGCACCTGGTTCACCCGCACTCGCCCGACGAGGCAGTCAACATTGCGTCGGTTGAGCGTTTCTTCCGCTGGGTGGTCGAGACGCTGAAGAATGTGCCTGTGAAGTAAGATTGAAACCATTAAAACAGAAAAAGCGCGGAAAGTCGGCAAGCGATTTTCCGCGCTTTTATTTTTGTAGCTTTAATCCTTTATGCCTTACTCTTATTATATGAAGCGGCCAACGCGGCAATCTTCGCGTTAAGTTCTTTTTGGCCCGTAGTGTTAACCACAAGGTCGAACACACGCTCCACATCGCCCATTTGATTAATGTACGGAGTGAGCGAATGAGTGAATGCAACCTCTATTCCTTGGAAGTTGCTGATAACCTCATAATTGCAGCTATCACCCATCAAAACTTTCGACCACGCCTCCTCAAAACGCTCACGGTCTTCTTCCGAGTGGACGTAAAGGTCAACAAACTGCTTTCCGACAAACTCGTTTATATCGACTCGCGACAGACGCAGCATCATATCGTTGACCGCCATCACTGTGCCGTTCACATCGATGTCGATAGTGCCAAGCGTGTTGTTGATGGCGTCCATAGCCAGGCGCATTTCGCTTTCGCGACGAACCGACTCCTCCTGTGTTGCCTGAAGCTCCTCCATATTCTGGCGCAGCTCCTCCTCTTGCGACGACAGCTCCTCGCCTCTCATCTTCGACTCCGACAGTAGCTTGTTGGTCTGTTCGGTAATCCGCACATTCGATATTGTTGATGCGATATTCTCGCCCAAGGTTTGCAGAAAATCAATCTGATACTGAGGTATTTCGTTGAACGAAGCCAACTCAACCACACCAAGCACCTTCTCGTTGATAACCAATGGAACCAGCAGCAGGTAGTTCGGCTCGGCACCGCCCAAACCAGATGTGAGTTTGATGTATTCTGCAGGTATCTCTTTCAGATATACAGGCAGTTTCTCGAATGCGCACCGGCCAACCAATCCTTCGGTGGTGCCGAAATTCACCTTCAGGGATTTCTCACGGTTGTAAGCCACC
>JAEEPS010000121.1 GCA_016284875.1 Salinivirgaceae bacterium | reverse complement strand
GCCAATCTTTGTTGAGCCTGCAATGCCGCACTGTGCCGACATCACGGTGTTCTCACCAATCTGAACGTTGTGGCCAACCTGAACCAGATTGTCGAGTTTCACGCCTTTGTGGACGATGGTTGAGCCCATTGTGGCGCGGTCGACACAGGCGTTGGCGCCAATCTCAACATAATCTTCGATTATCACGTTGCCAATCTGCGGAATCTTCTTGTAGTTGTTGTCGGTGTTGGGGGCGAACCCGAAACCGTCGGCACCGATTGAGACGCCAGCGTGCAGCGTTACATTGTTGCCAATCACGCAGTTGTAGTAGATTTTCACGCCAGGGAAGATGATGCAGTTGTCGCCAATATGCACATTATCACCAATATAGCATTGCGGATAAATCTTCACGTTCTTGCCGATCCGGGCGTTTGGCCCGATGTAGGCGAAAGCGCCCAGATAAAGTCCTTCGCCGCATTGTGCTGTCGGGTCGATGAACGACGGCTGCTCAATGCCGCTTTTGCGCGGAATGACGGCTTCAGCCACCATGTCGAGCAGCGACGCGAACGACTCGTAGGCGTTGTCGACATAGATGAGCGTGGTTGAAACAGGATTCTCGGGTTTGAAATCGCGATTCACCAGCACCGCCGACGATTTGGTGGTGTAGATGTAATGGATGTATTTCGGGTTGGCCAGGAACGACAGTGCGCCCTCGCGGCCCTCTTCAATCTTTGCCACATCGCGCAATTTCACATCGGCGTTGCCCACCACTTCGCCCTTCAGGGCTTCGGCAATTTGTGCGGCTGTAAATTCTATCATATTCAGTTATAAGTTTTAAGTAGAGACGCGCCACGGCGCGTCTCTGTTTTCGTTTACGTTTACGTTAATCAACATTATCAAACAAGAACGAGTTATTCTCGCGCAGTTTGCCGTCGCTCGAGAGCGTCATGTGCGACACCTGGTTTTGCGGCGCGCTTTCGGCTGCGGGTTGCTGCTCTTGCGGCTGGCTCATTCGCTGGCGGCGCATATAGGCAGGCTCGTTTTCCATGTCGAGAACTTCCTGCTCGGTGCTGTATGGCAGCGGTTGCGTGCTCTCGCCGAAGTCGAGTTTCGCCTGGCGGATTTCAAAATCCATTGGCGAGATTTTCTCAAGTGTCAGATGCTCAATTGTTTCTGGATTGTTGGTCGGGAAATCGGTTTCAAAACTGAAAGTACCATTAACTGGCTGCGGCGCTGCTTTCGGCGCGGTTTCTGCCGTTTCCATGGTGTCATGTAGTATCTCAACTTCCTTCTTTTTAGGCTGTTCAGGAATGAAATCGTTCAGGCTGTCGTCGTCAAATCCAGTGGCGATGACCGTCACGCTCAAAGCGTCGCCCAGCGAGTTGTCGATGGTGTTGCCCCAGATGATGTCGGCGTTGTTGCCTGCGGCTTCCTGCACGTAGTCGTTGATGCTGCACACTTCGTCCATTGTCGATTCGTGCTCGCTGCTCGAGATGATGTTGAGCAGGATGTTCTTTGCGCCGCGGATGTCGTTGTTTCTCAAGAGCGGCGAGTGCATGGCCTTCTCAATGGCTTCGATGGCGCGGTTGTCGCCAGTGGCGCTGGCCGAGCCCATCAGGGCAATGCCGCTGTCGGTCATAACGGTCTTGACATCAGCAAAATCGACGTTCACAATGCCGTGAACGGTGATGATTTCGGCAATGCCTTTGGCGGCCAAAGTCAAGATGTCGTCGGCATAGCCGAATGCCTGGCTCGACGGGCAGTCGCCATAAATCTCGCGTATTTTCTCGTTATCGATAACCAGCAGAGCGTCAACGCTTTTGCGCATCTCTTTCAAGCCGTCGATGGCGTTGAGTTTGCGTTTTTTGCCTTCGAAACGGAACGGCAGTGTGACGATGCCCACAGTCAGGATGCCCATGTCTTTCGCCTGTTGCGCGATGACGGGTGCCGCGCCAGTGCCAGTGCCGCCGCCCATGCCAGCAGTCACAAACACCATTTTGGCATTCTGCGACAGCATTGCGGCAATGTCGTCGTAACTCTCGCGTGCGGCTTCGCGGCCTTGAGTCGGTTCGTTGCCTGCGCCCAAACCTTGGGTGAGCGTTGCGCCCAACTGTATCTTATTGTCGATGGGGCTGTTGTGCAGCGCTTGCTGGTCGGTGTTGCACACCACAAAGTCAACGCCATTGATACCTTTGTTGAACATGTGGTTGACAGCATTTCCGCCACTTCCACCCACGCCTATCACTTTGATAATATTCGATTTGCCTTTCTCGAATCCGAAATTCATAAGTTCTTCCATATCTGTAATTTTTTAGGGTTTATAATTCTTTATCGTCAACTGTTGTAAACCATTCAAAAGCCGCTTTTCCAAGAATCGACACTTTTTCTCTCATCTTGCCTTTCTTCGGCTTTTCGTTTTCCACTTCTGCCGTGGTCTCTTCTTTTGTGTCGGCCGATTCTTCGACTTTGTTGTCAACAACCTCAATTTGAGGCTTTTCGCGCACTCCGTCGTTCATGTTGTCCTCAAAGCCCATAATCAGCAAACCAATTGAAGTTGAGTTGCTCGGCATGTTGGTGACGCTTTCGAAATTGCTCTTTATCAGTCTGTTTGGCACGCCGATGCGAGTTTCGTAACCCATGCAATTTTCAAACAGTTGTCTCAACCCACGCAGCATTGAGCCACCGCCAGTGATGACAATGCCTGCGCCCAGTTTTTTCGTGGCGCCCGAAGCGTCAACCTCGGCACCCGAAACATCGAAATGCAGTTTCACCGTTCTGATAATCTCGACCATGCGGGCGTTGATGATTTTGGCCAGATTGATGAGCGTGATGTCTTTTGGCTTCAGTCCGCCCGTGCCTGGTATGGTAACAGATTTGTTGGCAAGGTCGGCAGTGGCCACGGCCGAGCCGTATTGTACTTTCAGGCCTTCAGCCAGACGCTCAAGAATGTTGCACCCTTGGCGGATGTCGTTTGTGACAGTGTTGCCGCCGTACGGAATCACTTCGGTGTGGAAGATGCGGCCGTCGCGGAAGATTGCCAGGTCGGTGGTGCCGCCGCCAATATCCACAAGCGCCACACCCAATTCTTTGTCGTCGTTGGTGAGGACGGCTGATGATGAGGCCAAAGGCTCCAGAATTAAGGCTTTAACCTTGATGCCGTTCTTCTCGACACAAGTCCGCAGATTGTTGGCTGCCGCTGTCTGTCCGAATACGATATGGAAATCGCAAGAGAGTTGCTTGCCGCACATGCCCACTGGCGACTGGATGTCGTGCTCGCCATCGACAGTGTAACTCTGCGGCAGAATGTGCAGAATTTCCTCGCCCATCTCTTTCGGCACTTCCCGCATCTGATTCATTAAGAAATCAATATCAGCCTGCGAGATGGCTTCGGTCTGCAGGTTGCGGTTTTTGGTCTGCGTGCAGCGCTGGCTGCGGATGTGCTGCCCCGCAATGCCCACGTAGGCTTCCGTAATCTTGATGCCCGATGTCTCTTCGGCCTGTGCTACGGCAACTTTTATCGATCGGCTCGTCTCCTCAATGTTGAGCACTGCCCCTCGGCGCATGCCTTTCGATTCGGTGCGGCCGTAGCCAATCACTTCAATTGTGCCGTTTTCGTCTTTCCGACCAACGAGCACCACGATTTTTGTCGTGCCGACATCAATCGCTGCAATGATGTTTGCGTTTTGCTGTTCCATACCCTATGTCCTTTTAGTACAAACTATTTGATTTTTAAATTTAAGATTTATCGTTTTGTATTTGTTCCATCCGTATTTTGAAAGTCCTTGCTCGTAGAAGGCTTCAAGGTTTTCGAACTTCTCGCGCAGGTCGTCGACCGTGCCCAGAATGATGGTGTGGTTGCCCACGCGCGGCACCAGTTCAATCTCTTTTTTCTGATTGATGTAAATCTGCTCAATCTGCGCCTTCCAGAACTTGCTGCTGTTGATGAACTGCACCAGACGGAACAGGTCGGGCAGCAGTTCGCCAGTCGATTTGTCGTCCTTCGGCTGATGGATGCGCAGGTTCTCGCCCACATGGTCCATGTAAGGCTCGTTCAGATTGCCGCTCACCACAATCACGTGCGCCGTGTATTTCTTGCTCAACGGCATCACCTGGCCGTTGTCGTCAACATAGTAACTGTCGCCGTTGGGGTTGATGATGCGCATGACGGGGCGCCGCTGCTCAACGTTCACGCCAATCTCGCCGTACACCGTGCGGAACACTTCGGCGCGGCTGATTGACTTGTTGTTGTGCGTCAGAATGTCTTCCAGATAGTGGATGTTGACGGAATCCATCAGTTGCCCAATCAGTTTAATATTTTCTTTGTCAAGCGCTTGCGTAACGTCTGATTCGGTTATGAATTTGTTGTGCGAGTTGTCGCTGATGCGCACTGAAACAGCGTTGACGCGGACTTTCTCGGTCTCGCCGCCCACAATCCAGAGCACCGCCACCAGGTAGCCCCCAAGCAGTGTCCAAACAATAGCCGTTTTCAGTTTCTCTTTCATTTTTAAATGTTTAGAAGTTTAGAGTTTAGAAGTTTAGCGCTTCGCTGTTTAGTCTCAACCTTCTCAACTCTCTCAACCACATTACTCATTACACTTTACACATTACTCTATCATTTCTTACCTATTTAATCATCGCCTGATGAATCGGTTCAATCAGCGTGTCGATGTTGCCAGCGCCCATGGTGAGCAGCACACCCGACTTGATTTTCACTGCTTCGTCCTTCAGTTTGCCGAACGGGCAGAACATTTTGTCTTTCAGTTTCATACGTTCCAGAATCATCTCGCTCGACACGCCTTCAATCGGCAGTTCGCGGGCGGGGTAGATGTCGGTTATGATGACGCGGTCGGCCATGTCAAGTGCCGCTGCAAACTCGTCGGCAAAATCGCGCGTGCGCGAGTACAAGTGCGGCTGGAACATCACCGTCACGGGCTTGCCAGGGTAGAAATCGCGCACCGAGCGCAGGCAGGCCTTGATTTCTTCGGGGTGATGCGCATAGTCGTCGATGAAGACCAGGTCGGCGTTTTTGAAGCGCACGTCGAAGCGGCGGCGCACACCAGCATATCCGCCCAGACCGAAACGAATCTCGTTTTCCGACGCGCCAGCAAACATCGCCACAGCCGTTGCGGCCACAGCGTTCTCAACGTTGTAGAGCGCGGGCATTCCGAGTTTCACGTTGTCAATCACACCGTTGGGCGTCACAATGTCGAACATATACTCGCCGTTCTCAATGTGGATGTTGCGCGCGTAGAAATCGGCTTCCGAGTCGAGCGCATACGAGTAGTAGCGAACGCCCGCGTTGGCCTTGTGGTCGAGTTTCACGCCTTTTTTGATAATCACCACACCGTCGGTTTTCACCTGGCCCACAAATTTCGCGAAAGCCTTCTCAACTTCGGCCTTGTTGCCGTAGATGTCAAGATGGTCGGCGTCCATGGCGCTGATGAGCGCGATGGTGGGGTAGAGCGTCAGGAACGAGCGGTCGAACTCATCGGCTTCAATCACCACCCACGGCGATTCCGACTTGATGACCACGTTGGTGTTGAAATTCTTGCTGATGCCGCCCAGGAAAGCGTTCACGCCAACCTGTGTCTGGTCCAGAATGCAGGTTGTCATGGTCGATATTGATGTCTTGCCGTGCGTTCCAGCAATGCAGGCCGCGTAACTATCTTGAGCAATGATTCCCAGCGCAACCGAGCGTTTCACAACATCGTAACCGCTGGTTTTGAAGAAGTTGAGTATCTCGCTGTCGGCGGGAATGGCAGGCGTGTAAACCACCAGTGTCCGTTCGGCGTCGGTTTTGAATGTGTTGTCAATGGTGTCGATACTGTCGTCGAAGGTTGTGAGCGCGCCGTCGGCTTCAAGCCTTACGGTGATGTCGGACGACGAGCGGTCGTAGCCGCCCACGGTGTAGCCAGTGCGCAGAAACCATTGAGCCAGAGCGCTCATTCCGATTCCGCCGATGCCAACAAAAAACACTTTATTATAGTCTGTCAGTCTCTTCATAATGCAATTCTCATTACTTCGTTGCAGATGTCTTCGTCGGCGTTCGGCAGAGCCATCTTTTTGATATTGATGCGCAGACGCACCTGCTGCTCGTCTTGCTCAAGCAGATGTATGATTTGCGACACAAGCGAGTCGGGTGCTTCCTTGTCGGTCACCATCAGCGCGGCGTTGTTCTTCACCAGGGCCTGCGCGTTTTTGGTCTGATGGTCTTCGGCCACGTTGGGGCTCGGCACCAGAATGACTGGTTTGCCCACCAGGCAGAGTTCCGAGATGGTTCCAGCGCCAGCGCGCGAAATGATGGCGTCGGCCACCGAGTAGGCGTAGTCCATGCGGTTGATGAACGGGTAGACGTGGATGTTCTTGCTGTTGTACTGCGCGGCTTCTTCAAGTGCGCGCTCGTAGTAGTATTTTCCTGTCTGCCAGATGACTTGTATCTTCTTGCGGATGAGCAAATCGAGATTGTTGCCAATGCACTCGTTGATGGTGCGTGCGCCCAGACTGCCGCCAATCACAAGCAGAGTCTTGACGTTTGAGCCCTGGCTCAAGTTGAAGAACTTGAAGGCTTCGGGTAGGTTCGGCTTTATTTCCTGCAGATCCTGTCGCACGGGGTTGCCTGTGAGCACAATCTTTTCGGCAGGGAAAAAGCGGTCCATTCCTTCGTATGCCACGCAGATGCGGTTGGCGCGCTTGGCCAGCAGTTTGTTGGTCAGGCCAGCGTAACTGTTCTGCTCTTGAATCAGTGTCGGAATTTTCATGCGTTGTGCCGTGTAGAGCAGCGGGCCGCTTGCGTAGCCGCCCACGCCAACTACGGCGTTGGGTTTGAACTCGCGCAGAATGCTGCGGCACTTGTGCAGGCTCACAAAAAGTTTGGGCAGAAAGGTCAGATTCTTGCCTATTGAGCCGCGCTGCAGTCCTGCAATGGGCAGGCCCACAATCTTGAAGCCTGCAGCAGGCACTTTTTCCATTTCCATGCGGTTGTGAGCGCCCACAAACAGAATTTCGGCCGTGGGGTCGTGTCGCTTGATGGCTCTTGCAATTGATATGGCGGGGAAGATGTGTCCGCCCGTTCCGCCGCCGCTGATTATGTACCGTTTCTTATCCATAATGCTAATTATCAGTTGTTTTAATTGTATTATCGATAGTTGCTTCCTGTGTTGCAAGGTCGCCGCCGTCAGTGTGGCGGCTCACGTTCAGAATCACCCCGATGGCAATGCTGGTGAACACCACCGACGTTCCGCCCATACTCACCAGCGGCAGCGTCTGTCCCGTCACAGGGAAGATGTTGACAGCCACACCCATATTGATGAATGCTTGAATGATAAGGCTTATGCCCAGCCCGATGCACAGGAACGTGCCAAACGCACTTCGGCAGCCCTTCACAACCACCCTTATGCGCGAGAATAGCCATAGGTAGAGCAGTATGATTCCCATTCCGCCCACAATGCCGAACTCTTCCACAATGATGGCGTAGATGAAGTCGGAATAGGGGTGCGGCAGGAAGTTGCGCTGTGTGCTGTTGCCTGGTCCCTGGCCCATGATGCCGCCGTGAACGATGGCCATCTTCGAGTGGTCGGCCTGGAAATCGTGTTCTGCATCGCTGTGCTCGCCAATGCCCACAAAACTCTCAACGCGGCCCATCCACGTTTCAACACGTCCGATGCTGCGAATCTGCGGCACCGCATAGGCCAGCAGCAACAGAACGGCCAGTCCAGCCACAATGCAGCCGATGAGTTTTGCCAGAAGTTTGATTTTGATGCCGCCAATGAACATCAGTATGCAGCAGATGAAGAACAGCATGGCCGCCGTCGAGAAGTTGGCGGGGAAGATGAGCAGACAGATGAGCCCAACCCATTTCACAATCGGCCAGAAGGCGGCGTTGGGGTCGTCAATCCGTTCCTGATTGTCGCCCAAAACCATGGCCACATACATCACCAGTGTGATTTTTGCCAAATCGGATGTTTGGAACTGCACACCCATAATCGATACCCACCGCGACGCAGAGTTCAGGCTCACACCGCTCAACAGCGTGAAAACCAGCAGCCCGACGCTCAAATAGAGCAGCAGTTTGGTGAGTTTCTTGAAGATGCGGAAATCGATTCG
>JAEEPS010000120.1 GCA_016284875.1 Salinivirgaceae bacterium | reverse complement strand
GGATACCAAAGTGTATAGTCCGCGGTTTAACAACAGCTAATGAGGAAACTGTTCCACCCCAAATTTTTCTAAATGATATTGATTGCCGACTAAAGTGATATCCTTGCCAAATGTCATTATAAAATCCTTCACGTTTTGGATAATAGCCTGTTCCACAACTCGTTCGTCCCTGTCTTTGTCACGAACGAACAATTCTTCTGTGTTTATGAAATCCAACAGATATTCGTCTTTGAACATTGAAATGGCTCTGAAAGCCTGAATTTTATCAGGAAGCGCCTTCATAAAATTGTTCGGCAACTGTCCGCGACGTCCATAAAGATTGTGGGCAATAGCATCTTCCAAATCTTCCACCTTGATTTTTGTGTCGGCAACGAACTGAATATAGAACTTGCGTTGCTCAATGTCTTTTACCTTGCTGATAATTGCGTAATGATGTGAAAACCCGATGCTCATAAAGGCTGTTATCGGGAAATCAGAATCCATTTTGAATTTCACGGGTGGTAATTCGTTCGTTTGAACGAACGAATTTGCCTTATCAAATTTCATTTCGTCAGTTACGACTGCCGAATTTTCCAATTTGTTCGTTTCAACGAACTAATTGTCGGCAATCGACATCCATTCTTCGTAAAATGTTCTCATTTTCCGCAAAGAAGGTGCCGAAAAACCTCGCAAACCTGGCAATTCCTTGCGCAGTTGTTCCGAAATAGCATCAATCACGCCCTTGCCCCAATTCTTTTTGCGGGTGTTCTGTGAGACATAACGGCCTATGCCATAATACAATGCCAATTGCTCTTGATTTACTGCCTTTAATGCGCGCAACTGACTATGCAGAATGGCAGTTTTGATTACCTGTACCGCCTGACTGACTTGAATTATAGAATCGTTGTTTTCCATACGGAATTATAAAATGCGTTTGCCAACAATTATTTTATGTCGCAAGATAACGGTTTTTGTTTTCCGAATAGGATTTTTGTTAGAACGCAGATTGAACTGATTAAACAGATTTGCGCAGGAGAATATTATCGTTGATTACGAATCCAATTGTGTCAGAAAATCGGCGGCAGACATCAGCGGAAAAATTGCCTGAAACTTGTAGCAGTTTTCTTGAAAAATTGCGGTAAAAGTTCCGCAGAAATCTCAAAAAACTGCCTGAAAAGTTCCGCAGTTTTGAGATTTTTATGGCAACTGCAAGGATTTAACCGTTGTAAATCAACTGTTTCCAGCCGTTGTTGTGGTAATCGACGTATTCCAGAAAAATCCGTTCGGCCTCGTCGGGTTTTACTTTGTGCATAATGATTTCCTCGAGCACGGCGAACATCTGCACGGTGTTTATGTGAATGAAGAACGGCGAGAAGTCCCATCTCAACGCGGGATAACGCTGTTTCATCGCATCCATATAGTTGAGCATCAGCGTGGTAGCCTCGTCGGTGAAATCCTCTTTGAACCGCGCCAGCGACGAGCCCGCCGACTTGAACAGCAACAGTGTGAGCAAGTCTCTGTATTTCAGCATTATCTGATTGTATTCAGCGGCTGTTTTTTCGGTCATTTCGGGCATCCACTGTTTTGTAATGTCAATGCGCTGCGGATTGTGGTAGGCCGCCAGAATGTGCTTAAACTCGCCCGTGAGCGGCGCCACAATGGCGCGGAAAAGGTCGTCTTTGCCCGCATAATAGTTGTAAATGTTGCTCAACCCCACGCCCGCCTTTTCGGCAATCTCGCGCATCGACGTCTGCGCGAATCCCTTTTTCAGGAAAATCGCCTTTGCCGCCTTTGCAATCTGTTGCTCTATGTCGTCCTTTTTGGTTTGCATTTCTGAACGCTGTACGTTTTTAAACGCTGCAAAAATCAGCCGAAAACACGTATCGGGCAATCCCTATTTGTGGGGATTTGTAGGGGCAGAAAGTGGCTTATTGTGGGGGATAAAATGAAGACGAGAACGCCGAACAGAACGGTCGCAACAGGTTATTTGTCAGCGGTTTTGTTTCTCAACGCTTCGTAATAGTCGTGACGTTTCGGGTTTTCAGGGAACCAACCGCGCAGAACGCGTTTTTCCTGTGCGAACATTTCGCCAATGCCCCAAAAACAAGAGAAAGCAAATCCGCTGATTATTGTCGATACGGTCTGATTTTCAACAAATAACGCCGCCGCAACGCAGACAAGGCCCACAAAGAGCCAGAGCCACCAACTGCGTTTTCCCCAATAGTATTCCATTTTAATGACGGCGGGGTGGCACAAGCCAATGCTCAAGAAAACCGCCGCGCCAACAATTATGCTGCTGTAATTCATAGTTTCAGAAATTTTGGCGCAAAAATAGTTTTTGACGCGAAATGGCTAAACTTTTTTTGTGATTACCGCCACAGCGCAAGGCATCTTGCCTTCAACAAGGTGATACTCAACGTTTTCATATCCTACGTTTTTGAAAAAAGCCTTGTACGATTCAATGTCGAATTGCTTTTTGAAATTCGCCCCCGCCTTTTCAAAAATCTTGACAAAAACGTTTTCCTTGCCATTGCTGTATATGTTTATGTATGTAGGGATTATAACCTTTCCGCCAGGCTTGCAAACGCGCACAAGTTCCGAAATCGCGGCAACGGGATTTTCCAACAAGTGAATCACGTTTCCTGCCACAACCTTGTCGAAATTGTTGTCGGGATAGTCAATCTTTGTCATATCCAACGGCTTGATTTCCACATTGTTGAACTTGCGCAATTTTTTAGCGGTCTGTTTCAGCATCTTTGGCGAGAAATCGGTGGCCGTCAGGTGTTTGCACTTGGGCGCGATATACACGCTGATTGCCCCCGTTCCACACGCGCATTCCAAAACTTCGTCGGTCGTATCTATCTGTTCTGCAACTGTTTTACCAGTGTTGGCATAAACTTTTCCGTTGTAGGTGTTTTCAAAAAAATCGTAGGCAAAAGCCACTTTGTCCCAAAACATAATTGTCGGTTTTTAATGTTTTTTCTTTTTGTTTTCCGACGCAAAAATACGGCACCCGCTCTGCAACCGAGTTGCAAATGTGTGGGTGTGACAATCGCGATTTGGGGTGGATTTCGGAATTAAAGAATTTGCTTTGCAACTAAATCCCAAATTCAGGTAATCATTTCCGAAAGGCAGACACCAACCGAATTGGCGACTTTTCGCTATCTTTGCCGAAAAGATAAAGAAAATGAACGAGATACATTTCGACACAATTCAGCAGTTCAATGATTTTTACGGATTCGAGACGCTGCACCCGCTTGTGAGTGTGGTGCGCTACGACAAGCAGTTGCCCATTGAAGAGTGCGTGGTGCACTACGGCATGTATGCCTTGTTTCTGAAGGAAAACAAGGGCTGCAAACTCTCGTACGGCCGCACCAAATACGACTTCGACGAAATGACCGTCACATCGTTTGCGCCTGGGCAGAGCGTCCGCGTTGAGCCGAACCCCGAAGTGCCCAATCCGAAGTGGACGGCACTGCTCTTCCATCCTGATTTTCTGGCTCGTACGCAGTTGGGGCGGCAGATTTCGCGCTACGAGTTCTTCTCGTACTCGAGCAACGAAGCGCTGCATCTTTCGGTGGGCGAAATCGAGATTTTCCGCAGCGTGCTCACAATGATTCAGCAGGAACTTCAGCACGCCATCGACAAGCACTCGCGCGAGTTGATTGTGTCGAACATCGAACTGCTATTGAACTATTGCTTAAGGTTTTACGACCGTCAGTTCATCACGCGCGAAGAAATCAACCACGCCACTGTGCAGCGGTTTGAGTCGCTGCTCGACGAATATCTGACCGACAAGGCCGAAACCGAAGGCATTCCGACGGTGGCCTATTTTGCCGACAAATGCAGCCTGACGGCGGGCTATTTCGGTGAGTTGGTGAAGGTTGAAACGGGCCGCACGGCGCAGGATTTCATTGCCGACCACATTGTGCGCCGCGCCAAAGAACTGCTTAACAGTCAGACACTTACCATTGCGCAAGTGAGCGACCGTCTGGGATTCGGCTATCCGCAGCATTTTGTGCGGTTCTTCAAGCGCAAAACGGGCAAAACGCCAACCGAATACCGCGCGGCGTAAAACAGAATGTATCTTAATGAAATCAAATCGGTTACAAATGAAACCGCTACTCACATTCTTGACATTCAGCACTATGCTTTTTCAAACATCGTGCGCAGAAGATAAGGCAACTGAAGCACCAGAAAACAATAACATAAGTACTATGGATACAGCGAATTTTGAAGTTAGAAAAACCGTGAAACTCAACTCTGGCTACCAAATGCCCACATTGGGGCTTGGCACGTGGACGCTGACTGGCGCAACGTGCGAAACCGCTGTTTATCAGGCATTAAAATGCGGGTATCGGCTCATCGACGCGGCCAAATACTATGGCAACGAACAAGAAGTGGGCAACGCTGTAAAGAAGGCCGTGAACGAAGGCATCTGCACACGCGAAGAGGTTTTCATCACCACCAAGATTGTGCCTTGGACGAGCAATCCTGCCGCTGACATCGACAACTCGCTGCAAAAACTGCAAACCACCTACATCGACCTTTGCCTTCTGCACCAGCACGGCAGCGCGAAAGAGGACGACGCTGTTTACAAGGCTATGGTTCAAGCGGTTAAAGACGGTAAGATACGGTCGATAGGTATCTCTAACTATTACACCGAAAAAGACGTTGAAAAGTTTATCGACGGCTACGAAATTCCCCCTGCGGTTGTCCAGAACGAGAACCACATTTTCTATCAAAATAATACGCTAAGAGACTGTCTTGCAGCGCGTAATATCTATGTCGAAAGTTATTATCCGTTCGGCGGACGCGGACACACTGGCGACCACTTCGGCAATCCCGTGATTCTTGAAATTGCCGCAGCGCATAACAAAACCGCCGCACAGGTGCTTGTACGCTGGCATCTGCAGTCGGGCTACATAGCGATTCCTGGCAGCGGCAACAGTCTGCATATTGCTGAAAACTTCGACATCTGGAATTTCGAACTTTCTGAGGCCGAAATGCGCCGCATTGCCGCACTCAACACTGGTCGGCGTTACGAAAACTGGTAAACCGAATCTCTCAACATAAAATGATATGAAACGCATAATTACACTTCTGTTGGCCGCACTATTTATTTGCTGCTCAGACGATAACAGAGTTTTTGCCGAGTCCGCACAAAACCGCACCCTTGTGGCCTACTACAGTTACACGGGCAATGTGCAGTCGATTGTTGACGAACTGAAAGGGCTGACAAATGCCGATATTGTTGAAATTCAGCCCGCTAAGGAAGGCGAACGATACGAAGCCGACAACTACGCCATTGGCAGCGCGCTCATTTCGGCCATTCGCGAGAATCCCGACAAGGCTGAAAGTTACCCCGAAATAAAGCCACTGAACGTCGATTTCGGACTGTACGACAACATTATAGTGGCCACACCGCTGTGGTGGAGCAATATGGCGGCGCCAATGCAGACGTTTCTTTTCGCGAACGGTGCGGAAATGGCTGGCAAAAACATTGCTCTGATTGTGTCGAGCGCAAGCAGCGGCATTTCTTCGGTCGTGGCCGACGCCAAACGGCTGATTCCTGACGGCGTGTTCGGTTCTGATAATCTGTGGATTAACAACTCGAACCGCAGCCAAATGTCTTCACTATTGGCGGATTGGGCTGCGGCGCTTAATTTTACAAACAATATGTCTGAAAAACTGTACATTACGATTGGCAGCACCACACTCACCGCAACATTGGTCGACAACAGTTCGGCGCGGGCATTAGTGGCGGCTCTGAAGGAAGCGCCAATCACCTACGAAGCGCACGACTACGGCAATTTTGAGAAGGTTGGCGATTTGGGTCGCTCATTCCCGACAAACGACGAGCAAATAACCACCCAACCAGGCGATTTGATTCTGTATCAAGGTAATAACCTATGCATTTACCACGACGTGAACACGTGGAATTTCACTCGTTTGGGTAAAATCGACAATGCCACACAAGCGGAATTGAAAGCCGCTTTGGGCGAAGGCAACTGCACAATCACACTGTCGCTATCGGCGGGAAACAACTCTGAAAATCAGAACAATAACGAGACGCCGACAGGAATTCGGCAGTCCGACCGCACGGCAACGCCCGACGAGCCAATGTACGACCTTCAAGGCCGCCGAATCAGCGCACCCGTCCGCGGACAGATTTACATTCAGGGGGGCGAGAAACGAATGAACTATAATTGATAAAGTACTGAAAATAAACCTAATAAAAATGAAAAGAGTTGTCGTTATCTCAACAAGTCTGCGCGCTGGCTCAAACAGTCACGCAATGGCCGAACAGTTTGCCGAAGGCGCAAAAGCCGCAGGCCATTCGGTTGAACTCATTTCGCTTCGCGGAAAAGAAATCAAATTCTGCATCGGCTGCCTGTCGTGCCAAAAAACGGGTGCGTGCGTCTTCAACGACGACGTGCCTGCCATTATGGACAGCGTGCTCAACGCCGACGTAGTGTGCTGGGCCACACCAATTTACTACTACGAAATGTCGGGACAGATGAAGACGCTCATCGACCGTATGAACGCGATGTATCCGAAAGATTACCGCTTCCGCGACGTTTATCTGCTCACCACCGCAACCGAAAACGAAGATTTCACCCCGAAAGGCGCTGAAAACGGCTTGCAGGGCTGGATTGACTGCTTCGAGAAAACAACTCTCAAGGGCCATCTGTTTTGCGGCGGCGTGACCGACCCGAAGGAAATCGACGGAAACTCACGGCTGAAGGACGCCTTTGAGTTGGGACGACAAGTATAATCTTGCAAGACGAAACTAATACATAAACACATTCAAAATGAAACATTTAATCAAAACCGCGCTGTTGGCTGCAATGGTGGCAGGCTGCGCACAAACTAAAAACGATAACGATATGAAACAGGAATTGACTCTCACGCAAGAGTGGGACAAGGTTTTCGCGCAAAGCGACAAGGTGAACCATAGCAAAATCACTTTCCACAACCGATATGGCATTACGCTGGCGGCCGACCTTTACGTGCCGAAAAACGCCAATGGCAAAATGGCGGCCATCGCGGTAAGCGGACCGTTTGGCGCTGTGAAAGAGCAGTGCTCGGGGCTGTACGCGCAGCATTTGGCCGAGCGCGGATTTCTGACCCTGGCCTTCGACCCGTCGTTCACGGGCGAGAGCGGTGGCGAGCCGCGGCGTATGGCTTCGCCCGACATCAACACCGAAGATTATATGGCGGCCGTCGATTATCTGTCTAACCGTCAGGACGTTGACGCCGAGCGGATTGGCATCATCGGCATCTGCGGCTGGGGCGGAATGGCTGTGAACGCCGCCGCCATCGACCCGCGCATCAAGGCCACAGTGGCAAGCACAATGTACGATATGAGCAAGGTGAACGCCGAAGGTTATTTTGAAAGCGAGAACACGCCCGAGCAGCGTATGGAAAAACGCAAGGCCATCGCGGCACAGCGCACAGAAGATTATCGGACAGGCAGTTACAAGCGTGCAGGCGGCGTTGTTGACCCGCTGCCCGACGACGCGCCGTGGTTTGTGAAGGACTATTACGACTACTACAAAACGCCGCGCGGCTACCACAAGCGCAGCGGCAACTCGAACGACGGCTGGAACGTCACTGGCTGCCAATCATTTTTGAACCAACCGATGCTGGCGTGGGCAGGCGAGATTGAGTCGCCCGTGCTGCTCATTCACGGCGAGAAGGCGCACAGCCGCTACTTCAGCGAGTACGCCTTCGAGAAAATGACGGGCAAGAAATGCGACGGCCAAAGTATGACCGACGGCAACAAGGAAATCCTGATTATCCCTGGCGCCGTCCACACCGACCTGTACGACGCCAAGTACGGCGCCCCGTCCGCCGGTGCTCCCAAGGTGTTCTTCAAGTATTTCTTCGTGAACACCGTCACCGGCGAGAAGTCCGGTGAAAAGATGGTCAGCGCGGTGCTGAGCAACGGTTAGTCTCCGGCGGCCTTGAGCTGCACCGAATGAAAGAATCCCCGACTGCTGGATGCGGCCGGGGATTTTTGTTTGGGAAAGAGGAGAACTTTGAATAAATTTGCAGGTAGATAAATCGGAATTTAACCACTTAATAACATGGGCAGTTTCTGGAGCAAGACAAAAGTGTTTTTTGAATCGAGAGGATGGCGCATCTTCTGGTC
>JAEEPS010000002.1 GCA_016284875.1 Salinivirgaceae bacterium | reverse complement strand
AAGATTATCGAGCAATATGTTGAGGCAGGTCTGCTTCCGGTTTACTAGGCAGGATTCATCTCACTCAACAAGCAGTTCTCGACCATCGGCATCAACGGAATGGTTGAAGCCGCTGAAAGCCAGGGCATCTCGGCAAAGAACACCAAAGAGTACAAAGATTTTGTGGCCAAACACCTGAAAGTGATTTTCGAAGTGAACAAAGAGGCCAAAAAGAAATATGGCTGCATGTTCAACACCGAGTTTGTTCCGGCCGAGAACCTTGGTGTGAAGAACGCAATGTGGGATAAGAAAGACGGTCTGTTCGTTCCGCGCGACTGCTACAACTCGTACTTCTACCCGGTTGAGGACCCCACAATCAACATTCTCGACAAAATCAGCCTGCACGGCCGCGACATTATACAGTATCTCGACGGAGGTTCGGCTCTGCACTTGAATCTTGAGGAAGCACCATCGAAAGAAGGCTTTATGCGTCTGCTCGAGGCTACTGCCAAAGCTGGCTGCAACTACTTCTGCTTCAACATCAAAATCACCATCTGCAACGAGTGCAAATACATCGACAAACGCACCCTGCAGAAGTGCAGTAAGTGCGGCTCAACCAACATCGACTACGGCACACGCGTAATCGGTTACCTGAAACGCGTTTCGAACTTCAGTTCGGCCCGTCAGATGGAGCACAGCCTGCGCTACTATCACAAATCGATGTTGAACCGCACCATCGACGACAATGTCTGCGAGCAGCAGAAACAAGCTGTTAACGAGACTGTTAAAGAGACAGTTGCGGCAGAGAAGATGGCAGCCGCAGAGGCTTAAAAATTTGGTTTGATAATAAGTTTATTGAAGCCGCCTGGCCGAGAGGTCAGGCGGTATTTTTTTTTGTCAAATCATTAATTAGCGCGAATGTTCAGTGCGCAATGTTTTGATTCGCAAAGTGAAGGAAGCAAAGGATAGGAATACTCCAAAATCAAGCCTCATCCATATTGTCAACCGTCACATTCATCATCTTTCGCAGATTGATGATGGCGTAGCGCATACGTCCAAGAGCGGTGTTGATGCTGACACCTGTAAGGTCGGCTATCTCTTTGAAACTCATGTCGTAAACGTAGCGGTATTTGACAATGGCGCACTGCTCGGGCGGCAGTTTGGCAATCATCTGTTTCAAATCGGCATGCGACTGTTTTGCAAGGCATTTGTCCTCGGCACTATCATCGTAAATGCCAATAGTCTTGAAGATATTCTTTTCCTCATCATCGCCCGAAACGGTTGGCAGATGCTTGTCGCGACGATAAAAGTCGATAATCAGATTGTGGGCGATACGCATCACCCAAGGGCAAAAACGACCATCGTCTTTATAACTGCCGCTGTCGAGAGAGCGGATTACCTTAATAAATGTGTCCTGGAAAATATCTTCGGCGAGTTCGCGGTCCTTCACCACCATCATGATGTATGAGAACACGCGGTTCTTGTATCTGTCAATCAATATTTCGAGACATTGCGTTTGTCCGGCAATGTACTGCTTAACTAAAACACAATCAGATTGATTATGCAGTTCCATAACTACCTCCTTTTTTAGTTAGTTCGAGAGTAATTATTTTTCGATAAGCAGTTCCTCCTTTATTTGTTCAACATTGTTTTGACATGGCAAATATATCCAAAAATCGGTACAACACCACGTCATAGGTCATCATTTTGGTCACAAACGCTCCGCAAATTGGCAAATGACCGAAAAATCGCGCCATAAGTGTTTTTTTTGTTGATAAGATGGTGACCCAAATGTCAGACTCCCTAAACGGTCGATTTTTGCCGACGACAATCTGTTTATATGGATTGTTTTAAATGCTTTAAATGATTGTGTATTATTGTTTTATGTGTGTTGATAATGAAAATACGTAAACAAGACGAAACATTTTGCCCGACTCACCTTAATTGGTACTTTTGCCACCGAATTTTGAAGATTAGGCTTATGCAGAACGAAATAACAGTTTATGGCAAAAAGTTTAGGGTGTCGCTCCCTGCCGAGAAGATTCAGGCGCGGGTGGCAGAACTTTCGAGCCAGATAAATGCCGACCTGGCCGGTCGTGATGTTGTTTTTTTGTGCATTCTGAACGGTAGTTTCGTGTTCGCCTCCGACCTTCTGCGCGGCATTGATTTTTTGTGCAAAATCAGTTTTGTCAAATTCTCATCGTACGAGGGACAGAAATCGACGGGTAAACTTCGCGAACTTATCGGACTCAACGAGGATTTGAAAGGAAAGACAGTGGTCATTGTTGAGGATATTGTCGATACGGGGAAAACCATGGTTGACTTGCTTGAATATCTGAAAAAATTTGAACCGGCTGATGTTAGGATTTCAACATTGATGTACAAGCCCGAATCGTGCTGCAAAGACTTGAAAATCGACTACTTCGGATTCTCCATTCCCAACGATTTCATTATTGGCTACGGGCTTGATTTCGATGGACTTGGACGGAATCTGAAAGATATATATACAATTGTGGAATGATCTGGCACACAAATTGAAGGGAAAAAAGTCGATTTATAATGACAGATTGAAAAGAAAAAGAGATAAGATATTGATGATTAATAATTTGTAACTTATTAAAAATGTTTAATCTTGTAATTTTTGGACCTCCGGGTTCGGGCAAAGGAACCCAATCAGAAAACATTATTAAGAAATATGGTTTGAAGCACTTGTCGACAGGCGATTTGCTTCGCGCCGAGAAAAGTTCCGGTTCCGAACTTGGCAACAAGATAAAAGAACTGATTGACAATGGTAATCTGGTTCCCGATTGCCTTGTTGAGGAGATGGTGAAAAAGAACGTGGCAGAGGACAAGGAGTCGGCAGGCTTCATCTTCGACGGTTTCCCGCGTACAAAAGAACAAGCCGCTTGGCTCGATAATATGCTCGCCGAGCAGGGACAAAGCGTTACACAAATGCTCGCCCTCGATGTTGACGACAACGAGTTGCGCAACCGCATTCTTGAGCGTGGCAAGGTATCAGGCCGCGCCGATGACCAGGACGAGAGCATCATCAATAACCGCATTGCCGTATATCACAAACAAACACAGCCAGTTATCGATTTCTACTCGGCACAGGGCAAGTTCGTTTCTGTTGATGGCATAGGTTCGCTCGACGACGTGTTCGGTCGCATCAGCGATGCTATGGACAAGGCCATGCAAAATTGAAGGACTGATTCGTCGGAAGACAAAGACACAAAGTCCGTTGGTTGATTGCCGACGGGCTTTTTTTTGTTTGGCGGATTTCATTGAGCCGCATTATCTTGCGATTATTGCTTGATTTTTTTTGCGGACAACAATTATTTCAAATCAACGGAATATCTTTGCAGACAAATCACAGTTATGGCAGATTCGAATTTTGTTGACTACGTAAAGATTTTTGCGCGCAGCGGCAAGGGTGGCGCGGGTTCGGCGCATTTCCGCCGTGCCAAATATGAGCCGATGGGCGGGCCCGACGGCGGCGACGGTGGCCGTGGCGGTCACGTCATTCTGCGCGGCAACGCACAGATGTGGACGTTGCTTCACCTTCAGTTTCAGAAACATACGTTTGCCGAGAGTGGCCAGTCGGGTATGGGTGCGCTCAAGCACGGCTCCGACGGAAAAGACGTGATTCTGGAAGTGCCGCTTGGCACGGTGGTGAAGGATGCCGAAACCATGGAACCACTCTTTGAGATTACCGCTGACGGCGAAGAGAAAATCCTGATGAAAGGCGGTCGCGGTGGTCAGGGCAATAACCACTACAAATCGGCCACGAATCAGGCACCGCGCTATGCACAGCCGGGCGAGCCGTTTGAAGAAGGCTGGCGCGTTCTGGAACTGAAAGTGCTTGCTGATGTTGGTCTTGTGGGCTTCCCGAACGCGGGAAAATCGACACTTCTGTCGGTTGTGTCGGCGGCAAAGCCGAAGATTGCCGACTACGCTTTCACCACGCTCGAGCCGAATCTGGGCATTGTTTCGTACCGCGACAACCGCTCGTTTGTGATGGCCGACATTCCAGGAATTATCGAAGGCGCCCACGAAGGCAAAGGCTTGGGATTGAGATTCTTACGTCATATTGAGCGCAACTCGGTGCTGTTGTTCATGGTTCCTGCCGATTCTGACGACATCAGCCGTGACTATCAGACACTTGTGAAGGAATTGCGGCTCTACAACCCCGAACTGCTCGACAAGCGCCGCGTTCTGGCTGTGACCAAGTGCGATATGCTCGACGACGAACTGACTGCCGCACTCAAAAAGACTCTGCCTAAAGATGTTCCGTGCGTAATGATTTCGTCGGTGGCACGGACAGGTCTTGAGCAACTGAAAGATTTGCTCTGGAAGGCAATAAATGATTGATTTTTGGTGTTAGGTGTTGGAAATTAGTGATTTAGTTTGATTTAAAAATAAGGATTGAAGGCTTGACTGATGTTTGTAGTCTGAAGTCCGAAGTCAAAATAAAAGACAATGTTTGAATATCTCGAATCGATTGACAGACAACTGCTTCTGCTGATAAACGGTTGGAACTCTCCGTTTTTCGATGAGTTTATGTGGATTGTCAGCGGAAAACTCACGTGGCTGCCGCTCTATGTTGTGCTGCTTTGGTTGGTAATCCGTAAAACTGGCCGAAATTGGTGGATTGCGCTTATCGGCATTGGCCTCACAGTGGCTCTTGCCGACTCAATATCAGTGCATTGCTTCAAAAATGTGGTCATGCGTTACCGCCCAACCCACAACCTCGAACTTGAGGGCTTGCTGCACATAGTCAAGGGCTACCACGGCGGCTGGTATGGTTTTGTGTCGTCGCACGCGGCCAATACGTTCGGCGTGGCAATGTTCATCTGCCTAATACTCAAACATAAAGCCGCATGGATTGGACTGATGGCATGGGCCGCTTGGGTGTGCTATTCACGAATGTACATTGGTGCCCATTATCCTGCCGACATTGTCTGCGGAGGCTTGCTTGGCGCGGCTTTCGGCTGCTTTGTTTATTGGCTCTGCAATAGGCTCATACCTCGCATCGATGTAATCAGAAACAAACGGAAAAGCGATGGAACCGATAGAGATACTATATGAAGATAACCATCTGATTGCCATCAACAAACGCTCATCGGATTTGGCGCAGGGCGATGCTTCGGGCGACGCGCCGTTGGCCGATAAGGTGGCTGTTTATTTGAAGGAAAAATACCACAAGCCAGGCAATGTTTTTGTTGGTGTCACCCATAGGCTCGACCGCCCAGTTTCGGGTGTTATGATTTTTGCCCGCACTTCGAAGGCGCTTGAACGGATGAACAAACTCTTCAAAGAGAAATCGGACCTTGAAAAAATCTATTGGGCGATTGTTGAGAAACGTCCGCAAGAGCCACTGGGAAAGTTGGTTAACTATCTGCGAAAGAACGAGAAACAGAACAAATCGTACGTGTGCGAACCGACAGCCGAAGGCGCAAAGGAAGCCCAACTCGAATATAGGCTTCTGGACGAGTCGGACAAATATTTTCTGCTTGAAGTGAAACTGCTTACAGGCCGTCATCACCAAATCCGCGTGCAGTTGGCCAACATCGGCTGCATCATAAAAGGCGACTTGAAATATGGTGCCCGCCGCTCGAATCCTGACGGCAGCATCAGCCTGCATGCCCGCCGCATCAGTTTCACGCATCCAGTGTCGAAACAGCCGGTCAGCATTGTGGCGCCCACGCCCGAAGATACGCTGTGGAAATATTTTGAAAACCGTCAAACGAAGGAATGATGAGCATCCGTCGCGCGATAACGATTCTGACAGCACTGCTCGTTGCCACCGTTAGCGCCGAGGGTCAAATGCTCTTCAAATCGAAAAACTCAAGGCAACTTGTTGAGGAACTTCTGCCTCGCAACTCGTTCGGAATAACCATCTTAAACACTCATTATCAGGCTAATCCGAACTCGATTGCAACCTTCGTGACAACATCTGACAAGTTGCCAATCCAGTCGGGCATTATAATGTCGACAGGAATGGTCACATGGGCCGCATATCCCAACGACTCGCCCAGTTCGGGTTGTGCCATGTTCACCCCGGGCGACAAGCGGCTCGAGAAAATTGCCGGAGCCAAAACGTCTGACGCCGTGATTCTTGAGATTGAATTCGTGGCAAACACCGATGAGGTTTCGTTTGAGTACTTTTTCGCCTCGGAAGAGTACCCCGAATATGTGAACAAAGGCGTGAACGACGTGTTCGCATTCTTCATTGAGGGGCCTGGCTACGACACTCTGTGCAATATTGCCAAGTTGCCAACAACGGGTGAGCCCATCACTGTTGACCATGTGAACGCCAATCGCAACTCCGAATTTTACATAGCCAACAAGCAGTGGCGCGGTTACTCGATTGACAATCCGGGCTATAGTCTCGCCAGCGTTTTCCAATTTGATGGTATGACAACTGTGCTCGAGGCCAAAGCCAGAATCCAACCTTACGCTACTTACAAGTTGACGATGGCAATTGCCGATGTGGGCGACAACATCTACGATTCGGGCGTGTTCATCAAGGCTCATTCGCTCAAGAGCGAGGGCAAACTGCAGCCTATAGCGCCATTTCTGAAATCAGAAATCGAGAAGCGTATGCACTTGATTGGCGCCAGCCGTGTTCGCGTGGCCGGTGACACTGTGGGCTTCGACAAAACCATTCATTTCGACTTCAACTCGTACGAAATTTTGAGCGAAGACACCACATCGCTCAACGAGATTGCCGACTTGCTCACACAGTTTTTCGACGCACGTCTGAAACTCATTGGGCACACCGACGATGTTGGTTCCGATGAGTACAATATGGACTTGAGCCGTATGCGTGCCCGCTCGGTGGCCAACTATCTGAATTTGCGCGGCATTGACGACGACCGCATCATCACAGAAGGCCGTGGAAAAAGACAACCCGTCACACGTTTGCAAACCGATGAGGCCCGACGCAAAAACCGACGAGTTGAATTTTTGATTTACAAATAGTTATGAAGGTTGGTGATGGAAAAAGGCTGTGAGTTTCTGTTTTTGTTTGATTGTTGAAATAAAAACACAGCAAAAAGGTAGTTTGTTTATCAAAAAATAAATAAATTTGTCAATAATTAGTTTTTTATGAAACCGCTTCTTATAAAAAGTACAACGACAACCCCGCAAGTGACCTTCGATGGTGACAATGGCGAATTGCTGATTGAGGGAGTATCACGTCCGGAAGATGTGTTGTCGTTCTATAAACCTGTATTTGAATGGATTACCGAATATGTTAAAAATCCATCTGCGGAGACAAATCTTATTTTCAAACTGAAATACCACAATTCGGCATCGGCCAAGATCGTCTGCCGGATAATGAATATGTTCGACCCTATGTATAAAAACGGTGGCAAGGTGCAGATTAAGTGGTATTACAATGAGGCAGATGAAGATATTCTGGAGGCAGGAGAGGACTATCAGACATTGGTCGATATTCCATTTGAAATTATAAAGAATTGAATATGAAACGAATAATCGCAACAGCCGACGCGCCGCAAGCCATCGGCCCATACAGCCAAGCCGTTGAAGCCAACGGCTTTGTTTTTATTTCGGGGCAGATTCCGATTGTGCCGGCCACTGGCCAGATGCCCGAAGGCATTGAGGCTCAAACCGAGCAGGTGATGCGCAACATTGGTGCAATTCTGAAAGCCGCAGGACTTGATTACGGCAATGTGGTGAAAAGCACAGTTTTGCTAAAAAACATAGCCGATTTTGGTGCAATGAACGGCATTTATGCAAAATATTTCACAGCGGATTGCCCTGCGCGTGCAGCATTCGAGGTTGGAAATCTGCCTAAAAACGCACTCATCGAGGTTGAGGTGATTGCCTGTAAGTAAAAGATTGGAAAACAGATAATTAATCAATAACCCTAACAAAAGGCCCAAGGCAAAACGCTGAAAGCCGATTGTTGAAAAACTTTAAAACCATGAAACGCATTGTTACACTGATGTTTGCGGCAGCAATGGCAATTGGTTGCACCGCTAACGCCTCCGCCCAGGAGAGAACATGGGAGAGCGATATCATTTTTTCATTTGGCCGTTTTCTTGATAACGATTCCTACAGCGGCAACGACAAAGGTCGGGCTGTGAAATTAGGCTATGGCATTAATCGCTATTTTACTGATAACTATTCGTTTATGTTAGGTGTTATCCGCCATGTCGACAAAGAGTTCACTTATGACGATTCGCTTCCAGGCTCTGACGAGGACGATTTTGTTTTCCTCGATGTTCCATTGTTGTTCCAATACCACACGAACAATAATGGTTTTGGCAATCTGATGTTTGGAATCGGACCTGTGATTTCGCGGTGTATTGACAACGATTACTATGAGGTTCAGGGTGACCCAAGAACGACTCCTTTGTATGGCCTCAATCACAAGAAGAAAATCAAAGAGTACAATTTCAGCATTATGCCGTGCGTGGCCTACGAGACAAGATATTTCCTTTTGGGAGTGGATGCCAGCATTGGCTTGCGCGATGTAAAGAAGACCTACGGACTCATTTCTGGTAGCAAATACATTCATAATGTGTGCTTTACGATAGCCGCTAAACTTTAATTGAAAGTTTATAATTATTAATCACTAAACATTAATCATTAAAATGGCCCCAATAGTTAGCATAATAATGGGCAGCACATCGGACCTGCCCGTGATGGAAAAAGCCGCTCAATTTCTGAACGATATGGAGATTCCGTTTGAGATGAACGCTCTTTCGGCACACCGCACACCAACTGAAGTTGAGCAGTTTGCAGCCGAAGCCAAAGGTCGCGGACTGAAAGTGATAATTGCTGGCGCAGGAATGGCCGCTGCCCTGCCAGGCGTGATTGCCGCCAACACCACCGTGCCCGTCATCGGCGTGCCAATCAAAGGTATGCTCGATGGGCTCGACGCAATGCTATCTATCATTCAGATGCCTCCTGGAATTCCAGTTGCCACTGTTGGTGTGAATGGTGCGCAGAACGCCGCCATTTTGGCTGCCGAAATGCTCGCCCTTGCCGATGCCAACCTTGCCAGCCGTCTTGAAGCCTACAAAGAAGGCCTGAAGCAAAAAATCGTTAAAGCCAACGCCGAACTTGCCGAGGTTAAGACTTGGAAGTTTAAGACGAATTGAGAAATCAAGCATTGTACCTGTAAGTATTTATTGGGGGACACTCCAACAGATTATGCCAAGATAATCATTGATGCAGATAACATTGTGTGTCTTTATTATTAAATAGCACTTAATCAGTTCTTTATGAAGCCGGTGGCCTTAATCATACTTCTACTTGTACTCGCAGGTTTAGTTTTTGCATTTTCTGTTGCTTTGGGCAGATTCCGCAAGGAGTTGAAGAACGATAATCCGCTGGAGGAGAAGATTAACGCTTTGCCAGTACTCAGAACCGATGCGGAAATAACTGCCGCAATTGCAGGCGAGCCGCGTGATTATCTAATTGAAAACTATACGTTTACCGATGAACCAACCGCCAGCGACACCGTTACCGATTTCATTCTTGGCAACTATCTCTGCGTAAAAGTTGTCAAATATGTTTTCACCATACGGGCTTGGTTGCGTTTAAATCAAGACAACCAAACCAAATACTACTCTACCAATGCTTGGGAGTTCGACAAAGTGCAATATGTTCACAGCCGTTTGCACCTGTGCGGAACCGAACTTGAGAATATCGACAGCGTTGACTTTGATTTCGGATATGTGGAGTTTGGCGATAAATTCACTGCTGCGGATGTCAATCCCGACAAACGCGAATATCTTTTTGTGAATCAGTATTATCCCAATGGTGTCTATGACTTTGAGAAGGTGGCAAAAGATTTTGTTGCGAAATTGAACGTCGACACTTTAAGCACCTACTACAAGGAGTCGTTCTCGCATAGAGGATACAAATATAGCGCTCGCTATGGCTACCAGACGATGAAAGCAGGCGACAAAGCCACTTTTGCGGCACACTTGGGCAACGGTCATGCCGATTTGAAGGTGTTTGACGGAGGAAACAAGATTGCCGTAAATGGCGGTAAAAAAGCGCTTTATCGCAAGTATAACGCGCTGACTGATTTGGCTTTGCATTATTTCAAACTTTTCTTCTGGGTGGCGGCAATGATTACGGTGACATTTATGATTTTAGGATTGATATTTAAGTTTTTTGTCAAGTAGCCAGAAGGCAAAAAAGGTCGCAATCCGATGGACATAACTCACCACTATATTGAAAAAGGCGATGGCCAACCGCTGATTCTGCTGCACGGAAACGGTGAGAACTGCGATTATTTCTGCCACCAGATTGACGCTTTCAGCAAGCGTTTTCGGGTGATTGCGCTCGACACTCGCGGGCACGGCCTGACGCCACGCGGCGAAAAGCCATTCACAATCAGGCAGTTTGCCGATGATTTGCTCGAATTTATGAACCTGAAAGGCATTGAAAAATTGCACATTTTAGGTTTTTCCGATGGTGCCAACATTGCAATGATTTTTGCGATGAAATATCCTGAACGTGTTGACCGATTGATACTTAACGGCGGCAATCTAGATGCTTCGGGCGTGAAACGCAGTACGCAGATACCCATTGAAATCGGCTACTGGTTTGCGAGCCGCTTTGCCAACAAGAGCGCCGAAGCCAAGGCCCACGCCGAAATGCTCGGACTGATGGTGAACGACCCGAATATCGCGCCAAGCGATTTGAGAAAAATCACAGCCCCCACGCTGGTCATTGCAGGAACGCGCGATATGATAAAAGAGTCGCACACACGGCTGATTGCCGCTAATATTCCCAATGCCGAACTCGCGTTTATATCTGGAAATCATTTTATTGCGAATAAGAATCCGAAGGAATTTAATGCTCGGGTAATGCGTTTTCTGGAATGAAACCGAATCGCAAAAAAGCAACAACCTGTTTCTTGACAAGCACTTTCCGCGGTGTTATTTTTGCATTGTCAAACAATAAAAAACAATGATACTATGGAAGTTAAAGACATTTTAAGAAATCTGCGCGAGCGTAACAATCTGACGCAGGAACAGATGGCCGAGCGCGTGAATGTCACCCGCCAGGCCGTAAGCCGCTGGGAAACTGGCGAGACGCAGCCCAACCCCGAGATGCTGAAAGTGCTGTCGCGGAAGTTCGATGTGTCAATCAACACGTTGCTGGGCTCACCGCGCACTCTTGTGTGCCAGTGCTGCGGAATGCCGCTCACCGAGGACTCGATGATTAGCCGCGATGCCGACGGCAACTTCGACGAGGAGTACTGCAAATGGTGCTACGCAGATGGCAAATTCACCTACACAAGCAAAGAACAACTTATCGACTTCTGCGTTGAGCACTTGGCAAGCGAGGCCTGGCCAAAAGAGCAGGTCAGAGCGCATATGGAAGCCGTTGTGCCCACGCTGAAACATTGGAAATAAGGATTTTATGCCAATCATAAACAAAAACTTCGACAACGGAAATCCTTTTGATTTCGGGCGAACGTCGGCCGATTATGCCAAGTACCGCGATGTCTATCCGCCAGAGTTTTACAACCGACTTGCCGAACTGAAAATCGGTGTCGGTGGGCAGAAAATTCTGGATTTGGGCACAGGAACGGGCGTTCTGCCGCGGAATATGTATCGGTTTGGCGGCCAGTGGATTGGCTCCGATATATCTGAAAATCAGATACAATACGCCAAGGAATTGTCGCAAAAGGCGAGAATGGAAATCGAGTATCAGGTTTCGGCTTCCGAAGCGCTGGATTTTCCTGCCAAGTCGTTCGACGTGGTGACCGCCTGCCAGTGCTTTATGTATTTCGACAAGAAAATCATTGTTCCAAAAATCCATAAGTGGCTGAAAACGAATGGTCATTTGGCGGTTTTGTTTATGGCGTGGCTACCCGACGAGAGCGCGATTGCCGCCAAAAGCGAGGAACTTGTGCTGAAATACAACCCCGACTGGACTGGCGCGCACTGGCAGCGCCGCACCGTGGTTGAACCTGACTGGGCAAGCGGATTTTTCAGTCTGGCAAACGCCGTGGCGTTCGACGTACCTGTCAGATTTACAAGAGATTCGTGGCACGGACGCATAAAATCGTGCCGCGGAATCGGGGCGTCGTCGCTGACGGAAACCGAAATAGCATATTGGGAAAAAGAGCATTTGTCATATTTGCAAACCGTTCCCGAACAGTTTGATATTCTGCATTATGTGACGATTTTGGACTTGCAGAAGATAGGGTAGAACGCGACTTCAAAAATGGTTAAACAAAAAAGGCTTTCGAATTTACGAAAGCCTTTTTTTGCTTGATTTATAGTCTTTTAAAAAATCCTCACCAGCGTCGCCCCATAGCCGTATTCTTTGAACGAAGCATCCTGATAATCAAGTTTTTTCTTCATTCGGTCGAGTTCCTTGCGGATTTCGAGTTTCAGCACGCCCGCACCAACACCGTGGATGAATACAATCTTTTTCACGCCTTTGCGCATAGCGTTATCGAGTTCTTCGCGGAATTTACGCATCTGAATTTCAAGCATTTCACTGTTGCTCAAACCACGGAAATCGTCCAGAAGTTCGTGAATGTGCAGGTCAACTTCCACAATCTGCGATTGAATGGCCTTGCCCGACTTAAATTCCTTATGCTCAACCTTTTCGCCTTTGAGTTTTTCAGCCATCACCTTCTTAAAATCCTTCTCAGTCATATTCTCAACCGAGTCGGCGGCGGCGTGCTCGTCAATCAGCGCAATCATCATCGCGTTTTTGCTGAAAAACTCATTTTTCACAAACGACGCTTCCTTGTAGAACTTCACAGGGTTCAGTTCGATGGTTCGCGCAAGCGGCTCTTTGATTTTGAAACTGCCTTTCCTATAGAAAGTTAGATGGAATGTGTAGGCAGGAATCAGGTTCACGTTGCTCATCGCCAAAGTCGAAAACTGCACCTTGGTGTTGGCTTCGAGCACGCCCACGGCTTCCGATTCGCTCTGCTCATCGGCGTCGGTGGCCACAATGCTGTAGAGCACGTTGTAGTTGCTGTCGTTGATTAGGTAGATGTCGAAGCCTTGCTGATTTGCTTTGGGTACAAATGCCAGATATTCACGCAGATAATCAGCGTTTTCTTTGTCGATGGCAACGGGCGGATAGAAAATATCGGTGAGCGATATGGGTGCCGATTCGGGTTCTTCCTGTTCATCGGCGGATGTTGTAACCGATTGTGGTTTAGGTTTTTCACTCTTGTTTTCGGCCGATGAGCCACGCAGACGGCTGTCGGCAGCCGACTCAATCACAACCAACTCGCTCACAGGTGTTGGCACTTCAAAATCATCGTCGTTCAGCACCATAACACTCTGTCGGTCAATTATTTTCACGACGGTTCCACCGCCTATATCGTTCAAAAATCTGACTTTGTCGCCAACTTTTACGTTCATCGCATTCAATTTTTAAAAAGTGTGCGAAGTTAGTTATTTTTGCAGAGAATTGTCACCGATTATCCGCCGTACGATTCGTTTTATAACTTATTGATATAATGATTGTTCCATCCAATTTGTCGATTTCCGATTTCAACTATCCGCTTCCCGACGAGCGCATTGCAAAATACCCTTTGGCCGAGCGCGACCAGTCTAAATTGTTGGTTTACAACAACGGTAGCATCTCGGAAGACGTGTTTCGCAATCTGGCGGCTAATCTCGATGCGGACTCGGTGATTGTGACCAACAACACAAAGGTTATCCGTGCGCGGATGGAATTTTTCAAGGATTCGGGCGCACGTGTCGAAGTTTTCTGCCTTGAGCCGCACGAACCTGCCGAATATAGCACAATGTTCAGTCAAACAGGCAGTTGCGTATGGCTTTGCTACGTGGGCAACAGCAAAAAATGGAAAAGCGGACCACTGACAAAACAGATTGGCAACGGCGAAAAATCAACCACTTTAAGCATCACCCGTGTCGGCACCGACCGCGATGCGCAACTGATTCGTTTTGAGTGGGATAACCCGAATATCGCTTTCGGTGAGATTGTTGATTGGGCTGGGCAGATTCCTATTCCGCCGTACCTGAACCGCAAGTCGGAAGCCATTGATGATGTGCGCTATCAGACAATCTACTCGGTGGAAAAAGGCTCGGTAGCGGCACCAACGGCTGGACTGCACTTCACGCAAGCGGTTTTCGATTCGCTTCAAGCAAAAGGCATTGAGCACCTGAATGTTACGCTGCACGTTGGTGCGGGAACGTTCAAACCAGTGCAGACCGAAACCATCGGTGAGCACCCAATGCACATTGAGCATTTTGTGCTGTCGGACGAGATTCTTAAACCGCTGTGCGACAACAAGAAAAAGGTGGTGGCTGTGGGCACCACAACCGTGCGCACACTCGAGAGTATGTACTGGCTCGGCGTGAAGGCCAAACTCGGGCTCGAGAAACCGCTCGATTTGGGTCAATGGGAAGCCTACTCGCTGCCCGAGACCGTCTCGGTTTCCGATGCATTTGCGGCATTGCTCGATTTGCTTCATCAGTCTGGACACCAAGAACTTACGGCCAGCACTTGCATAATGATTGCGCCAGGCTATCAGTATAAGGTTGTCAATCAATTGATTACCAATTTCCACCAGCCGCAAAGCACTCTGCTTCTGCTGGTTTCGGCACTCATCGGCGACAACTGGCATCGCGTTTACGACTACGCGCTCGCTCATGATTTCCGCTTCTTGAGTTACGGCGACAGTTGTCTTCTGAAAATCGGAAAATAAAACGCATAAAAAAAGCCCGAAAGATGATTGAACTTTCGGGCTTTATGTTGGTTAATGTCTCTATTAACGCTTGCCTGAACCTGAAACAAGCGGAATGTATGATTGAGGTTTCTTGCTGCGCCACTCATTCAGAAGTTTGTCAACATAATCTCTGTTGTAGTCGTCAACACGCTTCCATTCAATGCTTGTACCTCTGCGAGGACTGCTGTTTCCGTTGTTTTTCTCGTAGTCGATATAGTCATTGTACGACTCGTAGAACCAACCTTTGATACGACCTTTCTTGGCATTGAAAATATCAATATAAGCCATATCGTCGCCCCAGCGGCCACCATAGTTCAAGCACATCAGTCTGTACGAGTTGTCGTACCAGTACCATGAGAATTCGTACGTTGTGTCATAGACACCTTTGTAGTACGACTCTTCAAATCCTAAACCATAGCCGTTTTCCCACAAGAAGTAGTAGTTGCTTGTGTAGTTCTGCTGGCCGTGATTCTCGGTTACAGGGTTTTTACCTCCCCAACAAACTCCGTCAAGAATGTACTCCTCAACATCTTCCTCAGTCTGGCAAGATGCAATGCAGCAAACAGCGGCAGTTGCCAATGTTAAATTGCGTAAATAATTGATAATCTTCATAGTTAGTTAAAATTAATGTTTTTAAATTCTATTTGGCATCAACAAAAATCTTTGCTGTAACCATAATATATGATGCAAATTAAAGCAAAAAGGTTGCGAATTCCAAAAAGTTTATTTTCGATTAGTTGATAATCTATTCAATCAGATGTTTTTGATCGATGATAAACAATTGAATTACTGATGATTATTCAAAAACTGCTTGATGGCGTCAATTTGCGCTTTCGCGATGCGTCGTCCTTCGTCATAGACGCGCTGCATCTCGTCTGGATTTTTCGAGGTGCGGCTGATGTTGAGCGGCGATTCTGGGCAGATGACGAGCACCTCACCTTTGTCGGCGCGATTGTGAACCATGGCTGTGGTGCGGTTGTATTCCAGATGTCTGTTGCGTAAGGCTTTGACAATCATTGGGTAACGTCGTAAAATTAGATGCATCAGCCACAACAGGCGGTTTGGGCCTTTGCGGTAGGTGCGGGGCTGGGTGAGCACCACCACATTGCGGTCGTAGCCGATGCTCTCGAAATAATCCAGCGGAATGGAGTCTGTGATGCCACCATCGAGCAGGTGGTAGCCGTCAACCTCAACTATGCGGCTTGCAAGCGGCATCGAGGCACTGGCTCTCATCCATGCCAGGTCGCGGTCGTCGCATGTGTCGAGGCGCTTATAGACGGGCTTGCCTGTCACACAGTCCGATGCCACAACCCAGAATTCCATTGGGTTTTGGCGGTATGTGTCGAGGTCGAAAATGTCGAGTTGGTGCGGAAGAATGTTGTAGCAGAAATCTGCCCCGTAGAGGTCGCCAGTGGAGAGCAGCGAGCGGAGCGAGCAGTAGCGCCAGTCGTGCGAGAAACGCTTGTTGTAGCGTATGGCGCGCCCAATCTGCCGCGATTTGATGTTGCAGCCGAACGTGGCGCCAGCCGAAACACCGATGGCGCCGTCGAACTCAATGCCGTTCTCCATCAGCACATCGAGCACGCCCGCCGTGAACATTCCGCGCATCGCGCCGCCTTCAAGAATCAGTCCGCGTTTCATTTAGGATCAGTTGTTAGAATTATGATTTTTAAACTTATAACTTATTAACTTACAACTTATAACTTCATTTCTTCACAAATTCCACTTGGAACATTTTCGGCCAAAGTTTGCCAGTCACAAACCAGTGGCCAGTGGTTTTTTGATAGGCGATTCCGTTCAGCACATCAACTCTTTGTGTGAGTTTCGAGGCGTCGAGCAGATTGCGCATATCAATGATTTTCAAAACTTTGCCAGTTGCGGGGTCGATGGCGACAATGTTGTCGGTGCAATAGATGTTGGCGTAAATCAGGCCGTCGACATATTCAAGTTCGTTCAGTTCGGTCACGGGGCCTTCGGTGTCGTACACCTGGATGGTGCGCAACACTTGAAGCGATGTGGTGTCGATGAAGTGGATGTTTTCGGTGCCGTCGCTCATTATCAGTTCCTTGCCGTTGTTGGTGAGTCCCCAACCTTCGGTTGAGTAACTGAATTCGCCCAATTTATTGAGAGTGTGTTTGTTATAGATGAATCCGATGCAACTGCGCCATGTGAGTTGGTAGAGTTTGTCGCCCATAATGGTGATGCCTTCTCCGAAATAGTTGTTTGGCAGACTGATGCTGGTGATTATGTTTTGTTTCTCAAAATCAATCCGATAGACGGCCGACATGCCCTCCAACCCTGTTCCTTCGTAAAGAGTGCCGCCATCGAACTCGAGTCCTTGAGTATAATACTGCTGATTGTGAGGCAGTTGCTTCACAACCTTATAGGTGAGTTTTTCGGGTTCGATGTCGGATTTGATGCAGACCGAAGTCCGACCTTCGGCTATTGCGCCGCTGCCCAGCCATCCTTCCACGCGAATGGTTTTCTGCCCAACAGATAGGTCTGTGGTTGGTATTTCGATGTCAGCCTCACCTTTTCCGAACCAGAACGAGCGGCCATCGACAATGGCACGTGCCGAATCGGGTAGGGGGTTGCTGTCTGTGTTGATTTTCAGTGCGATAGATTGCCCTGAGATGAGACTGCTGCCGCTGGTCAGTTCAATTTTCAGTTTGGCGTGCTCGGTCTTTGTTGATGGTTGCTTCTTGGCTGGTTGCCCCGTGCAGCCCGCCAGCACAATCGCCACAGCCATCAGTATTGGATGTTTCATTGTTTCAGAATTTTTGCGCAAGGTGCAAATAAAAGTTGATAGTTGCGAATGGATGGCACTGTAACTGCAAACTTGGCGCTGTTTTCGCCTCAGCGGTAATGATAAACGCGCTTTCTTGTAAAACAAACACGATAATCTGCTGTTAACTCATATTTTTTACCACTTAACAGCACGTTATCGGCTATTTTTGTTCGATAGCGTGCTGCTAACTCATTTTTTTAGGCACTTAGCAGCAGATTATCGCACATTAGCGAACAAATCGTTCAATACAATTTCCGATTGGATATTGTTTCGATAAGCGTTGCGCGCCAGACCATAGGTGGTTATCATTGTTGTGTGGACGGCCTTCCGCGTCTTTGTAACCATCTGAAAAACAGATTTTCGGCGGCGCAGAAAATCATCTTCGGCCTTGTCGATGACAAACTCATCGCCTGCGAATTTCATCTCGCAAAGATTGATGATGCCATCATTGCGGTCAATCAGCAAATCAACCTGCGCGCCGCTGTGCTCACTGTTGGCTTCGGTGCGCCACGACTGCACGTAACTCACCACCCCCGACACGCCAAGCGCCTGCTTTATCTGCGGCAGATGCCACAGGCACACGCGCTCAAACGCAAGCCCAGCCCACGCGTTGTGCAGCCCAGTACTCAGGCTGTTGGTCCAAAAATGCGCATCGTGGCGCGAATTGTTGCGGAAATATTGGAAATAGAACAGCGTGAAATTGTCCATCAGTTGGAACAGGGCATCGCGCTCACGCTTCTGCATCGACTGATATTTTCTGATGAAACCGCACAACTGCAACTCCTCAAGCACGCGGTTGAACACAGGATTGTCCGTCAGGCCTGCACCTTTCAGCAACTCTTTGCGCGTCATTCCTATCTTTTTGGTTGACAGCGTGGTAACGACATTGATGTAAGGCGCGGGATTTTTGAAAAGCGACGCGTAGAGAGCATCGAATTCGTCGGAAAGACGGCCGCTGTCGGCAAAGCAGAGCCTGTCGATGTTCTGTGCCAGACTCTCGCCACGGCGCAGAAGGCTCCAATAATATGGTATGCCGCCAAAAATCATATAGGCTTCGGCCAATTCTTTCCGCGTGAGTTCAAGTCCTTGAAGATGAGCGTATTGCTCGCACTCGTACAGATTGAACGGCGGAAGATGGATTTGACGCGTCAGCCGCCCGTAAAGCCCTCCGTGGTTGCGCATTATCTTCTTCACAATCCACGATGTGGCGCTTCCGCAGACAATCAGAACAATGTCGTTGCGCATATTCGCCCAGCCGTTCCAGAAATGTTCCAACGCGCTGACAAACTGCGATTTGGGCGTGTCCATCCACGGCAGTTCATCAATGAAAACAACCTTTTTTTCTGCAGGCGATTTTTTCAGCAAATCGCTCAAATAGTGGAACGCATCGAACCACGTTTTGGGCATCTTGCAGCGCTTCAGCCCTGCTCGGCGCAGCGATTCGCGGAATTCGGCCAGTTGCTCTTTCCGCCCGACATTGGCAATGCCCGTATGGTAGAAAGCAAACTGATTTTCAAATGTTTCGCGTATCAGATAGGTCTTTCCGACACGCCGCCGCCCATACACGGCGCAGAATTGCGACTCGTCTTTTTCCAAAAGTTCGAGTAATTCTTTCCGCTCGTTCTCTCTGCCGACAATCATAACAGTCTGTTTTAAAGCCGTTTGCATTTTGCTTTTTGGTGTCACCAATAACTTTTGACACCGCCAATTTCAAACGGATTGTTTTCATCAACAAAGTAAAACATTATTTTCGGATAATCTGCTGTTAACTCATATTTTTTACCACTTAACAGCACGTTATCGGCTATTTTTGTTTGATAGCGTGCTGCTAACTCATTTTTTTAGGCACTTAGCAGCAGATTATCGCAACCAGATGAACTAAACCGCCAAATCGGCCAATTCAATGGTGGTGAGCATTTCGGCGGTTAATTGTTTCTCTTGCGCAAGGCGGTTGGCTTGCTTTGCATCACTTGTTTTCGCACAGATGACATGAGATAACACAGATTAACACAGCGTTTTTTGAACGCAGATTTAACTGATTGGACGGATTTTCGCAGATTTGAAATTATTTAATAAATCGGATTTGCAAATTCAACTTCATAAACAACTCACCATTTTCTTCATAGATAGAGCCGAATTTGTGGCGAGTTTGACTTGGCGTTTCAAATCGAGTATTGTAAAATAGATAGTCTTCCAAATCGTTGCGGTCGAAAAAGTGGTAGCAAACCACGTCACCATCTTCTTTAACTACAATGTAACCGCCGTTGGCGTTGAATTTTCCTTGCCAAGGCGTCGCGGCGGTCATTCCAAGCGCAAACGCGAGCAGAAACTGTTTTACCTTGTATTCATAAATCGGCTGACCTTCGCAGTTTATGTTCAAAGGGTCAGTCATGGTTATGTGAGCGACAGCCTCTTCTACTGTTCTAGCATCGCCAGAATAGTAGTAAAGCAAACATTCTGCAATTATTCGTTCCATTCCTAAATCAAGCATTGTCAAGTTATTGTGCAGACGGCTTTGTGCAACTTTTTGGAAGGAAACTGTGGCATTGCAACCATTAATCAGTTGGAATTTGTCACGGAAATATTTTTGGCCATTTATCTCATCAATTAGAGCATTGTCCACACCATTTATCCGGTAAATGAAGTTTGTGGCGTCGCCCGAAGCATTGATAAGAGTTGAATCGGCACCAAGTTTTGACTTGATACTGTAACCCAATTCGGGTTTTGAACCAGTGTGCAGATTGTGTATCACAATGCGAATATCGGCTTTATCCTGCGATTTGGCGCAAACTTTTTCACATTTTATTTCTTCCATAAATTGTTCGATACCATCAATGTTTTCGGAACCTCTAATGCTTTTTATGTAATTCAAAAGCTGGGTTGCTTCTGTACGAAAACGCTCTTGCGGAACCTCGAACTGAACCATTTGTCCTGACACCAAAATGTTGTTTTTGGCCGCCTGAACCTTATAACTGATACGGTCGGGGGCATCATTACGGAAAACTTCAAGAATCGGATAAAACCTATCATCGTAGCGGTTTAGACGCCCATCGCCACAATAAAGACGGCCATCGGCAAGCAACTTCAGAAACGTGTATAGCTCCGACCACTCACCTTTGTTTTTCGAAGCACTCATAGCAACTTTTTGTTTGATAGTGTTTTAAGAAGTTGTTCTGCTGTGGCTTGAATGGCGGGCACAGCAACCGAATTGCCAAACTGCTTGTATGCCGAAGCGTCAGCAACCACAATTTTGAAATCGTCGGGGAAACCTTGCAGACGCGCCCATTCGCGCGGTGTCATCCGACGAAGACCGTCGGTATTGTATTCGCCTTTTATTCGCGTTGTTGGTGTTAGGTCGGTTTGGCGCTTGTCAATTACCAAATTGCGCTCCCGGCCCATACCTCCAACCACAATGGCGTTTGCCACGGCGTTATCGTCTATAACCTCGTAGCCGAAACCATTGCCTTTTGCCGCGTGACGTTCTTTGTGCGCAACCAGAGTGTTGACGTATTGCGTTGACAAATAATATTTTGACGGCACGGGTTTTTCTTCGCGAATGTCGATAAAATGCTTCGTAACTTCTTTCTGTTCGGGATAGACAAAATCATCCTTTTTTATTCCCAAGTCTTTGCGGAATCCGACAATGTAAATCCTCTCACGGTGCTGCGGAACACCGAAAAACATAGCGTTCACAATCTGTGGGTCGGGAACTACATAGCCAACCTCATCAAGCGTATTCAAAATGGTTTGTAAGGTGCGTCCTTTATCGTGAATCATCAAGCCCTTAACATTCTCAAGGAAAAAGGCTTTAGGTTGTTTGCGTCGTAAAATTTCGGCCACATCGAAAAACAATGTGCCGCGAGTTTCCTCGAAACCACGCTTTTTGCCAGCCAACGAGAACGCTTGACACGGAAATCCGCCACAAAGAATATCGAAATTGTCGGGTATGAAACTTTTGGTACGTTCGCTTGTTATGTCGCCAAATGGCACATCGCCATAATTCGCAAAATATGTTTTTTGTGCCTGAGCATCCCATTCCGACGAATAAACGCACTGACCGCCAAGATTTTGAAACGCCAGCCGGAATCCGCCAATGCCGGCAAATAGGTCGATAAAGGTGAATTTTGGTTTTTCAGGCGCAGGGAAAGGAACGTTGAAAATATCTTTGAACAAATAAAGTTGCGTTGCGTCAGGTTCGCTAACCTCATTAGAGCCTTCGCTTTCGCTTGATTTTGGAAACCATTGGCTAATAAACTGTTGAGCCTTGTCATCGTAAGTGGCAGAATACTTTGACTGACGAAGTTGGATATAATGTGTAACTATTGCAAGTTGGTCGGCAAGCGAAATCTGTTCGCCACTCGCATCAAATTGTTGACTACTTGATTTTGAATTTATTGCGCTGTTTTTTAAGCCAATATCAGCCAAAGTCAGCGGTTTCCCGCCACCAACGCTTTTTGAGTCCGTCATTGTTATGTTTTTTAGGTTGCGCTCACCATTTCACCTAAAAAACATTGCGGTCTGATTTCGGCACCTGGCAAAAAAATGTGGACATTTCCTCATCCACATTCCAGGTGCTTGGCCAGACCTTCACAATCAGATAAGGAATGCCCACGCATAACACGTGAGCATTCACAACTATCGTCTGATTGTGATTCCTTTGCGGCCAAGCTTTGGAATGTTTTCAGATTAGCGGTAAACGCTATTGATTAATAATATGTTAGTTCAAAAAATAACTTTCTGTTTCTTGTTTCGATTTATGTTTCACATACAATTCATTATTGGTTGTCATCTGCGGTTGGTTTTAAAAATATCTCTGCGCAGTAGACGTTGCCAACTACAAATATAACTGATATTTTTCCAATAGTATCTTAATCGAGTCCATCAAAAAAACAGGGCCCCAACCTTTCGGCGGAGCCCTGTTCTCTCACTTATTGTATAACCCTAAACCTTTATGATTTTCAACTTATTACGCACATCGTGACAAAGAATGCGGCACCAGCAGCATAGCCGATGAGAGCAAGCCACGACACGTGTTTTACATACCAGATGAAGTCGATTTTTTCCAACCCCATTGCGGCAACACCTGCAGCCGAGCCAATTATGAGCATACTGCCACCAGTGCCGGCGGTGTAGGCCAGAAATTCCCAGAACGGACCGTTCTGCACAAAGTTGGCTGCGTAACCCACGGCGTCGGCGGCTTCAACGGGGTACATACCCATGGCACCAGCCACAAGTGGTACATTATCAACCACCGACGAGAGTATGCCGATGATGACATCGATAATGAAAACACCGCCCGTTGCATCTTTGAAACATCCGTCAAGCGCATTCGACAGAAGCGACAGGTGACCAGCCGACTGCAAAGCCGAAACGGCCAGCAGAATGCCCAGAAAGAACAGAATGGTGGGCGTGTCGATGTGTGTCAGAATGTAGGTCGGACGCAGTTTGTTCTTTATTCCCGGTGCGTGATTCTTATGGATAATCTCGGTGATGGCCCACACAATTGAGAGGCTGAGCAGCATTCCGAGGTAGGGCGGAAGGTGTGTAACTGTTTTAAACACAGGCACAGCTATCAGACCGCCAACGCCAAGAACTAGCATTGCCTTCTGTGTCCGCGGCGATGTGCCCCAGTCGTCTTTGTCCATCGACTCGTCGGTTGGGCGCTCAATCTCGCCTTTAAACGTGAAACTCATGATTATAAGCGGGATGCACAGGCAGATGAGCGATGGCAGGAAGACTTCAAAAACAATTTTTTCGGTCGTAACCTGACCGCCAATCCAAAGCATAATGGTTGTGACGTCACCAATTGGCGACCATGCACCACCTGCGTTTGCCGCAATCACAATCATACTTGCAAAGAACCAACGTGTTTTCTGGTCTCCCACAAGTTTGCGGAGCAGGGCGACCATCACAATTGTGGTTGTCAAGTTATCGAGAATAGCGCTCATAAAGAACGTCAGGATGCTCAAAATCCACAGCAGTTTGACCTTGTTGGTGGTTTTGATTTTATCGGTGATGACCTTGAATCCGCGGTGACGGTCGACGGTCTCGACAATGGTCATCGCGCCAAGCAAGAAGAACAGGATTTCGGCCGTATCTCCCAGATGGTGAACAAGTTCGTAATTAAAGAAAGAGTGGATGTTCTCATCGGTGAGACCGCCTTCGACGGTCAGCGAGTATTTGTTCCACGCTGCGCTGTGGCCGAGCGAGAGAATGCTGTCGGCGCCAAGTGCATAAATAGCCCACAAAGCCGCGCCGATGAAGAGCGCCGGTGCCGCTTTGTCAATTCTGAAAGGGTGTTCCATTGCAATGGCAATGTAGCCGAGCACGAACACCAAAATCATAACTGCAAACATATCAATGTACTTTTATCCCCAATTTTTCGGGCGCAAAAGTAGTGGTTCAAGAACCATTAATCCTATAATGATTATGGTATTTTTCTATAATATCGATTGATAAAACCGATTGGTTGCATAAACTAACTGATTGATTTATTGCAAACTTTCAAATAGTTTATGCAACAACGTTTTTCGGATCGGCGATAAAAATAGATGAGTGTAGTTAAGAACTTTTACATGTAGATTTATTTGGCCGCCACTATTCTTCCGCAAAATTCAGCAGCACCTTGCGGTATGCGGTATAAATTTTTGATTTTGAGATATATCCCATATACAATCCGTTTTTGATGACGGGCAGGTTCCAAGCACCTGATTTTTCGAATTTTTCCATCACCACATCCATTGTGTCGGTGGTTTTCACGGTGTCGGGCGGCATCACCATCAACTCATATATATAGGTGTTGTCGTACATCTCGGTGTTGAACATTATCTTGCGGATGTCGTCGAGCAGGACGATTCCCATCAGTTTGCCTTCTTCATCGACCACGGGGAAAATGTTGCGGCGCGAGTGCGAGATGGCGTTCACAAGGTCGCGCAGAGTTTGGTCGGGGCCCACTTCGGTCAGGTCGTGCTCAACTTCCTTTTCAAGCCGCATCAGCGTCAGAGCGGCGCGGTCTTTGTTGTGGGTTATCAGGTCGCCGCTTTGCGCGAGACGCTTGGTGTAGATGCTGTGCGGTTCAAAGTAATAGATTGTGACATAAGCACTTACCGACGCCACCATCAGCGGGACAAACAGATTGTATCCGCCCGTGATTTCGGCAATCAGGAAGATGCCTGTGAGCGGCGCGTGCATCAGTGCCGACATAAAAGCGGCCATCCCGACAAGGGCGAAATTAACTTCGCTTACGCTGATAAAATCCAGACAGTTAAGCAGATGCGCCATCATATAGCCGAGCACGCCGCCCATAAAGAGCGATGGTGCGAACACACCGCCAATGCCGCCCGCGCCTGTGGTTGCCGATGTGGCTATCACTTTGAAAATCAGCATCAGAGCGCAATACGCAACAACCACCCAGACGCCGTCGCCAAACTGACCGAACATTGAGTGGTCGAGAATGTGCAGACCGTCGCCCGTAAGTATCTCGCGCAGAGCATCATAACCTTCACCGAAGAGCGGCGGGAAAAGCCAGATGAGCAGCCCCAGAATCACACCGCCGATGGCGATTTTCTTCCACGGGTTCAGTATCTTGCTGAACCACTTTTCCATCCGCATCGATGTTGCCGTGAAGTACCAGCCGATGAGCCCAGCGGCCACGCCAAGTATCAGATAGAGTGGAATATTGTGCAGTTCGAAGGTGGGCGGTTGCGGAAGGGTGCAGAGCGTGGCTTCGCTGCCAAGGAAAAAGTACGACATCAGCGTGGCTGTGACGGCCGAAATCAAGAGCGGCGCCAGCGAAGCCATTGTCATATCGAGCATCAGCACTTCCAGAGTGAAGACCAAGCCCGCAATCGGGGCCTTGAAAATGCCAGCCACAGCACCCGCGGCGCCGCAGCCAATCATCAGTATAACTTGCTTATAATTAAGTTTGAAAAGCCGCGCCAGATTGCTGCCGATGGCCGCGCCCGTGAGCACTATCGGCGCTTCGGCACCAACCGAACCGCCAAACCCGATGGTGAGCGAACTGCCCACAATGCCTGTGTAGGTGTTGTGCGCCTTGATGATGCCGTTTTTGCGTGATATACAGAATAATACGCGTGTGATTCCGTGCGAGATGTTGTCTTTTACGTGGAATTTTATCCAGAGCGTGGTGAGCAGAATGCCCACGGCAGGCAACGCAAGGTAGATGTAACTTCCGAAACCAGAGTTAATTGCCTTCAGCACAAACTGATAGGTCAGGTGGATGGTGTTTTTCAGAACCACGGCAGCCAGTCCGCTCAACAGGCCGACAACGAAACTCAAAATCAGAATAAACTGATTTTCAGTCAGATGTATGCCGCGCCAGATGTGAAGCCGCTCAATAAACGGAATCTTGATGCGGAGTTTGAAAATCGATTTTATGCTGCCAATCATATTTCTACCGAAAAACGCTGAATTTCAACTGTTAACCAAATCTTATTTGCGCTTCTTCTCAACCGTCCACCCGAATTTGCCAATCCGCTTGCCCAACTTGTAGTATTGGCCGTGCATATAGGCAATCATATCGGCCGCACCAAGGTCGAAAGCGCCCGTTTTTGGGTTCATATATTTCTCGTCGGCGTTCACAGCCACAACATTGGCGATGAACATATCGTGCGAGCCAAGTTCTTTAATCTCAACTACTTTGCACTCAATATTGACGGGCGATTCATCAATCATCGGGGCGGCAACTTGAGTGGCTTTGATTGGCGTCAGCCCCATCGCTTCAAACTTGTCCACTTCGCGTCCCGATTTCACGCCGCACCAGTCGGTGGCCTTCGCCAACTCGCTGTTAGTCAGATTGATGACGAACTCGCCTGACTCTTTGATAATGTTGTACGAGTGGCGGCTCTTGCGGATTGACACGTAGCACATCGGCGGATTGGAACAGATGGTGCCCGTCCACGAAGCGGTGAAAACGTTGCGCTCGCCGTCCATACGGCCGCAACTCACCAGCACCGCAGGCAGCGGATAAATCATTGTTCCAGGTCGCCAGGTCTGTTTTGCCATTTCTCGCGTTTTTGTTAGCGGTTGCAAATATAATTTCTATGGCAAAAGATTAAAGCGAAAAGTTGGGTGGAAATTGAATCAAAGTATGATAAAATCTGCTGAAACCGATTAGCGGAAATTGGTATTTTGCTAGTGGGTAAATCGTATTAAATCAGTATCTTCCGTAACTCGTCGCACGATTTTACAGGGTTTTCGCGGTCGAAGTTGAAGACATTGAATCCAAAGTCGGCGGCTGCAACGGTGTTAACGGGTTTGTCGTCGATAAAGAGCGTTTCGGCGGGGTTGAGCCCGAACTTGTTGGAAATCAATTCGTAGATGGCGCGTTCGGGTTTAATCAGATTGTAGTAGCACGAAATCACTTCGCCGTCGAACTCATTAAGAATTGGGTATTTGCGGAAGTCGGCAATAAACTCGAACGACATATTCGACAGCACAAACAGTTTATAACCAGCCTTTTTCAGTTGTCCAATCAGTTCGCTTGTGGCTGCCACGGGGCGTGTTTGCGCAATGGCTTCGTGCAGAATCTCATCGCAGTGATTATAAGGCATTTGCATCACTTCGGTCATGGTCAGAACCATCTCTTCCCAGGTGAGAGTGCCGCGGTCGAACTCAAGCCAGAATTTTGGTGTTGGGGTGGCGTGAATGATTTTCCAAAATGCAAGCAAATCGTTGGAACACAATCGTTTGTCGCGCGAAAAGACAACACCGCCCAAATCAAAAATTACGTTTTTCATTTCGCATCGATTTTCTTTTTGTTGCCAAAAATACCGCCTTTGGCGTTGCTGAACAGTTTCGTAAATTCCCTTTCGATGTTGGTGATTATCGGTTTCTGTACTTCATCGTTGTAGATGATGCTGAGCGATGCTGGCTGCACCTCAATGTTGAGCATATCGTCGAAAACCACGGGTTCGCCATCGATGTGGCAGACAATCGGGTGATTGGTGTCTATCTGAACCGATTTGGCACGCACAATCTCAAGAAAGTTCGACTTGTGCATGGTGCGGTTGAAGAGCCGTGCGGCCAGTGCGGGCGCTTCCACTTTCGGAAATTCCGATAAGATGCAGATGTCAACCAGGCCGTCGTCAATCTTTGCTTCGGGCGAGATGAGCGCGTTGTTGCCGAACTGCGCCGAGTTGGCAAGGCTTATCATGAAGGCGTTGCGGAACATCGGCTGCCCGTCGGCCACAATCTTGTAGGCCTGCGTCTTGTATTGCTGAAACTCGGTTGCGGCGATTTTCACGTATGGAATCGAGCCGCGCTTGCCGTTTTTCGCGAATTTGTGAGCCACGTGCGCGTCGAATCCCGTGCCCGACACATTGACCGATAATTCATTGTTAATCTTCACAGTGTCAATGCGTTCAGTCAGCCGTTTGTTGATGACTTTCACGGCTTCGTCCATCTTCATCGGAATGTTCAGGTGCCGCGCTAGTCCATTGCCTGAGCCCACAGGAATGATGCCCATGGTGGTGTCGGAGCCAACCAGCCCTTTCGCCACTTCGTTCACTGTTCCGTCGCCGCCAACGGCAATCACATAGCGGTATTTGCCAATGGCTTCGTGGCTCAGTTCGGTTGCGTGACCAGCGTGTTGGGTGTAGAGAATAGTCGGACTGAAAGCGTTGAAATCCAGCGTTTTCTCAAGAATGGCGTTCAGATGTTTCTGCTTGCCGGTGCCCGAAATGGGGTTTACTATGAAAAGAATTTCTTCGGCCATTTTTTTCTGCAAATTAACGAATTTTATTTCGTTTTGCCGACAACTCATTGTTTTGCATCCGTGTGTTGTACTGCTGAATGATGCCTTTCAAAAGTTGCAGATTTTGCTCATCTGTCTTGTTTTTAGACAGATACGTATTGCGATTGCGCAGCAGTTCGTCGGCTTCGGCTTTGTATCGTTTCAGGCTTTCGCCGATGGAAACAAATTGGTATCCGTTGGCGTAGCGGTCGATTCCGTCGTTCTGATGCAACTTTCTGATTTCCATCGATGTTGTGAACTCATCGCCATCGAAAATCACGCACCGTTCGTCGTCGATAATCTGATAAAGTCCGTTCAGATAGCTCACTGAAACACGTGGTGCGGCGCTGTCGAACAGGCTGTTGCCGAAGGCCACATAAGGCTCGTCGCAGCCCACGTAGTCAAGAATGGTGGGCATAATATCGATTTGCTGCGCAGTGCGGGTGTAGACGCCGTGCATTGTGCTGTCCGACGGGCAGATAAATATCAGTGGCACAGCATAATGTCCCACTGTCGATTGGTAGAATTCCGATTCCGACTGCGCTGTGTGGTCGGCCGTCAGCACAAAAAGCGTGTTGTTGTACCAATCGGTTTTCGCAGCCGACTCAAAGAATCGCCCCAGAGCGTAATCGGCATAGCCAATGCTCTCTAAATTAATCAAATGCCCTTTCGGGAAACGGCCTTTATGCTGCTCGGGAATGGTGTAGGGGTGGTGCGAGCTCAAAGTGAACAGCCCGGCCACAAACGGCTGCTTGAAAGTCGATAACTCATTGACCATAAACTGTTCAAACGGTTCGTCGAAAATGCCCCAATAGTTGTCGGAATCGCCCTTGTCGGGATACTCGTTAAAGCCGTAGTAGCGCTCGAATCCGGCAAGGCTCGTAAAACTGTCGAAGCTCATTGTGCCGTTTGCGCCGCCGTGGAAGAAGGCCGATGTGTAGCCTTGCCGGCCAAGCAGGGTGGCTATGCCGTCAATTTGGTTCGATGCGTATGTCGATGTGATGAACGCCTTGTCGAGCAGTGCAGGCAGCGATGCCATCACCGACGGCATTGCTTCAATTGAGCGTTTGCCGTTGGCGTACGCGTTTGTGCAGTAAAGACCTTGGCGCATCAGCGAGTCAAGGCAAGGCGTGTAGCCGGTTTTCGAGTTGTTGAGCAGTGCGCTGTATTCGCGGCCGAAACTCTCTAAAATAATGATAACCACATTCTTGCCCTTGCCAACGGCAGTGCTGACAGGTGCGTGAAGTGGTGTGTAAATCTGCTCTAGTTCATCTTCGGTGAAGTAGTTATATTGTGATAACGTGCTGTTGCCCAATGTTTTGAAGATTGTGAACGATGAGTTCAGCACCAGCGGCATCCGTTCGGGCGTGGTGTATTTGGCAGCCGCCATAATGCGCAGCGGTTTCTCGCCAAAACTGCCGCGCGATGCTATTGCGGTAATTGCTATAATTAGCAGAGCCACAATACTTTGTGCTGCATATTCAAGCGGAGTGCAGCGTTGCCTTTCAACGGACTTGTGATTGGGATAAAGCCAGACAAACAGCGCCACCGTGGCCGCAAATAGCAGAAACAGTGGCCAATAGTCGGTGAAGAATCGTGGCAGCAGCGTCAGAAAATCATCGCCCATCCATTCGGGTGTGAAAATGTCGGCCGTGAGCCGTTTCTCTTCCCACTCATAGAATTTGCAATCCACAAAATTGCACGCAAGAATTGCAATGTTTGTGATTAAAAAGATGATTTTCAGTATTTTCTGATAGATTTGATTGTCTAAAATCCGGCTCACCGGAACAACGCTCATCAGCACAAACAACATATTGGCCAGCGCAATCGACACCATATCGAAATGCAGCCCGTAGAGCAAATGCAAGACTAACTCGCTGAATGACAAACAAAAATGGCTGCTATTCATTGCATAGAACAGCAGCCTTGTGGCAGTCATAAAGACGAATATCAGAAGTATCCTTTTTGCAAATAACTTTATGTTAGTCAGATAGTTTCGCATCAACTCAAGAAACTCAGCAAGATACCAGCGGCAATGGCGCTACCGATGACGCCAGCCACGTTGCAGCCCATTGCGTGCATCAGCAGGTGGTTGCTCTTATCGAACTCAAGGCCAACAACTTCCGAAACGCGCGCGCTGTCGGGCACAGCCGAAACACCAGCGTTGCCAATGAGCGGGTTGATTTTGTTGCCTTCCTTCAGGAACAGGTTGAAGAACTTCACGAACAGCACACCGCCGCAGGTTGCAATCACAAACGAGATTGCACCCAGTGCAAAGATGCCTATCGATTTGGCTGTCAGGAAGGTGGTTGCTTGTGTTGAAGCGCCCACGGTCAAGCCGATAAGGATTGTCACAATGTCGATGAGCGGACCGCGTGCGGTGTCGGCCAGGCGTTTGGTTACAGTGCTCTCTTTCAGCAGGTTGCCAAAGAACAGCATACCCAGCAGCGGCAGACCCGACGGAACCAGAAGACAGGTGAGCAGCAAGCCGATAATCGGGAACATGATGCGCTCTGTCTTCGAAACGGCACGTGGCGGTTTCATCTTGATGGTGCGCTCTTTTTCTGTTGTCAGAAGTTTCATCAGCGGCGGCTGAATCACAGGCACAAGCGCCATATAAGAGTATGCCGATATGGCAATGGCGCCCATCAGGTCGGGGGCCAGTTTCGACGAAAGGAAGATGGCTGTCGGGCCGTCGGCACCGCCGATGATGCCGATTGCACCTGCTTCGGGCGATGTGAATCCCAGCGCCAGGGCAATCGCGTAAGCGCCAAAAATGCCCAACTGCGCGGCGCCGCCAACCAGCACCAGTTTCGGGTTCGATATGAGCGCCGAAAAGTCGGTCATCGCACCAATACCCAAAAATATCAGTGGCGGGTAAACGCCTTGTAAAACACCGAAATGCAAGTAGTTAAGCACACTGCCGCTCTCGTAGATGCCGATTTTCAGACCAGGCGCGAAGGCAATGTTGCCAATGATGATGCCGAAACCGATTGGCAGCAGCAGCATCGGTTCAAATTCCTTCGCAATGGCTAAATAGATGAAAACCAAACCAACGGCAATCATCACAAGGTGGCCGATGGTCATGTTGGCGAAGGCTGTGTATGAGAAGAATTGTGCTATATGTTCGAGCACAAATGATATGAATCCGTGTTCCATTAGTGGATTTTCTATTTGTAAATCAATGGATTAATCCTATTGCTATTCAATGACAATCAATGCGTCGCCTTCCATCACCGAGTCGCCTTTGTGTTTGGCAATGCTCTTAACCACGCCGTCTTTCGGCGAGTCGATGTTGTTTTCCATCTTCATCGCTTCAAGCGTGAGCAGGTGCTGACCAGCGGTCACGGTGTCGCCAACGTTCACTTTCACGTCCAGAATCACACCAGGCAGCGGGGCTGTCACAGCGTTATCGCTGACGGCTGTACGTGTTTGTTTCACAATGGTTTGTGTGTCAGCCGAAGCCGATTTAACAATCGGCCGTGCGACATTTGCGCGCGGTGTGTTTGCTATTTTTTGTTTCGAGTTGTCGATTTCAACATTGTAGATGACGCCATTAACTTGTATTTGCGCCTTATTGTCAATGATTTCAAGGACTTCGGTATCGTAATTGTTACCGTTGATTATAAAATTGAACTTTTCCATATCCCAAAAGTTTTTTTTCGTTTTTAGAATGACGATAAACCGCCAGGACGCTTGCGCAGACCATATATTTTTGAACTCCACGGCGAGTAGTTTCTCGACACTTTGTGCATCGTCAGAACGGTGTACTCATCGTCGTGCTCTTGTTTGCTAAGCAAGAATAGTGCCAAAGCGATTGCTGCGTTCACTTCATTTGATGCTTCTTCGCCCGTTTCGGCGTTTTTGGCCACAAACGGCTTGTCTTTTTTCTTGCGTGTGGCTATTCGGCCGACAATCTTAAAACAGCAGTAAAGTGTTGCCAATGAACCAAGTACAATGGTCATGGCAATCATTGCCATGCCTGCGCCGAACGGGTCGAGCGACTTGAATTGGTCAACTTCGCCCGCAAACGGTTCGAACCAGTTGCTCGAGTTCGGTGTGGGCAGATTCTTGGTTGTCCACACTTCGCCGCCGTCTGTTTCGCGGCTCAGCGACATGTCGGCTGTCATTGCGGGAAGCGCAACGCTGTCGATTATGGTGCGGCCGTTGCCGTCGAACAGCGCAATCATTCGGCTGTTTTTCAGGTTGAAGGTCAGATGGTGCACGCCAACCGATTTGTCGCCTGTGGCATACAATATAAAGTAACTGCGCGGTGCGATTGTCGCATCGGGACTTTTGGCGATGCGGCTCTTTGTCGGATTGCCCATATCGTCGGTCAGGAACAGCCCGCTCAGGTTGACGGTGTTGTACGATGTGTTGAAAATCTCAATCCATCCCACATGGTTTCCGTAATCGTCAACCACGCTCGAGTCGTTGAAAACCATCACCTCGTTTATCCGCAAATCTGACGCGTTTTGGGCGGATGCCGCAACGCAGGCCGACAGAGCAATAATCAGTGTTAATATTCGTATCGGCTTCATTTACAATGGAATGTTTGAGTGTTTCTTTGCGGGAACAGAATCTTTCTTTGTGGCGAGCACTTGCAGCGCGCGAATCACGCGGAAGCGGGTGTTGCGTGGCTCAATCACGTCGTCAAGGTAGCCCATCTGCGCAGCCACATACGGGTTCGAGAATTTGTCTGTGTACTCGTCCTCGGCCTGCTTGATGTAGGCGGCTTTCTCGTCGGCATCTTCTATCTTGCTGATATTCTTGCCTTCAAGAATCTCAACCGCACCTTTGGCACCCATCACGGCAATCTCAGCCGACGGCCATGCGTAGTTGATGTCGCCGCGAAGGCCCTTTGAGCCCATCACAATGTAGGCGCCGCCGTAAGCCTTGCGCAGGATGACGGTGATTTTTGGCACTGTGGCCTCGCCGTAAGCGTAGAGCAGTTTGGCGCCGTGCGATATGATGGCGTTGTATTCCTGACCTGTTCCAGGAAGGAATCCAGGCACATCAACAAGTGTTACAATCGGAATATTGAAGGCGTCGCAGAAGCGGATGAAACGGGCGGCCTTGCGGGCAGCGTTGCTGTCGAGCACACCTGCCATAAACGACGGTTGGTTGGCCACGATGCCCACCGATGCGCCGTTGAAGCGTGCGAAACCTACAATTATGTTCTTTGCAAAATTCTCCTGAACTTCCATGAAATCGCCGTTGTCGATGATGGCCAGAATGACGTCTTTCATATCGTACGGCGTGTTCGGGTTGTCGGGGATAATCTCGTTGAGCGAGTCTTCAAGACGGTTGATTGGGTCGTTGCACTCAAGCAGCGGCGCCTCCTCAAGGTTGTTCTGCGGCAGGAACGAGAGCAGACGGCGAATCGCCATCAGGCCTTCTTCCTCGTTTTCCGAAACAAAGTGGGCAACGCCCGATTTCGATGTATGTACTTGAGCGCCACCAAGTTGTTCTTCGTTAACAACTTCGCCCGTAACGGTTTTCACAACCTTCGGGCCAGTCAGGAACATATAACTTGTGTCTTGATTCATAAAGACAAAGTCGGTGATGGCGGGCGAGTAAACCGCGCCGCCTGCGCAAGGGCCGTATATTGCTGATATTTGGGGAATTACGCCCGAAGCAAGAATGTTACGTTCGAAAATGTTGGCAAAGCCAGTGAGAGAATTCACACCTTCTTGAATACGCGCGCCGCCCGAGTCGTTGATTCCGATGACGGGTGCGCCAACCTTCATGGCCATATCCATCACCTTGCAAATCTTCTGCGACATGGTTTCCGACAGCGAGCCGCCGAACACCGTAAAGTCTTGAGCGTAAATGTAAACCACGCGTCCGTCGATGGTTCCGTGGCCAGTTACAACGCCGTCGCCCATAAATTTCTGCTTGTCCATTCCGAAGTTTGTGCAGCGGTGGCTCACAAACATATCGAACTCCTCAAAACTGCCCTCGTCGAGCAGCATGTTGATGCGTTCGCGGGCTGTGAGTTTGCCTTTTTCGTGTTGTTTGTCGATTCGCGCAACACCGCCTCCAACTTTGGCCTCGGCTCTTTTTTTAATCAGCCCTCCAATTTTGTCTTTATTCGTCATTTTGTTTATGTTAGATTTTCTTGATATACAAGTTCTTAAGCGATAATTGGACATTGGTAGTCCTTTTCGCAACCCATTTTTAGTTACATATTCTGTGCCAAACCGCCTTTCAGCCTTGATTTTTATTGACACCACGGTTGTTCATCCGATTTTCTAACGCGGTGTTATAATATTGAATTTTAGATTGATGTATGATTGATTCAACCGTTTGCACGCTTTTTCTCATTCGAGGGAAACGAACTTATTGGAGTCGGAATGGTGATAAAATGAGAATCACTTTTTATCACATAAAACAAAAACCCCTTCCCCAGCCATTTGTTTGGCTAAGGAAGGGGTTCGGTTTGTTTATGGTATTAGACTCTAATCAATTAGTTATATAATCGCCGTTATCACAATAGTGTTCTCACCGCTAATGAACGGGCCAACATTCTGGCTGTTCATATTGGCATTCAACTTGTCTTTGAGAGTACCAACTTTCAAAATCTCGCCCTGCTCATACTCCATTTTGTACACAAAATTCGGTATCTTAGCAAAGATCGGGGCAAAACCATGAATATTATCTCTATAGTGAGAGGAATGCGTTAAACCTAACGCACTTACACCTTCATCATTAGTCCAAGAATTTGAACTCCAATAATATCCTTTCTTTGTTATACCAACACTATATTCTCCCCATCCTGATTCAGCCATTTTACCATCTTCCTGTGTTATTGACAGCAACAGCCTGTTCTCGAAATATTTATTGTAAGTTCTGTCATAGTCAATAGTAAAACTTCCGTCACGCCCAAATTGAGCGTTAAAAGGTTGGTATTTTTTATTGTCATAATCAGGAAGGGCATCAACAATATCGGCATATATGTGAAACTGGTCTTGCTGCGCTGTGCGGTTGAAGTAGGTGTCCATTTCTTCGGCATCTCCATATCCATCTTCATGGCCGTGCCATTCACTATAACCGATTTGATTATCTGACAGTTTCTCATTGCCGCCCTCAATCATCCCTTTTGCCACAAGTTCAGTGAGGCTGACGGTACGCATTGTGTTATAGACATAACCTGTAGGACGGTCGTAGGTTCCCGCTACATTATCGAATGGCTGGCCGTTGATGGTTATTGTGTAGGTATACACATACGGATAATAATGGGTCTCTGTCTGCTTGAATGTTCCGAGCGAAACTGAGAGTGGCATAGCAGAACCAACCTGCACGTCGAATTCTTTTGTGCCCGAGGTGAATGACTCTCCATTGAACTGGACTGTTGCGGTGTTGGAGCCCCACGTACTGCTGTTGCCAGCATAAGGATTGACAATCTTAATCTTTAGTTTTGACATCTCAATGGTTGGCATTGCTGCTCGCAGTTGAGCAATTGCCTCCTGCAAGGCGGCGATTTGCTGTGTGAGTGCCTCCAAAGATTGGTGATCGGTTAGAACAGTAGCCGAAGTGCCTTCTTTAAGAGTAATGGTTGCTTTGTCGGCATTTTCGCCTGTTCCTTGCACAATGCTCATTGCGCTTTTGTCGGCTTTGCCTGTAATGTCTTGATGCTCGGTGAGAACACCACTTTCCAGTTTTGTTTTCAGTTCGTTGGTGAAATCGTTGGTTGACAGGACTTTGTTACCATCTTTGTCAACTTTGCCAGCAACTTCGGTTTGGGTGGCATAAGTTTTTGCAACATCGGCTGTTTTTGCATAAACGGTGAGGTCAACAGATTGAGCATTACCACCGCTCAAAACATAGTTGTCAAAAGTCTCTTTGGTTACATAGCCTGCAGCGACATCGGCTGTTTTTGCATAAGCGTCAAGCGATTGATGGCTCTGCAAAGCCGTTGCGCCAAGGGCTGCACCGCTGCGGATGTCGTCAAGGTCGTCGATAACATCTTGCTTGCCACTAATATCCTGGTGAGATGTCAGATAATTGACATCGTTCTGCAATTCAGACACTTTGGTTGGAACGGTGGGCATTGTCGGAATATCAGACTTGAGTGCATAGCCGCTCAAACTTGGAATGTCGGCCTTCTTGGCGTAAGTTTTCTCAACGTCGGCGCTTTTGGCGTAAACGGTGAGGTCAACCGATTCGGCATCGCCGCCGCTCAAAACATAGTTGTCGAAAGCCTCTTTGGTTACGTAGTTTTCTGCCACAAAATTCTTCTTCGCGTATTCCGAGCGGATTTGGTTTATAGTATCAGAGTAATAATCCAGCATACGCATTTGAACATAATTGCTCATGTTCGGCAAATCAGTCTTTTTGGCGTAAACGCTCAAGTCAACCGAGTCGGGGGTTCCGCCACTGATGACGTAGTTTTCAAAATATTCTTTAGTTACATAATTGTTTGTCAAGACGTTAACATCGGTTTTCTTGATATAAGTGTTGCCTACAGAGTCTTTTATATATTGGTATACCTTTTCCAAATCTTCAGGTTTCACAAAGTTCAAAAGAGCCTGTACATCGCTGCTGTTCAACTTTTTAGCCAGTTTATCGAAATCGATGTCGCCAGCCTGCTCGGCATACATGGCAAACGGCACGCTCAAAAGTTGAGTGGTGACTGTGCCGTACTTGGTCTCGGTGCGCATGTTATAGATGGCGTCGGGCAGATTCCATTTAATGTCAGAGAGTTTCTGGCTGCTCTCGCCCTGGCCAACCGTCAGTGTCAGAAGTCCGTTTTGGTTGGTGGTAGCGGTGTGTTTCTCGGTGTAAGTCTGCACGGCCGCGCCATTGATTTCGGCAGTGATGGTGAGCGTCACCTCCACCTCTTGGTTAACAACCACAGCGTTCTGCGCATCGCGCACAACAGCCTGATAACTGAAGCCCTGCGGGGCTTGGGCGAATGTTGCCACTGATAATAACAGGGCAGCAACAATTGTTGTAATTTTTCTCATGTTTTTTGTTTTTAAAATATTCATTATTAAAGTGTTTCTTTTTTTTGTGTTTGGTTTAAAGGTTGAACAAGTTTAAAATCCCTAATGCCTAGTGCCTAAAACCTAATGCCTTAATTATCAATTTTTCACGATTTTAAACGTTTTCACTACTCTCTCTCCATTGTCAACTCTTAGGAAATAAACACCTTGCACAAATTGACTCATGTCGATTGCCGACAGTGCATCCTGAATGTCGTCGGTTTCGAGGGTGCGGCCGTTGTTGTCGGTGAGCGTGTAATGCAGGGCGGAATCGCTGGCATCAACCACGCGGAGGTTCAAGCGGTCGGTCACTGGGTTTGGGTAAACCTCGGCCTCAAGGGTTATCTGCGAGTTCTCGATACCGTCAACAACGCTAATGGTGTAGGCCTGCTGCACTCCTGCTGCAAGGCTACCCGCATCAGATGTTGTAGTCTCGTAGAACGGCTGACCAACGGTGAAACTTACCGTTCCTGCCTCTCCACCCGATGTGGCAACTGTGGTTTGGGCTGTGGCCGCGCTCGCGCAAAAAAGCACTGCTGCAACGGCTAAAATTCTTCTTTTTTTTGTCATTGTAATTAATTTATGTAAGACATAATATATGCTTCATATTTCCTAAAAAAGCGCTGCAAACCTATCGAAAACGCCACTTTTGGTCAATAGGTATTTATACCTATATGGGCATAACTGCTTGGTATATAGTTGAATATTTTTATTAACATTTTTTGTCAGATTTGAACAGAAATGATTTCGATGTTGAGACGGATTGTGGGTAGTTGTCGAAAAAAAACAGAGTAATGCTATTTTATCAGCAACCTATAATAAGTTTTTACACCATTCGTTTGATTCTTATCGAAATTCGACAAACCTTTGCGTCAAAATACATATATAAATTTTAAGAGAATGAAATTAGCGATTATCGGATACGGACGGATGGGCCACGAGATTGAGGCCATTGCCGTGAAAAGAGGGCACAATGTTGTGCTGACCATCGACAAGGACAATATGCAAGACCTTGAAAGCGAGAAGTTTAAAACGGTTGACGTGGCCATTGAGTTCACTTTCCCCGAATCGGCTGTGGGCGACTATCTGAAGTGCTTCAAGGCGGGTGTGCCTGTGGTTACGGGCACTACTGGCTGGCTCGACCAACGTCCGATGGTTGAGGAAGAGTGCCGCAAGCAGAACGGCGGTTTCCTTTACGCATCGAACTTCAGCCTGGGCGTGAATCTGTTCTTTGAACTGAACCGCAAACTTGCTGAAATGATGAGCAGTTTCCCCGATTATTCGGTGAGAATGAACGAGATACACCATATTCACAAGTTAGACGCACCGAGCGGCACAGCCATCACTTTGGGTGAGGACATTGTGAAAATCAATCCGCGTCTCGACAAATGGGTGAAAACCGCTGACTGTCAGCCGAATGAGTTGCCGATAACATCAGAACGCATTGGCGAAGTGCCTGGCACTCACGAGGTTTTCTACCGCTCTGAGGCCGATGAGATTACCATTCGCCACGAAGCCTTCAACCGCAAGGGTTTCGCGCTTGGTGCAGTGGTGGCCGCCGAGTTTATGGCTGGCAAAAAAGGCATCTACAGTATGAAAGACGTATTTGACTCAATATTAAAACGATAAGCAATGGAAAAGCCGTCAAAGAAAGACATTATAAAATTCAGCATAGTACTCGTAATCTACATTCTGTGGATTATTTGGAACGGCGGCCTATGGTGGTTGCTGGGCATTCCTGTGATTTTCGACATCTACATCACCAAAAAAGTTCATTGGGCTTTTTGGAAGAAAAAAGGTGTTGAGAAGCAGACAAAGACTGTGGAATGGATTGATGCTGTGATATTTGCAGTGGTTGTAGCATCGCTTATCCGCACGTTCCTGTTCGAGGCGTACACCATACCAACTTCGTCGATGGAAAAATCACTGCTCGTGGGCGACTATCTGTTTGTAAATAAGTTCACTTACGGCCCGCGCAAGCCGATAACGCCAATTTCGGTGCCGTTTGTGCACCACACAATGCCGTTCACTGCCACAACACGCTCATATTCTGATATTTGGCAACGCAAATACACACGTATGGCTGGTTTCCGCAAGATTAAGAACAACGATGTGGTTGTGTTCAACTTCCCCGAAGGCGACACGGTTTGCCTTGAAAATCAGGCACCAAGTTACCATCAGATGGTGCGCGACTACGGCCGCGACAAAATCTGGCAGTACTACACCATCGGTTACCGCCCTGTGGACAAGCGTGAAAACTACATCAAACGCTGCGTGGCCATTCCTGGCGACTCGCTCAAAATTGTTGACGGACAACTGTTTATCAACGGACAGCCGCAAAAGGAAATCGGCATAAAGCAATACCGCTACGACATCATAACCGATGGTACCGCGTTCAGTCCCAAGGCATTACAACGATTGGGCATATCGATGGAAGACATAAGCCGCAGCCAAATTGCAGCAGGACACTATCAGATTCCATTGACACCCGAAATGGTTGAGAGTCTTCGCAACTTCCGCTTTATCAGAGAGATAAAACGCGTCAATGCTGGCGACCGCTATGACGGCACCAACTTCCCGCACGACGCGCGCTATCGCTGGAACGAAGACAACTTTGGCCCGCTGTGGGTTCCGAAAAAAGGCACTACCATCGACTTAACAATCGATAATTTGCCTTTGTATCAGCGCATTATCCGCATCTACGAAGGCAACGACCTGCAGGTGAAGGACAGCACCATATATATAAATGGGCAGCCCGCCGACAAGTACACCTTTGCAATGGACTACTACTGGATGATGGGCGACAACCGCCACAACTCGCTCGACTCGCGTTTCTGGGGCTTTGTGCCTGAAGACCACATAGTTGGCAAGGCTTCGATGATTTGGTTCTCGTCGGACAAGGACCAATCGTTCCCGAAAAACATACGCTGGCGCAGATTATTCAAGATTATCAAATAGTTAGGGTTTTGAATTCTGAATTTAGAATTTAGAATTCAGAATAAAGAGTTAGGTTGAAGTTGGAAGTTTAGGGTTGGAATGAAGATTTTCAAACACTTATCGGTTGCAGTCGGATTGCTGACTTGTTTGTCCGCTATGGGCAACACTCACGATTCGGGGAAGGTGGAATACGCCGCCGAGCAAGAGCAATGGGCTGATTCCGTGCTAAATACGCTCAACACGCGGCAGAAAATAGCGCAACTGATAATGATGGCTGTCTATTCGAACAAAACCGAAAGTTACAACCAACAGACCGTTGAATTATTTGAGCAACAGCAAATTGGCGGCATAATTTTTATGCAGGGCGGCCCCGTGCGGCAAGCGATGTTGTGCAACCGCATTCAGGCTGTGCTGAACATTCCCGCAATGGTGGCCATCGATGCCGAATACGGGTTAGGAATGCGGCTCGACAGCACCATTTACTACCCGCGCGCAATGGCTTTGGGCGCCATCGGAAGCAGCGAGCCGATATACGATTTTGGCGCTGAAGTGGCGCGTCAGTGCCGTCGGTTGGGCGTGAACATCAATTTCGCACCCGTACTCGACATCAACGTCGAACCTAATAACCCGATTATCAGCAGCCGCTCATTCGGCGAAAGCAAATTGCACGTAACTGATTGTGCGTCAGCATATGCGCGTGGAATGCAAGACGGCGGAATTCTGGCCGTGGGCAAGCATTTCCCTGGCCACGGCGACACTCACACCGACTCGCACCTTGCCCTTCCGCTGGTCGATCACAGCCGTCGGCGACTGAACGACATTGAGTTATACCCGTTCCGCAAAACCGCCGACCTGATGGGCGGAATGCTGGTGGCGCATCTGGCCGTGCCCGCCTTGGAACCCGACACGCTGCTTCCGTCAACACTGTCGAAGCGTATTGTGGACTCGCTGCTAATCAAAGATTTAGGTTATAAAGGTTTGATTTTCACCGATGCGCTGAATATGCGCGGTGTGGCAAACGCCTTTGAACCTGGCGAGTTGGAAGTCCGCGCGTTTATGGCTGGAAACGACATTCTGCTCTTCCCCAAAAACGCCGAACTCACCATCAACAGCATTGAGCAGGCCATTGCCGACAGCCTGATAAGCCTTGACGAACTCAACCGTCGCTGTCGTAAAGTGCTGACAGCCAAGGCTTGGATGGGTCTGAACCATTATCAGCCCATCGACACCACCAACCTTTATGCCGAATTGAATTCTGCTGGAGCAACATCTTTACATACCAGTTTAACCAGTCAAACATTCACCTTAATTAAAAACAATGGTGCTTTCCCAATAAAGAATCTGACTGACAATAAGATACTCGCTATTTCCTTGGGTGAACTACGTGACAATCAATTCAATAAGCAGTTGCAACTATACACTACTGTTGATACAATCACCCTGCCCACATATCCGAGCGATTCTGTAATCGCGGCCGTTTTCGATACCGCGCAAAAATATAGCACTGTGATTGTTGCGACTGTGGGCACGAATGAATTGCAGTCGAAGAACTTTGGCGTTATACCCGAATCTGTAAAAATGATTGATACTTTGGCCTATCATGGCAACACGATTTTTGTCCATTTGGGCAATCCTTATGCACTTGGTAAGATTCATAATATCAACCAATTATCGGCAGTGCTGATTGGCTATCGTTCGTGTCGTGAGACGCAGGAACTGGCTGCACAAGCAGTTTTTGGCGGGCGAGAGGTGAGGGGCAAAATGCCAGTTTCAGTTAACGACCAAATTGTACAAGGCAATGGTTTGGACGGCGGCAAGGCCATCAGGCTCGCATATTCCGATGTTAATAGCGCGGGGTTGAAATCCGAACCATTCCAGAAGATAGATTCCATTATCAATCAGTGTATTGCTGATAAGGTTATGCCTGGCTGTCAGATAGTTTTCGGTGTAAAAGGAAGTATTGTTTACAGCAAGGCTTATGGATTTCACACATACGACAGTTTGCAGCCTGTGCAAATGACTGATATTTATGATATTGCATCGGTCACGAAAGTGGCGGCCACCACCACCGCGCTCATGCAGTTATACGACAAAAAGAAATTCAAACTGAACGACAAACTTTCGTCCTACGTACCAATGTTGGCGCAAAGCAACAAGAAAGATTTGAAAATAAATCAAATAATGGCTCATCAGGCAGGATTGAAAAGTTGGATTCCGTTCTACCAAAACACATTCAAGCCAAATGGTTCATTGCGTCCTGAATTGTATTCGAAAACAAAAAATGCCAAGTACAATATCCAAATATCTGACAGCCTGTATCTTAATTCAAGTTATATTGACACTATCTATTCCGAAATCGTAAAATCGCCTTTGGGTGAGAAGAAGTATTTATACAGCGACCTTGGGTTCTATCTTTTCCCGAAAATGATTGAAAAACTGTCGGGAAAGACCATCGACGATTATTGTAATGAGCATATTTACAAGCCGTTGGGAATGAGCAACACATGCTATTTGCCATTGTCGAAATACGAAACGGCGCGGATTGTTCCATCGGAAATTGACCAGACTTGGCGGCACGATACTGTCCGTGGTTTTGTCAACGACCAGGGGGCGGCCATGTTGGGCGGGGTGTCGGGACACGCAGGCCTGTTCTCAAATGCCAACGACCTTGCCAAACTCTGCCAAATGTGGCTTAACAGCGGCAATTATGGCGATGCCAATATTGTCGGCCGCAAAACGGTTCAAACATTCACTGCTGCCCAATTCGGAGGGAATCGCCGTGCTTTGGGCTTCGACCGACCTCTGAAAAAGTACAATAGCAATGGTCCAACTTGCCGATATGCTTCTCAAAAAAGTTTCGGCCACAGCGGATTCACTGGCACATATATCTGGATTGACCCAGAGTATGAGTGCTTTATGGTTTTCCTTACGAACCGAACATTCCCATCTTCGAAAGACAATAAACTTGCGAAACTGAACATCCGCACACAGATTCAAGAACTTTTCTATCAGGCGATTATAAACAAATGAAAGTAATAGGAGAGGAGTGTCTCTCACTATTGGTTTGTTTCATTCACCCTATAAAAAAAGCCGTCCCCTAAGGAACGGCTTAATCTATTGTACCTCAATTGAAAATCTTGATTTATTTTACCGAATTAACTACGGCTTCGAAAGCCTTTGGTTGGTTCATTGCAAGGTCGGCAAGGACTTTGCGGTTGATTTCAACATTTGCTTTCGCCAGTTTGCCAATAAGTTCTGAGTATGACAACCCATATTGGCGGGCGCCGGCATTGATACGCTGAATCCACAAAGCGCGGAATGAGCGTTTCTTGTTGCGGCGGTCGCGATAGGCGTATTGTTGGCCTTTTTCAAAGGTGTTTTTGGCAACGGTCCACACATTGGCGCGGCCAAGGAAATTACCTTTGGTTTGTTTTAAAATTTTCTTCCTTCTTGCTCTTGAAGCTACGTGATTTACTGAACGCGGCATAATTTTACGATTTTAGGAATGGTTAGCGTTCCTCTCCTTTAGGAAACTTCGACAGCTAAAACATTCGCGGTTAAACAATTAAAATTAATTTTTTGGATTGACTATCTCATTGCCAGGCAAAGTTTGATGTTCTTAACATCAGCCTTGTCAACGGTTGTGAAATAGGTCAGGTTACGCTTCTGCTTAGTCCCTTTCTTAGTCAGGATGTGGCTTTTGTAAGCGTGTTTTCTTTTGATTTTTCCGGTGCCTGTAAGCACGAATCTTTTCTTTGCGCCGGAATTGGTTTTCATCTTAGGCATAACTGTACAAAATTTAAATTTATTTTTTCTTTTTCGGTACAATAGTCATTATCATTCTTTTACCCTCAAGAGTCGGCAACTGCTCAACTTTGCCGTAGTCCTCAAGTTCGTTGGCCAGTCTCAGCAGAACCAATTCGCCCTGGTCTTTGAACAGGATTGAGCGGCCTTTGAAGAACACGTAAACCTTCACTTTCGCACCCTCTTCAAGGAACTTGATTGCGTGGTTCTTTTTGAAGTTGAAATCGTGCTCATCGGTTTGCGGCCCGAAGCGGATAACCTTGATTACAACCTTCGAAGCGTTGGCTTTCATCTCCTTCTGCTTCTTTTTCAAAGCATAAAGGAACTTGCTGTAATCAATCACTTTGCATACCGGTGGGTCGGCGTTTGGCGAAATCTCCACCAAGTCAACTCCTTGTTCTTCGGCAATTTTCAGAGCGTCGCGAATGCTGTAGATGCCTTGCTCCACGTTGTCGCCCACTAAGCGGACTTTCGGCACTCTGATTTCCTCATTAATCCTATTGGCAGCCTTGTCATCTGACCCGGACTTCCCTTGTGGTTTGTTTTCTATTATATGGTTCTCCTATAATTAGTTAGACTTCATTGCCTCTTCCACTTCGCTATTGACGAGTTTTGCAAACTCTTCGAGAGTCATTGAGCCTTTGTCGCCATCGCCCTGCCGGCGAACGGAAACGGTGTTGCTTTCTGCCTCTTTTTCGCCAACGATAAGCATATACGGAATACGCTTTAACTCATTGTCACGTATCTTTTTACCTATCTTCTCGTTGCGCTCGTCAATGGCGGTGCGAATATCGTAATTTTCCAGAATATTGGAAACCTTTTGTGCAAATTCGTTGTATTTTTCGCTAATTGGCAGAATTACAGCCTGTTCCGGTGTCAACCACAATGGGAATTTGCCACCAGTGTGCTCTATCAGCACGGCAACAAAACGCTCCATTGAGCCGAAAGGCGCGCGGTGAATCATTACAGGCCGATGTTTCTGATTGTCAGCACCCATATATTCAAGGTCGAAACGCTCGGGCAGGTTGTAGTCCACCTGAATGGTGCCCAACTGCCAACGGCGACCAATAGCGTCGCGAACCATAAAGTCGAGTTTCGGACCGTAGAAGGCGGCTTCGCCGTACTCAACCACGGCGTCAAGGTTTTTCTCCTTGCAAGCCTCGATAATCTCCTGCTCAGCCTTTGCCCAAAGTTCGTCGCTGCCCACGTATTTCTCGTGGTTGTTCGGGTCGCGAAGCGAAATCTGCGCTTCAACCTTGTCGAAGTTCAAAGCCTTGAAAATGATTTGGATAATGTCCATCACCTTGCAGAATTCCTCTTTCACCTGGTCAGGACGGCAGAAAAGGTGCGCGTCGTCCTGAGTGAACGAGCGAACGCGTGTAAGTCCGTGAAGTTCACCACTTTGCTCGTAACGATAAACGGTTCCGAACTCTGCAATTCGCAGCGGAAGGTCTTTGTACGAGCGCGGCGCGTTCTTGTAAATCATACAGTGGTGTGGGCAGTTCATCGGTTTCAGCATATAAACCTCGCCCTCCTCAGGTGTGGTGATTGGTTGGAAACTGTCTTTTCCGTAGTGGTCCCAGTGGCCCGAAGTTACGTAAAGTTGTTTTCCGCCGATGTGTGGTGTCATAACCTGCTGATAGCCATATCGTTTTTGAATCTTCTTCAGATAATCTTCAAGGCGAAGACGTACGGCCGTGCCTTTCGGCAACCAGATTGGCAGACCTTTGCCCACCATATCAGAGAACATAAAGAGTTCCATTTCCTTGCCGATTTTGCGGTGGTCGCGTTTCTTAGCCTCCTCAAGCAGAACAAGATACTCGTCCAAGAGTTTCTTCTGCGGAAAGGTGATGGCGTAGATACGGGTGAGTTGCTTACGCTTCTCGTCGCCGCGCCAGTATGCACCAGCCACGCTCAACACTTTTACGGCCTTAATTACCGATGTGTCAAACAAATGCGGGCCGCGGCAAAGGTCGGTGAAGTTGCCTTGCTTGTAGAAACTGATTTTGCCATCCTCAAGGTCGTTGATGAGTTCAACCTTGTAGATTTCGTCTTTGTCGCCGAAGAATTTGAGCGCGTCGGCTTTCGAAACCTCTGTGCGGACAAACTGCGATTTGGCCTGAACCAACTGCATCATTTTCTGCTCGATAGCGCCGAAATCCGATTCCGAAATCTGACGGTCGCCAAGGTCAACGTCGTAGTAGAAACCGTTCTCGATGGCCGGGCCAATGCCGAATTTAACGCCAGGGTAGAGTTCCTGCAAAGCCTCTGCCAGCAAGTGCGCCGACGAGTGCCAGAAGGTGTGTTTGCCCTCAGCGTCGTCCCATTTGTTGAGTTTGATTTTTGCGTCGGTTGTGATTGGGCGGGCAAGGTCGATGGTTTCGTCGTTCACGTTAACCGACAGAACTTCTTTTGCCAGCCTCGGGCTGATGCTCTCAGCAATCTGCATACCGGTAACACCGCTCTCAAACTCGCGCGTGCTGCCGTCAGGAAATGTTATCTTTATCATAATAGTACGTCCACTAAAAATGGTCGGCAAAGGTACTATTTGTGTTCCGTTTTGCCAATAGTTTTCTTTTTTATTTGCTTTCGCTGAGTTTTGCCATACGGCCAACGAATTCTGCCACCTTCTGACGGACGTCGTTGCGGATGGCTTTCAAGTTGTCGCCGCGCTCGTCGGTCTTGTTTTTGCGCACTGCGTTGATGTCAGTCAGAGCCTTGCCATAATAATCCAAAATGTCGTTTATCAAGTCTTCAGTGGCCTTGATGTCGACGTTCGGAACCAGCATTGTGTATGCAATGCATTCGCTAATCATCTCTTTGACAATGAAACAGATGTCGCCTTTGAGTTGTCTTTTGCTTGCCATATTATTTATATTTTAAGTTATAAGTTTTCGAAGTTTAAAGTTACAAGGTTCAAGGTACAAGGTATAAGTTTAAAGTTTAACAGGTTTAACAAGTTTAATATTTCTAATTCCTAATTTACTAATGCCTAATGCCTAACCACTACTCCTCGTTACTAAAGAATAACTTGTAGAATTTCAAACCTTTGTGCTCGTCAAATCCTTTCTCAATGTAGTCGGGATTGGCGTGCACGTAGATGTGGAAATTCTTGTCGAGTTTAATCACGCTGCGGAAATATTTCTTGCCACGTTTGACGGCCTCGCCCGAAATCTCGAACTGGTCAATCGGCGAGAGCATCTTCTGGTTCTCGAACTTGCGCTTGTAGTCTTCGAATGCTGCGCTAACCTGCTCGTTACCAATAACATCGTTCTTGAACTGTTCGCTGTCGAAAAAGTCGTTTGTGTTGAAGAACTGCTCGGCGCGCTTCATAAAAGTCACCTGGTCGGCCTTGTCAACCTTGTTTTGCGATGTGAGCATATCGTGGCTGAAATTCTTGCAGATGTCGAACAGTTGGTTGGTCTGGTAGTATTCATTCTCACGCGGCATCACGTTCAGGAAACTCTCGCGCCAGTACATCGCCTCATCGCCGCGGTTGGTGCTGTCGACAATGGCCACCTGGTAGCCTGTCTCGCGCTCGTTGTTCAGAATCAGGCATCCTTTGTCCAACTTCTTGATATTGATGCCGTTTTCGTATTCAACGCCGTAACTGTCGCCTTGCTGGCACACCTTTATATATGTGTCCTTGTTTTCCGATTTGAATATACCGATGGCATCAACCGCCACACCGTCAATCTGTATCCCGCTGAAATACACCATGTAGAACTCGCCGGTTTTAATGTTCTGGTTATTCGATTTCTCATACAGATGCCAGGCGATGTTGGTGGATTGCTGATAGAACTGGGCATTGTCGTCGAACACCTTGCTGACGGAATCGTAAACCGCATTTTGCTGTAAATCTTCGTTATCCACAAATTGGTAGAAGTATTCGGTCTTGAAATGCGACAGGAAATATGTTTTTAGAATGTCCTCGGCCGTTTCGTCAAAAATCTGCGTCGGTGCTTTCGAAATCTGCACACCTTGGTCTTCAGAACGGCTGCCAATGTTGTGCACAACAATCTGATTTAGTGTTACTTCGCTATAATCAAGCATGATGGTAATTTTTTTAGGCAAAATAACAATTAAAAAATAACAATTGAAAATGGGGGCGGGGACGGAAACGAAAAAAGCCCGACAAGCATATGCCCGTCAGGCTCCTTTCTGTTATTCAATTAATCTGTCCTTCAATTAATAAGCAATTGCGAACAGCACGCGCTGCTTCGACGGCTTGCCAGTCAGGATGCACTTGCCTTCCTCGAGCGGGTTGCCCAACGGAATGCAGCGGATGGTGGCCTTTGTCTTCTCTTTGATTGCAACCTCGGTCTCGGTGGTGCCGTCCCAGTGAGCCGACACAAATCCGCCCTTCTCAAGCGCAGCCTCAAACTCTTCCCAAGTGTCAACTTTGGTGATGTTGGCAGCGCGGAAATCGAGCGCTTTCTTATAGATGTTGGCCTGAATCTCGTCCATCAGTTTTGTGCAGATGTCAACAGCCTGACCAACCGGGTAGGTCTCTTTCTCGAGTGTGTCGCGACGGGCAATCTCAACGGTGCCGTTCTCAAGGTCGCGGGCACCAAAGGCGATGCGCACCGGAACGCCCTGCAGTTCGTACTGAGCAAACTTCCAGCCCGGTTTCTGCGTGTCGCGGTCGTCGAACTTGACTGACAGACCTTTAGCCTCAAGATCGGCTTTGAGTTTGTTGCCCAACTCACGCATCTTGGCATTCTCTTCGTCACCTTTGAAGATAGGCACGATAACCACCTGAATTGGTGCGAGTTTCGGCGGCAGAACAAGACCGTTGTCATCAGAATGCGACATGATGAGCGCGCCCATCAGGCGAGTCGATACACCCCAACTTGTGGCCCAAACCAACTCTTGTTTGCCCTCTTTGTTCAGGAATTTCACATCGAACGCTTTCGCGAAATTCTGACCAAGGAAGTGCGATGTTCCAGCCTGTAGAGCCTTGCCATCCTGCATCAGAGCCTCGATGCAGTAGGTGTCGAGAGCACCGGCAAAACGCTCGTTGGCAGTCTTCACACCCTTGATGACCGGCACGGCCATAAACTCTTCGGCAAACTTGGCATAAACATCGAGCATGCGGCGAGCCTCAACCTCAGCCTCCTCTTTGGTGGCGTGGGCAGTGTGACCTTCCTGCCAAAGGAATTCAGCAGTGCGAAGGAACAAGCGCGTACGCATCTCCCAGCGGACAACGTTGGCCCATTGGTTGCACAGAATCGGCAGGTCGCGGTATGACTGAATCCAGTTTTTATATGTACTCCAGATGATAGTCTCCGATGTTGGGCGGACAATCAGCTCCTCCTCAAGTTTGGCTTCGGGGTCAACAATCACGCCCGAGCCGTCGGGATTGGTTTTCAGACGGTAGTGAGTAACCACGGCGCACTCCTTGGCAAAGCCCTCAACGTGGTCGGCCTCGCGGCTAAGGAACGATTTCGGAATGAAAAGCGGGAAATAAGCATTCACGTGTCCGGTGTCCTTAAACATCTTGTCGAGAGCATCGTGCATCTTCTCCCAAATTGCATATCCATAAGGTTTTATCACCATACAGCCCCTGACGGCTGAGTTCTCGGCCAAGTCGGCTTTCACAACCAACTCGTTGTACCATTGCGAGTAATTCTCGCTTCTCGAAGTCAAAAATTTGCCCATCGTCTTTTTTATTTGGTATTTTTGTAATGTTTTACTAATTTTATCTTTTAATAAAGATGGTGCAAAGTAAATTAAAAGAGTTGAGGAGAACTCTAAAAAACACCGAAATTTGATAATTTAATAGTGGCACAATTTTTGAGACAAACCAATAAACCTAATATCATACTACTATGAAAAATCTAACTTTATTATTAGTGGCAGCGGCGGCAACAGGGTTTGCTGCTTCATGCGGTTCAACAGCAGGATTGACGGGGTATTATTACGACGACGTTTATTTCAATCCTAAGACTGACATCAAACAGGAAACGAGTTATGCTCAGACATCGGCTTCCGAATCGGAAGAATATCAGATGGCAAAAGTCAACAGAGATAATGACGATGCTGATAATTATGACGGAGGAGAGACTGATGACGGCGAGATGGGAGAGTACGAGCGCCGTTTGATGCGTTTCAGTGATGATTATGATGGAAAGTATTTCGCTGATGGAGAGACAGATGTCAATGTCCAACCTGTCAATGTGCATGTTTATTATTATGACCGTTGGGGATGGGATGATCTTGCTTGGGATTTGGCTTGGGACTTGACATTCGGCTATCCTTATTCATGGCGTTATCATCATCATTATTATAATAATTGGTATTACGGGTATCACTATTATCCGAGTTATTACTCATATTGGGATTACTATTATGGATATTACGATCCGTGGTACTACCACCATTACTATCCATACTATCGGCATTATTATCCGTTGTACACTTATCGCCATCGCCATCATCACAGCAACTATGCCAGCAGCAGCAACAGTCGCAACTATGGCCCAAGGCGGAGTGCGACAACCAGCACCTCGTCGTCGCGTGATGATCGAACTGTAATTCGCGGACGAAGTGGAGAGTCGCGGAATAGTGGCAACTCTTCAACTGTAGTTGGTCATTCAGGCGGATCGGGTTCGTCAAGCACGGCGGCTTCGTCAAGCACGGCAGTTCGCGGACGCACTTCAACTACCAATGGTTCTGTTTCGCAAAGCGGAGCCAGCAGAAGTTCATCAAGTCAGGCAACCAATAGTAATAACAGCAACGTTAATCAAGGAAGTGCTTCATCATCAACAAGATCGGCATCAGCAACACAAAGCCGTGGACGCAGTGTGCAGCAACAGCCAAGCACAACAGCGCGTACAGGCAGCAGGGTGAGCACAGCAACTCGCGGGTCAAGCTCTACATACAGCAGCGGCAGTAGCAGTAGTAGCAGTAGTAGTAGCGGAACTTCGCATAGTAGCAGTAGTTCTTCATTCCGGTCAAGTTCATCTTCATCTTCATCTTCATCTTCGTCAAGTTCTGGCTCATCGCACAGCAGTTACAGCAGTGGCAGCCGCAGTAGTGGCAGTAGTCACAGCAGCGGTGGCAGTTACAGCGGTGGCAGTTACAGCGGTGGCAGCCGCAGTAGTGGCAGTAGTCACAGCAGCGGTGGCAGTTACAGCGGTGGCAGCCGCAGTAGTGGCGGCAGTCATAGCAGTGGCGGTCACAGTAGTGGCGGTCACAGTAGTGGTGGCGGTCGTGGACGAAGATAATTTATTGTTGTTCTGATAAATACTATTGAAAGATGAAGGCAAAATCAATTATATCAGTTTTGTTTATGTTTGGTGTTGCAACGGTTGTGTCGGCTCAAAATATCGACGATGCCATCCGTTACTCAAACATAGTTCCGGCAGGAACGGCAAAATTCGTATCGATGGGCGGTGCAATGGGTGCCATTGGCGGTGATTTGACAGCAGTAACTGTCAATCCTGCGGGCCTCGGCGTTTATCGTAACGGACAAATGACAATTTCGCCAATGTGGACAACAGATAAGGAGACGGCAAAATATTATGGTACAACGGCAAAATCAAATTCAAGCAGTTTCCGCTTTTCGAATGTCGGATTGGCTTCGGCGATTCCAGTTGATGAAACCGGATTGGTATCGTTCAATATGGGTTTTGTTTACAACCGTCTGACTAATTTTGATGGTGGTTATTCGGTAAGGGGCTATAATGATGTCAGTTCGCTGCTCGATAAGGCTGTTGACGATTTCAATGTCGATTATTGGGATCGCGATCCGTTCTATAATACCGATTTGTTTATTTACGACTCATCTATGCACAGGTATATAAATGATTATGAGGATTTTGGCGTTTATGGTTCAAATCAGCGACAGTCGGTAACAACCGATGGTAGTTTGGGAGATTACAGTTTCCTGTTGGGTGCAAACATCAACAATGAATTTTATATCGGAGGTTCGCTGAACATTGTCCATGTCGATTACCGTCATGTGTCGAAATATACAGAAGAACCTGACATTGAAGATTTTACAATTGATTATTTTAATGTTACTGACGAGTTTTGGACTACAGGCGGAGGCGTCAATCTGAAGTTGGGCGTAATTGGCTGGTTGAATGATAATTTAAGAGTGGGAGCGGCTTTCCACACCCCTACCATCTTGTCGTTGACTGACGATTATGGTACAAAAGTTGAGTCTTCTGTGTGGTATAGTGAGCAAGACAACAATACTAATGATGTCACGTATTACACTACAAAACAAAGCTATAATTCGACAGGTACTGTTGACTGGCGTTTGACGATGCCGGCTAAATTTATCGGCAGTATCGCTTTTGTAGCACCAGAGCATGGAATGATTGATGTTGATTGTGAGGTTGTTAAATATTCGGACGCCACCATCAAAGATGACGATATCCAAATTGGCAACGAATACGATGAACTCAATGGCCTCATTTCTGCAGAACTTCGCACCACTGTTAACCTGCGACTTGGCGGCGAACTGACTTTTGGCCCTGCAGTTGCACGAGCCGGATTCGGTTTCTACGGTAGTCCTTACAAGAGCGGCCATGTCAATTCATCGGCTCACCAGATGGTATACAGTATTGGTGCTGGCTATCGTGGACATTGGGCTTTCATTGATTTGGGTTACAATTTGCGTACAAAGAATGAGACCAAATACATCTACACTTATCAAGAAAGCGAGACCAAAATGAAAAGCCGGGTTGGCAATTTCGTGCTAACAGCAGGTTTTAGGTTCTAATACCGGTTTTTGGTACTGTTACTCGACTAGGGTTTAGAGTGTGGATTGTCAAGATATTACTAATCAGGCGCAACTGATAGAACTGATTCAGCAGATAGGTTTTCTGCCTTTGCTTGACAGTGGCATCAGTGGCTATTCTGCCGAGGAGATGGTGAGTGATGAGTGTCGCTACTCGCCATTACCCGATGGCGGTTGGGAGTGGCTGCTGTGGAAGTGGAAAGGCTCTATTCTGACAGAAGGCAGCACCGTCTATGGCAAATTCTTTGCTGGCAAAGCGGGGTTTATCAGTCGAAAGTGGTGGCCCGATTTCTGCAACTATCGCCGTAGCATCCATCCGCAACCCTCTGCTGGCACCATCGAAGAAGCCATATTGTTCACATTGCAGGCGCAGGGTAGCATGATTACCCGCGACCTTCGATCGGCTTGTGGTTTCACTGGTTCAAACATGCGCAGCAAGTTTGACGGTTACATCACTCGTCTGCAGATGGCTTGTCGCATTGTAACTGAAGATTTTGTCTATCCCATCGACCGTCACGGGCATGAATATGGTTGGGGGTGGTCGTTGCTTACCACCCCCGAACAACTATACGGACTTGAATCGTGCAAATGTGATTGTTCGCCTAATGAGTCATTTGAAAAGATTTTTGAGCACCTAAAAGGCGTACTTCCCAATGCTTCAGAAAACCAGATTGTCAGGCTTCTGAAGTAAATGCTAAAAATGATAGCAGTTGACTAATTAGAATTTCGGACGACCTTTTTTGTTGAGTAGTTCGTTGATGTCAAATACAACACCTGCTTTTAAACCAAGCGACAAGAGTGAAGCACGATCAATTTGGTTTGATTGCAAAGTGCCGTTGTATACGTATTCCTCATTAATAATCGGCTCAATGCTGTCTTTGTGAATGTTGGTGAGACAGTAGCCGAAGTAAAGCGAAGCACTAAGTCTGATCATCTTATTAAGCCGGAAATGACCACCACCTTCAATGGCGAGCGAAAGATTGACGGGGTTTAGTTTCATCTTTCCTTTTTGTTTCTCTGCCTCGTAGATGCCATAACCATGGACATAAACGCTGTCGGAAGTGGAGTAGATTTCATGGCCCAGAACAGGATAGTAGCCGCGAGTCTCGTATGAGCCTTTCATCAGTTTGTACTTGCTTGACACAGGAATGCCGATTTTGAAACCTGCCTTGCCAAATACTTCAAAGCGAGTTTGCGGGAAAGCGTACTCATAATAGGCTTGAATTGGTATTTCAAGAATAGTGGCTTTCTGTTTCTCCTTAAAATTGTCGAAATAGGTCCGGAATTCGAAATCCAGTTGATTAATTGAATCGTACGATGGAATCAGAATATCATATTTCCGGTTGTTATCAGGTTTTGCGCTGTTATAGATTGTTTTCGCGTTGTAAGTCGACAGACCGATACCGCTGCTAATAGCCCATTGATCAGACAGGAAATACCGATAGCCGAGATTGAATGTCATTCCGGCACCAACCTTGTGTTTGCCATCAATGGGTGAGTACTGAATGCTGTGCAGACCGCCGCCATAGTCGGCAGAAACGTATTGGAAACTATTGCGCCGCTGTCCGTAAGTTGTGGCCGAAACGGCGACAATAGTTGTTGCTAAAACCAATTTTAATATTGAGCCCATTCTTGCTTTTCCGTTATTTGATATATTTAAACGATTCATAATTAACTGGTTAATTGATTAAAGTTTAATAATAGATGCTGATTGGTTGCCGATTTTCACAATGTAGATGCCCTGTGGCAGGGTTGATACATTCAACTCCTCACTTCCGTTACCGGTAGCATCTTTTGTCATGCGAACTTTACCATCGTTGTCCAGAACGAAGATTCTTGCGCCTGGAGTCAAACTGCTGCTTTCAACGCGAATAGTAGTGACAACAGGGTTCGGATAGACACTTATTGAGGCTATTGTCGGCTCACTGAATGTCATCTCGCACGAAGTGATTTCCACATCATCAACGGTGGTTGCGACAAGTTTGTATGTGCCAGTCAATCCACCGGCCTCATAGTGCAACTCGGTAGTATCGACAAGCGCACCATTATGATACCATTTGAACGATTTGAAGTAACCTTCGCCATTAACAACTGTGATGACATCGTCCCACATTGTGCGCAGCATGTCCTTGTTGCGTTGATAATTGATGGTCTTTGTCAGACGGCTATTGCCAACAATACCAGTTACCTCAATAGTTCCCGACAACGCCATTTCTTTGCTGAATTCGAAATAGCCATCGGTTTGTATCGAGTCGAGATCGCCGTTTATGTTCCATTCAAACACAATGTCGCTGTGGCTTATGTTGGTAAGTTTGATGAAGTCGTCGCCAGTCTCACAAGAGTTGAAATTCTCTGGTGCGTCGAAGTTGACAATTGCAGCCCAAACAGCGTAGAATACGGCTCCGGCCTCGGTCATTGTGCCAAAGTTGTTGGTAACGTTTCCTGTGGCGGTTGTAGCCCACCCTTTGAATTCATAGCGTTCGCGGGTTGGGGTAGATGACGGTGCTGATATTGTGGCGCCGGCATTGACCATGGTTGTTTTGAATGCAGAGTTGGTGCCGTCGTTGTAGTACCAAACGGCTGCATATTGCTTCACCACTTCTTCTTCCCAAACGGCATAGAATGATGCGCTGTCAGTTACTGTTCCAAAATCGGCAATCACACTGTCGCTTTCGGCTGCGGTTGCCCAACCTTTGAATATGTAATGCACGCGCGCTGGATTCTCAGCAGGAGCGATGATCGCATCGCCATAAGCCAGGGTGTCGATTTTTAAAGTGTCGTTTTGGTCGAAGTACCATGTTATCACATATTGATTCTTCATCCAAATGGCGAAGAAAGCAGTGTCGGCATTTATTGTGTCGAACTTGGTTATGAGTGTGCCGGTGCTATCAGCCGACCAACCAAGGAATTGGTGGCCAATGCGTTCAGGATTGATTGCAGGGGCAGCAATACTATCGCCCAGAGCATATTTCTGAATCATATATACAGAATCGGTTCCGTCGTTCATGAGCCAATCGACAGAGAGCAGAGAACTGTCTTCAACAGCCTCCCAAACAGCGAAGAACGCAGTGTTGGCGGCAGGCATGAGACCAAAACTGTCGATTGCTATACCGTTTTCAGTTGCGGCCCAGCCAGCGAATGTAAATTGCTCGCGAACAGGATTCTCTGCCGGAGTCACAATGCTATCGCCCTCAGCGAACTTGCTTGTTACGAATACAGAGTCAGAACCGTTGTTCATGTACCATGTGGCTGTGAATGTTGCCGGTGTGATGGTTGTGTCTTCAACAGCCTCCCAAATAGCGAAGAATGCTGTATCGGCTGCAGGCATCAAGCCAAAACTATCGATAGCAATACCAGTCTCAGTTGCAGCCCAGCCGGCGAATGTGAATTGCTCGCGTTCGGGTTTCTCAGTCGGAGCCAAGATGGGTTTACCCTCGGCAAGGCTGTCGGTCTTGAATACAGAAGCCGTACCATCGTTCAGTTTCCAAAGAACGGCGTACTTGTCAGTTACAACTTCGATTTCCTCCCAAACAGCGAAGAATGCTGTATCTGTGGCAGGCATGAGTCCAAAACTGTCGATTGCGCTGCCATTTTCGGTTGCTGCCCAACCCAGGAAGTTGAAGTCGGCGCGCTCAGGCATTGCCAATGGCGCTTTTATCGTATCGCCGAAATTGACAGTTGTCGATGCGAAAATGCTGTCGGAATCGAAATGCCATTTAGCAGTGTAACTGTTTACTTTCCAGATGGCGAAGTATTCAACATCGTTGTCTGGCATAGTGGTTATTTCGATAGCCTCGGTTGCATTGTCGGTTGCGCCCCAACCATCGAATGTGAAACCAATGCGAGAAGCGGTCGGCACAATGATAGTTGAATCATACTCAACTTCACCTTGTGTGTAATCGCCACTCAACTCTCCGCCATTGGCATTCCAAGCAAGCGTATGGCTGTTAATCTGCCATTGAGCGTAGAAGGTTATATCTTCAGTTCCCATTGTACCATAATCGGTTGCAATGTCGCCATCGCTAGCGGTTGCCCAGCCTAAGAATTGGTAGTGCTCGCGCGACGGGTCGCTTGGCTTTTCGATTGGGTTGCCAAATGCAACTTCGGTTGTTTCAAAAATATCATCAGAGCCATCGTTGCGCATCCATGAAACATGGTATGAGTTTGCTGCCCAGATGGCAAAATATTCTATGTCGTTGTCGGGCATGGTGCTGATGCTTACGCTGTCAACGGCATCGGCGTAGGTGTTCCATCCGTTGTAGGTGTAACCTTCGCGTGTTGCCACAGGACGGACAATTGTAGTGCCGTATTCAACACTGCCGCTTGTGTAGTTACCACTTAACTCACCGCCATTGGCATTCCATGAAAGAGTATTGCTGTTGATTTGCCATTGAGCATAGTATATCGCGTGGTCTGCTAACATTTTGCCGAACTCGGTAATCACTTCTCCGTCTTCTGTTTCTGACCAACCAAGGAACTGATAGTGAGTGCGTTCCGGATTGATTTCTGGTGCCACAATAAGATTGTTGTAATCAACATTCGTAGCCTGATAGTTATCTTCTGTGCCGTCGTTTTTGCGCCACTCCACTATATAGTGATTTGGCAACCACATGGCCACGTAAGTAACGCTACTGTCGGGCATTGTGGTGATATTCACTGCAGAGTCTGGTTTGACAGCCGTACCCCAACCTGCATGAATGTAGTTGGTGCGTGTTGCTGTCGGAGGATAGATGTGTGTGCCATAGTCAACCTCGCCAGCAGGAGTGTAGGTTCCGCTCAACACACCATTGTTGCCATCCCAACCAAGCACATATTTACGGGTTTCCCATTTTGCATAGAAGATTGCGCCTTCGGTTTTTAGAGTGCCGAAATTAGTAATCACTTCGCCTTCGGGTGTTGATGCCCAACCAATGAACTTATAGTGTTCGCGTGCTACATCTTTGCTTGTCGGCTGAATTTCACTATCGAAATAGACACTTGTTACATCGATAATCTCCTCCGTGCCGTCATTCTTCATCCATGTCACGGGGTAGGGTTTTGCTTCCCAGATGGCGATGTATTCAACATCGTTGTCGGGCATTGTGCTTATCTCAGTGGCCACGGTTGGGTTTGTTGACAAAGCCCAGTCCTGGAATTCGTAACCAATGCGTGTTGCTGTTGCGGGAGTAATGGTTGCGCCATATTCAACCTCACCTTCAGTATAGTCACCGCTCAGCGCACCTTCATTGGCATTCCAAGAAAGATTATGGCTGTTGATTTCCCAGCGGGCGTAGAATTCTTTCTTGTCGGTGTCCATTTTGCCGAAGTTGCCATCGGAAATAACTTCACCATCACGTGTGGCTGACCAGCCTAAGAAATGATGATGTGGATTTTCAGGAATCATGTCGGGAGCGGTAATGTCCTGACCAACTTCAACATGGGTGGCAGTAGCATTAAAATCATCATCATTGCTGTAGTTGCGTTTCCATGTTACAACATTTTTCTTGAGAATCCAAATGGCATAGTAAGCCAAATCCTCATCAGGCATGGTGCTGGCAGGTGTTATTGCAACGGTTGCATCTTCTGATGTTCCCCAACCTGCACATTTCCACTCTATTTCCGGATCTGGGTCGATGCGATTAACTTGTGGTGTTGTAATCTCTGTTCCGTAAGCCACTTGGCCACTTGGGTCGTCGACTTCAATAAGTTCTCCTTCTTGATTTGAAGTTACAAATCGTCCACCATTCGGATACCATGTGAGTTGGTGCTTGTGCACTTCCCAAACGGCGTAGTATGTCAAATTACGGTCGGGCATTGAGGTTGCAGGAGTTATAATGTCGGCTATTGTTGCTTCGGCTGTCTCTGCCCAACCTTTGAATGTGTAACCAGTGCGAGTGGCTGTTGCAGTATCTATGGTTGCGCCATATTCAACCACACCTTCTGTGTAGTCACCGCTCAGCGTACCTTCATTGGCATTCCAAGAAAGATTATGGCTGTTGATTTCCCAGATGGCGTAGTATGTCAAATTATAGTCGGGCATTGTTGCTGATACGGCTGCCACAGGTGTGCCGTTTTCTGAAGTCGCCCAACCTTTAAAGGTATAACCAGTGCGTGTCGGGTCGTTCGGTGCAGTAATTGCAGCATCGTAATTAACTGTTCCGCTTGTATAGTTGCCTGTAAGTGCATTACCGCCATTGGCGTTCCATGCAAGAGTGTTCGAGTGAATCTGCCAGATGGCGTAGAATTTGGCGCCAGCGGTTGTCATTTCGCCGAAATCGTCACCCGTAATAATGTCGTTGATGTTGCCGTCTTTATTTGCAGACCAGCCAACAAAGTCGTGGTGACCGTCGTAATCTGTTGGCAGAGGATTGCCTGCCGGACGATTTATTGTTGCTTTAAAATCGTAGTTCCAGCCTGTAAATTCCTCGTTCACGTGTGCCGGATTGTTGTAGTAGAATGCCGCATGGTATTGATTAACATTCCAAATGGCGTAAAATGTCAAATTGTTGTCAGGCATTGTCTCTGGAACGGTTGCGGTAGCATGTTCGGTTGACGTGTTCCAACCGAAGAAACTGTGACCAAGGAGTGTTGCTGTTGGGGCGGTGATTGGTGCACCAAATTTGACGTCTCCAGTTGTAAAGTTTCCGCTCAGTTCACCGCCATTTTCGTTCCATGATAGCGAATGACTTTTACGCAGGTACTCAATTCTGACTACAGTAGAGCCGTCTTCGGCAATGGTTTGCGGGGTAAATTGTTGTGCGGTGAATCCAGTGTATGTTTTAACTGTTGCCGTTGCGTCCAGTCCGAAGACTCCGGTTTCATCATCAAAGTCTTCCGGGTCAGCGGGGAAAGATCCGTCAAGATTTTCCAAATAGTGCTTAACTGTGTAGTGCACAGTTGCGTTGGTGGCAAATTTTGCGTAATAGGTGATGCCGTCAACAGTAACGGTTGCATTGTCAAGATTAATTGGTGATTCGGCGTCAGGATCGCTGTTCCAACCGGCAAAATGCTCTCCGGGTTCTGCTGCGGGATTTGTCGCAGGAGCATGAATTGCACTGCCGAACAATTGATTTTTATCTGTTTGGAATACATCATTACCATTTTTCCAAACCACATTGTATCGGTTGCGGTTGTAGCGGATCTCGACTGTTGCACCAGCATCTGTGATTGTTTGCTGTGTAATGGGTTGATGGGTAAAACCAGGATAACTATTGGGTTGGGCGGTTGTCGTAAAATCTATTTGACCCGTTCCCGTTCCGGTTGCAACTAGTGTGTAATGCACCTCGTCAAGATCTTGCTGATAGTGCTTAATGGTGTAATCCATATTACCAGTTGCGGTGAAAATTGCATAGTAAGTGACACCACCGAGAGGAACCGTTTGGCCAAGTTCAGAGGATTGTGCTTCGGAGTTTTCATTCCATCCAACAAAACGTTGTCCTTGTGCGGCCTCTGGGTCGTCAGGAACATCTAATGTGCTTCCATATTTGTAATAGCCACTCTTGCTCAATGTTGTTGATCCATTAATCCACGTTACAGGATATTCGATTCGGGTGTAGCGGATTTCGATAACTGTTGAACCATCTTGGGCAATTGGTAATTGTGCAATTGATTCTGGAGCATTGAATCCATTGTACGATCTCGCCTCGGCATGGGTTGAAGAGCCAAACGGTGCCGACAAATCATTATCGGTATCGACAAGTGTGTATCCGTTGTCATCAGCGTTTTCCTGATAATGTTTGACAACGTATGAGGTGTTTGCATTGTCGGCAAAAATGGCATAATAGGTGGTGTTGCCTCTCACAACCTCGCTGCCGTTGAATGTCGTTGCTCCTGTGGCATTGGCATCGGTATTCCAACCCACAAAATGCTTGCCGGCAACGGCTGCTGGATCATCAGGTTTATCCTGAAGGAAACTTGCACCGTAGCGGTAAGTTTTTGTAAAAAGTGTTGTTTCTCCGTTCTTCCATGTGATTGTGAATGGTTTGCGATGATATCTGATTTCAACCGCCATTCCGTTGTTATTCAGCGTTATCTGCTCGAATGATTGTGGTTCGAGGTATGCATAGTCCCCGTCGGTTTTGGCTGTTGCGTTTGATGTGCCGAGCAATGTGCCAGTGGCGTTATTTGTTTCAACTAATGTATAATCGTCGTCATCAGTATTTTGCACATAATGTTTGACTGAATAATTAATAGGAATTTGGCGAATTTCCTCATCAAACTTGCTTACATCGCGGATAATTGTAAAACGGTTCCAGATGGATGCGTTTTTATAAATCTCATATGCACCTTCATCTTTCGGAATATACAGCACAATGTTTCCGCCTGTAAGTTGTGAGTTTGTAAATGTCGATGTTGTTACTGTAGGTGGTACCATGGTTCCCACTTTTATGGCCTTCAATTGTTGCATTCCAGCCAAATTGTTGCAGTTCGACTCAACAACCGATTTGATGTCGTCGCCCAAATCCAGAGCCATCAGATTTTTATTATAGTAAAAAGCATAGGTTCCGATATTTGTGGTACCATCAATAACTTTGTAAAATGCCCGTGTGTTGCCACGCGGATAGGCGACAACCTTTGTCTTTGCGCTGTTATATAAAACACCATCGGCATCAGCCCATAATTTTGAATTGCCTTCTTTAACATAGTACTTTTCAAGATTCTCCCATTTGTAAAAATCTTGCGAGTCAAACGAGGATAGTTTACTATTGAATTTAATGGTTTTTACCTTATCGTTTTTCTTAACTGCTGCACGCGGGAGTGTTGTGGTTGCATCGTTCATCACAAAGTTTTCAACTGTGGCATCTGAGCCGAATATCTCCAATCGGGTATAGTCGTAGTTATACCATACTCCGTCAACATTGTGGTAAAAATTTTCTGCTCCTGTAAATTCAATGGAATTAACAGTGCCTATAAAGGCATCTTTGTCAATTTTATCTGGTGTCAATTTTGTGGCCTGCGAGAAATCTATTGTTTTAATATATTTATTCGGATAAAAGGCTCCGTAAGGAATATCGGTTACAAATGAAGGCATAACATAATTTTCGGTTTGATTTCCTCTTAAGAACCAACACAATGTAACTTTGTCGGTTTCGAATTTGAACAATACATTGTCAATCAGTTTGAATGTGGTATTACTAGCGTCAATAACAGGTACAAAACTCTCACCGCAGTACATGAATGCCGATGGACTCATTGTGGTAAGTTTTGCCCCCATCCGAAGTGATGTTAAACCGCTTATCACGCTGCCCAATCGTACCACATTGTCACCACCAGTAACAGTTCTAAGATATTTCATCTTGTAAAAAGCGTAACTTCTTACAGTTGTTACTGTTGTGGGTATTTCGAATGTGTTCTGATTTTTGTATTTTGGGAATGAGATAAGAGTGGTTTTGTCAGAATTGTACAAAACACCATTAGCATCGGTACTAAATGCAGTATTGCCATCGGCCACTTTAAAGGCAGTGATGTTAATTAGGTCGCCCCATGGATTCCAGTTATCGGTACTTGTTGCGCCTGCAGGGCCAAATTGTGTAATGTTTTTGCCTAACAAGATGGTGTTGTCTCCATAGTTTGCTCGTAAAGCAACTTGGTTTATGGCGCTTGTCTCAATTGTTACAAGACCTTCGGAATCCAAATTCAACTTTACCGGACGGCTTTCAGTTCCGCAACGGTAAAATGCGTTTTTTTTGATGGTTTTTACATTTGCGCCAAATACGACCTCATCCAAATCATAGCAATAGTAAAAAGGAGAATTGGCTTGCGTGGCGTCACCACCCTTACCAATAGTTGTGACTTTGTACATGGTGCCGCTTCCTTCAGGATACTCCACAGCGTCTGGAATGATGATTTTGCCAGTGTACTCCCAATCGCCACTTACCACGGTTGCTTCATGGTTTGAAGTGTTCAACTCAAGGTAGACTCTCTTGATGTTGTTTTCTTCATCCAAATAAGAATGGGTAAATTTAACTGTCTCACCAAACGCACTCGTCAGCGAAGCCACAAGCGCACACGTCAATAACAAATGTTTCCTCATGTTGTTAGTTTTTTCTTGTTACCATATAAAAAGGAAGGATTTCCCCCTTGTTGTTAGATTGGCAAATATGCTGATAAAAAAGCATTTAAACCATTGTCGGTTTGGCCTTTTGCGGCGAATATTGATAAACTTTAAATCCTATTGGGTCAAAAGCACTTTTTTAAGGGTCAAAAAGTGGATTTTTTTTTGAAGAATATACCAAAATTAGGACAAAAAGCCATGAATGGTGGGGTAGAAGAGTCTCATTGTTAGTTTGTTCGGCGTGAACAGGCACAAAAAAAGCCGGAGAACACCCCGGCTTTATTTATTTGTCTGGCAGATGTTTTATTCTACAAGTGCCTTAACTGCTGCAAAGTTGTCGAATGTCTGGCCTTCGCTGATAATGGTTTGCCATTCACCATTTTCATCTTCTTTTTCAAACGCATCTATCACTTTCACATTTCCGCCGTCGCAGTTCGAGTAGGTGTCGCCCGTAATGCTAACGTTCTTCATTGATGTGGCGTCTCCAATCTTAATTCCGAACCCTTCAGTCTCGCTGAATGAGCAGTTTTCCATAGTCAGTTTCGTGCCATTGTAAAATTCCAGGATTGCGGCATTCTCGTCGCCCTTGCCTGCGTTTTTGAAATTGACGTATTTTATTGATGAGTTAGATTTTTTTGATTCATACCATACTGATTCCCAATATGATTTTTCGTTTTCAAAACCGCTAATCTCGATTGGTTCGGTTGCAGTTCCTTCGGCAATAAAGGTTACATCTTCTCCTATTTCGATACCAATACTAGATGCCATTTTAATTACTGTGCCAGCCTCAATGGTGAATGTTTGCGAACCACCCAAACGAAGGGTTTCTTTCAAATAATATGGCACGGGCATTTTTTTGAGGGTGTTTTTATCATTATTTTCAAATGACCAAGCACCATCGGTAATTGCAATTGTATTGTTGCCGTTGTTGGCAAAAATGTTGTTTGCATTTAGGGTGAGCACCGATTTCCAACTGTCGATAGAAATAGGATTTTTGGCGCAATTGGTGATGGTGTTGCCTTCAAAAGCGGCGAAAACAGAATTGCCTTTAACTATTATGCCATTAGCAAGCGAACCGTCGATGATGCAGTTTTTCATCGAAACCTTTGCTTCGTTTTCAATCCATACAACGGCACCATCTGAGTTTGAGCCACCATTCTTGAATGTCACATTTTCCCAGATGTTTTCAGAACGGTTGGAGGTGATTGAGATATAATCCCACGCACCAACATTTTGGTTGTTTGTCGGACCAGTGAAAACGATTGGTTTTTCTGCAGTTCCAGCCATCTTCAAGCCTGCATTTTCGCCAACGTAGATACCCCCGTTTGTACCAGTGAACATGATGGTCACGCCTGGCTCAACGGTTACAAGTGCATTGCCCTCGAGATAGATTGTTCCGTCAACAATGTAATCCACAGGCAGGCCAAGGTCTTTCCACGTGGTGTTCGCGTCGATGGTTCCGCTCAGGGTGATTGACTGCGGGTCGCTTGTGCCGCCACCGCCAGGGTTTCCGCCATTGCCTTCGGCAAAATAGGCAATCAGCGACTCGTTTTGGGTAACAACCAGTTTGAGCGGATTGTCGGTAAGTTCGTTGCTCCATTTCACAAAGTGGTAACCTTCGTTCGCCGTTGCGGCAAGAACAATTTCGGTTCCTTCGTCAAACTCGCCACCGCCCACAACAACGCCCCATTCAGGGTTGTTGGCCGTTGCGGTCACGCTAAACTTCTCGTCTTTGTCTTTTTTGCAGCCCGTAAACAATACTGCTGCGCCAAGCATCATAATGCCTGTGGTTTTTAAAATACTTTTCATAGATTATTGATTTTATGGATTCTAACAAATTAGTTTTGGTTAAAAAATCCGCTTCCGCAAAGGAATCCGTCAGTGCGGTTACAGTTTATATCATTCTCAATAAGTTGCAACATAATTAGGTTTTGTTACAAATATACCATGCAAATATACGCAAATTTTGAATAGATATTATGCGGGCTATAAGTATTTATGCTGAAAAGAATTGATGATATATATTATGTAATCAACATGTTATGTTGCATGCGTCTGATGAATCGCCATAATTTATAGATTAATCGTGGATAATTGTGACCACAAATTAGCCCGTTGGCTGTCCGACAATTCGGCATTTTAATCCGATAAAACCTTTCCGTTGTCGATTTTGCCGATGTTTAATGGTGTGTATCAGAAAATTACATCTATCTTTTTGCTCGAATTTGAATGGCTTTTGGGGAATCGGACTATTTCGGGCATCCGATGTTTGATGTCGGCCATTTTTGGGAAAAAACAATTTTTTAAACTATAAATTATCAGATTATGAGGAAGATGATTGCAATTGCGATTCTGTTGGCCGCCACGGCAGGCTATGCGCAGGATTTGCAACTGAACGACCGCGAATATTTTGAGCGGCAAGGTGTCAACGTGCTGGTTTTCAGCAATAGTTTCAACGGAGGGTTCAACGATGAGAAGAATTCGGGCATTGAGATTATCCATCACGGAGTGCGGACAATTCAGGGCGGCGCTGTCCGTCTGAACAAAACGCCCGAGCAGTGGGATTTGGTGCCGAAAATGACCAACCGCAAGGTTGACCGCGCCAAAGGAACCATTGAGGTGGCAATGCGCTACGACGACTACGATTTCGACAGCCGCGTGGTGGTGACAGCCAAGGGCAAAGCCGTTGAGATTGCTGTATGGCTCGACAAACCCGTTCCCGAGGCTCTTACCGACGCTGGTTTCAATCTTGAGTTTCTGCCGTCGCAGTACTGGCTGAAAACATTCGTCATGGACGGACGGCTCAACCGCTTTCCTCGATATGCCACCAGCCAGACCGTGACACGGCCCAACAGCGAGAAACCTCGCCAGTTCAAAGGTTTCAAGACTTACGACGACCGCGGCACCGACCGTTTCATCGACCCGCTGCCAATGGAGAAGGGCCACAAGATTATAATGGCCACCGACGACCCTGAGCGCATGATAGCCATCAGCAGCAGCGATGCCGAACTGGAACTCTACGACGGCCGCATGATTGCGCAAAACGGATGGTTTGTGCTGCACAGCGCCTTGCCGAAAAACAAGACGGGCAAGGTTGTGACCTGGACTGTGGAGCCGAACGCCATTGCAGGTTGGATTCGCCAGCCAAACATTGGTTTCTCGCAGGTTGGCTACATTCCTGACCAACCCAAAGTGGCTGTGATTGAACTCGATAAGGCCGACAAGCCGCTGTCGAAGGCATCGCTCATGCGCATCAACAACGATGGCACAACCACGGAGGCTTTCACTGCCGACATCAAGCCGTGGGGCGAATATTTCAAGTACAATTATGTCAAGTTCGATTTCACGAAAGTGACCGAGCCAGGAGTTTACTATATTAAATATGGTGACGTTCGCACCAACGATTTCCTGATTGACAGCCACGTTTACGACCGCATCACCGACGCCACAACCGATGTTTGGGTGCCTATTCACATGAACCACATGTATGTTACCGAGGGCTACCGCACATGGCACGGCGAGCCATTCCGCGAGGGCTATCTGCAGGCTCCGCCCAGCGACCACTTCGACCTTCACCGCCAAGGCCCCACAACCGACACCAAGTACAAACCTCTTGAGTTGATTCCTGGGCTGAATGTTGGCGGATTCTTTGATGCGGGCGACTTCGACATCGAGACTGGCTCAAACATCAACGTTGTGCAGAATTTCATACGCACGTGGGAACTTTTCAAACCGCAGCGCGACGAGACCTTCGTCAGTCAGGAGCAGCGTTATGTTGACCTTCACCGCCCCGACGGCATCCCCGATGTGCTTCAGTTTATTGAGCATGGCGTGCTGAATCTTGTGGCGCAGGCCGAACAGATTGGTCACATGGCCTCAACACTGTCTAATTCTGTGCTTGACAATTATCACCATCTTGGCGATGCGGCCAGCATTACCGACGGTTTGCATTACGACCCGTCGCTGAAGCCTTACGAGGTGTCGGCCGACGGCAAGAGCAGCGGCACTCCCGACGATATGTGGGCCTTCACAACCCGTAATCCGCAACTCGATTTCCAGGCCGCAACCATGTTTGCCGCCGCAAGCCGCGCTCTGAAGGGTTACAACGACGACCTTGCGCAACGTGCTCTCACACAGTCGAAAAGGCTGATGCAGGAGGCAACCGAACTGATGAGCCAGCGCAATGGTCCGCGCCCCGACGCACAGGCACAGGCTGATGCCGACTGGCTGACAGGTGCAGGCGATGGCAATGTTAACCAACCGAACAGCAACCGCCGCCGTCAGCAACCGCGCCCCCGCAACAATCGCAGCGACCTTGGCACTAATCTGCAACTCTACGCCGCAACTGGCGAGCAGCAGTATCGCGACAACTTTGAGAAGCAGATTTGGCCTGCCCTCGACTTCGGTGTAACCTACACCTTGCAGACCGCTCTCGACGCCATTCCATACATGGACGACAACTACAAAAACAAACTGCGCCCATACGTTGAGAAGTATGCCGCCTACATCGACAGCCTTGCCAACGACAATCCTTACGGCATTCCAATCGGGTTGGGCAACTGGGCAGGAGGTAATGCTGCAATTAGTTTTGGCACAACGGTTTGCTTTGCTTACCGCTATTTCCCCGACATTATTAAGCGCGACGATGTGTTCCGCACGGCCAACTGGCTCTACGGTTGCCACCCGTACCACAACTATTCGTTTGTGGCCGTTGTGGGCGCCACCCGCCCGAAAGCCGTCTTCTACGGCAACAACCGCGCCGACTTCTCTGCTATTCCTGGCAATGTGGCTCCAGGCTTGCTTTTCCGCCGCCCCGACCACTTCGAGAACTACGACGATTGGCCATTCCTTTGGGGACAGAACGAAGGCACCATTGCAGGAAATACGCAGTACATCATTTTCGGCTCGGCGCTTAAAGACATACTTAGTAAGAACTGAAGGATTGAATAACTGATTAACTGAATTAAAGATTTAGAAATCAATAAATTGATGATTGGATAAAACGGCAAGCCCCGACTCAAAATTGAATCGGGGCTTGTTTATTATCCGAACATGGTGTTAAAACTTTGCTTATCAATATTTTGAATTAAAATTCGGTTTCGGGCCTTTTGCACCTATAATAATATTAAAGCCGGTGCTGACGCTCAAATCGCATAAATTGTAGGGAATCGTAATCCTGTCGCCTTCAAACGTGAGCCGTCTTTGAGCCAACGGAATGCCATCAATCATCATATAGTATTGTAGCGGTCCCATATTGATTGAGAATCCGAAATCGGTTGTTATACAGCCTTTTATATCGATATTATAACTGCTCATCACCGAAACGAACGAGTAGGGCTTCATGTTGAGTGAGAAATTGAAATTCTGCGTGACGCCATTTCCCCAGAAGGTTGTCCGCGACACAGCACCGACGCTCATGAACCGAAACGGAGTGTATTCGCCGCCAATGTAGATGTTGGGGTGCACGCCTGTTACGAAAATCTGGTCGGTTGTGTGCGATTGGAACGCATTTTTCACAGAATCAACAATATCACTAACTCTGTCGGACAGGTTGATGCCGTCGAAGAAATCGTTGAACTCAACTTCGAAACCGTCATAAGCATACTTGTTTTTTGCGCGAAGTTTGGTCGCGTCTTTGTGCCAGACAATGAATCCAAGGTCGGTGACAGATGCCGAAACTTTGAAATTCTCGTCGATTTTGTATTCGGCGCCAAGGTCGATGGCGGCACCAGGATTGTGCAAGCCGATTAGTGTGCGCCCGACGATTTCCAATGCGCTCATATCTTTCCATTCAATGGAGTCGATGGCGATGGCTCCGTCTTGGTCGGGATTCATCTTCAGCGGGAATGAAAGATCGGCCTCGCCGTTAACGTCGAATGTCCATTGTTTTCGGCTTGTGGTCACGTCGAACTTGCTGAATTTGCTCTTTGCCGCAAAAACGCCCGACAGATATTTCAGCCGTCCGCCCAACGACAGTTGCTCGTCCAATGCGCGGGTGAAGCCCACCGACAGTTCGTGGTATGAAATCATGTTGGCGCGCAGATAACTGAAATCGAGGCGAGTGCCGTCGGGCAAACCTTTGTCGAGCATGGTGATGAACGCTTTGGGCACTGATATTCCCGAACTTACGCGGGCATTCCAGTTGACAGTCCAATAGTTCTCTGCTTGCCGCCAGCCAACATTTATTAGCCCGATGTTCATTTGCGAGTTGATTCGTGTGCCTTTTTTAATGCGGCGGTTGATGTCGGAATAGTCGAAATCATTATCGGTGAGGAAGTTCCATTGGCCATTCACCTTTTGAAACATTTCTGATAGTTTTATGTTTGTCTCGCCGCGGAGCGATAAGTTTGCGCATGGCATGCTGACAAAAACATTGCAACGCGGTGCCCGTGCAGGATTCAGCATCGATGATTGTGGAATAACCTCCATGTGATAGAGCGACAACGATGTCTGCGCGGTGGCGTTCACTGCCAGCAACGCAATCAGAAGGGGTGCTATATATCTTTTCATATCCATTACTTTTTGCTTAATACTTCGAACGACAGATTCATTGTCAACCCGTATTCTTTATAGAATTTCAGATATTGATTCGTCTTGGCGCCAGTTGTTGAAATTCCTGTGTGAAGTATTATTTTCTTCACATTCTTTTTTGAGCAGTCAACAATTTTCTCGTTGTCCATAGTGACGCGGCTGTGAGTTGCGGTCCATTTCGACACTCGTTTGTTCTGGTCTAATTGCGGTGTGTTCCATAATTGCTCGCGGCCGTTGAACAGCGAATCGACAACCATATTTTTCTCATCAACAAGGTAGGCTTGCGACCAGAGGGTTATAGGGAAGCCATTGTCGAAATCGAAATAGAGGGTGATGGAGTCAACATATTTGGCGTTGTCGGCATCTAGAATGATGTTATTTAGGTCGAAGTCGATGGTATCCTCGCGAGTCAAATCGGTGATTTTCAGCCAGAATGGAATGTAAAGTTGCACGTCGGCTAAAAGTTTTGATTCTTCGGTCAGGAAGTTTTCCGATTGCTCTCCGTTCGGATTCGTTGTGATTTCCAACGTGTAGTCGTAACTGTTTGGCGAACAGTTCAGTATGGCGTTGAGGTTGGAGTTTGTGGTGTCAATCAGGAAATAGTTGTGCTTCGGGTTGTATTTTCCGTCGGCGCGATAGTCGGTATAATCAATCTGCTCGATATATAATGGATTGTCTTTCAGCAGACTGACGGGAAGGGAGTCTTTGTTGCTCTTGACAATGAACCTGTCGTCCATTTTCAAGTTGAACGGGGTGCCGGTCCAGTTGTTGACATCGAGATTGATGAATGCGCCCGTGAATTCAACCTCATCGGGGAATTCGTGGCTTTGGAAGAAATTGATGTTCATGACCGATTGACGGTTGAGGGCATTTTTAGTGCCGAAATATCCGAAAATGACTTGCGGAACAATGTCGGTCATCGTCATTTCAATATTCAGGTGAGATGTTGTTGAAGAGGCCGAGGCAGTTCCTTCCAATACAATATTGTTGGTCATGTAACTTGTTCCGGTTGAGTGTTTTGGAACGATTTTGTAGCCCGCAACATCAATGGTCTGTTCGGTTCCCTCATTGAGTTTCCATTTGACCTCCAGGGCTTTGCCGTTTTTTGTCATCTCGGGGAAGGTCATTGTTCCGTTGCCGTCAACATCCAATTTCGCGGCTTTCACGGTCATTGTCGACTTTGATATTATTAATGTGTCGAACCTCTGGGAGTCGTCGGCGTTCATTTTTATTTGGTCTGAAACTCTTTGAGAGACTTTTTTGCCTGCTACAGTGGGGAATAACTGATTGTTGGACCAATATATGTCGTTGATGTCGGCCACAGAATTCCATGAAACATCGTAGTTCTTCTTGTATGTCAGGTATATAAGTCCATCGTTGTCGAACTCGACTTTGGCGTTGTTTTGAGGCTTGTTTTTTGCCAGATGTTTGAAAATGCCGTTGTAGTCAACGTTGGCGTAGAAAACAGGCGCGGCAAGATTCGGCATGCGCGTGTACTTAAACTCGTCGATTTCAACGTCGTCTTTCATGCAACCCGCCATAGCCAACAGGCATGTCGCAAACAATAATTTTGTCCTGATTCGTTTCATATATTGGCTCTTTTTATGATTTCATGCAATAATAACACAAAAATAATCATTCTTTTTGGCGGTGTTACCCTCTTTATCGTTTTACAAACTTTGTTTGTCAATTTTCCACGGATAGGGCAGGAGTATCTCTGATTTTCAGTCAAACGTCATTAGCATCGCCCCTTAAAAACAAGTAGAGACGCCACAATTGTGACGTCTCCACATTGTAAATTCATGAAATTCAACAAATTATTTCTTCTTTGTCAATTCATATTCAATTCCAGCCATAAGCCCCGAGATTTCTGCCAAGCCGCGCATACGGCCGCAGAGCGGGTATCCGGCGTTGTAGATGTTCTTGTCGGGGTCAAGGTCGTTCAGGATGCGGATGCCGTGGTCGGGGCGGAAGGGCATACGAATGTCCTTGCGGCCCTCGCGGATGCGGCGCTGTTGCTCTTTGAGCAGAGCCTCCACAATGGCAGGCATATCAAGGCTGCCTTTCAAGTGGCCCGACTCGTAGAAACTGAAATCGTCCAAGTGCTGCGTGTTGCGCAGGTGCACAAAGTGGATGGCGTCGGCAAAGCGCTCGGCAATGGCCACCAGGTCATTGTCGGGGCGGCCCGAGAGTGAGCCCGTGCAATAGGTGATGCCGTTACGCAACGACGGATTTGCCTTGCGCAGCCACTCCAGGTCGTCCATACAGCCGATGATGCGCGGCATACCCAAAACGGGGTACGGCGGGTCGTCGGGGTGGACGCACAGGTTCACGTTGTACTTCTCGCAAGTCGGAATCACGTCGTCAAGAAAACGCTTCATATTGGCGCGCAACTTCTCCTTGTCAATGTCTTTGTAAGTCGATATGTACTTCAGGAACAGCGCTTTCGGGTCTTTCACAGTACCGTCAATCACGCCGTTCACAAAGCCTTGCGTCAGCACAATGATAATGTAGGTCAACTCCTCGCATTTCTCCTTGCTGAAGGTCTTGAATAGTTCCTTCGCCTTTGCCACAACCTCGGCGGGATATTCGTTCTCGGCGTTGGGGCGGCAGAGAATGTAGCAGTCCCAAGCCACAAAGGTTGTGAAGTCAAAGTAAAGTCCCTCGCCGCCGCCAGGGTGCTTGTAGGTGAGCGATGTACGCGACCAGTCGAGCACAGGCATAAAGTTGTAGCAGACAGTGTCGATGCCGCACTCGCCAAGGTTGCGCAGCGATTTCTTGTAGTTCTCGATGTGCAGGTCGCGCTCGGCCGAGCAGGTTTTGATGGCCTCGCTCACGGGCAGGCTCTCCACCACGCTCCAGCGCATTCCCTTCGCCTCGATGGCGTTCTTCACTTTCATAATCTCGTCTTTCTCCCATACAACGCCGATGGGAAGGTGGTGCAAGGCCGTCACAACGCCTTCAACACCCATTTGTACCAAATTGTCGAGCGTGATTGGGTCGTTGAACCCGAACCAGCGCCAGGTCTTTTCTAGCATATTGATTCAGTTATAAATATCTGACAACTAAAATCATACACCACTAAATGTGCTGAATCCACCGTCGATTGGCAGGTTGGCGCCAGTGATGAACGATGCGGCGTCAGAGCACAGGAATTGGATGGCGCCGTTCAACTCGTTGATGTCGCCAAAGCGGCGCATTGGTGTGTTTGCCAGCACTTTATGACTGCGTTCGGTGAGCGAGCCGTCGGGGTTCAAGAGCACGGCGCGGTTTTGGTCGCCGATGAAGAATCCAGGTGCAACAGAGTTCACGCGGATGCCGTCGCCATATTTCAGCGCCATTTCCATTGCCATCCACTGCGTGAAGTTAGTTACAGCGGCTTTTGCGGCCGAGTAGCCAGGCACGTTGGTCATCGACTGCAGAGCGGCCATCGACGAGATGTTCACCATTGCGCCCTTCTTCTGTTTGGCCATAATCTCGCCAATCACAATCGACGGATAAACTGTTCCGTTCATATTCAGGTTGGTAACCTTGTTCCAGTCCTCAATTTTCATATCGAAGATAGGTTGGTCGGGGCGGAGAGTGGCGCCAGGCATATTGCCGCCTGCAATGTTGATAAGGATGTCGATGCGGCCCCATTTCTCAACCACCTTGTTGGCCATTGCTTTGATTGAATCGATGTCCAAAACGTTGCAAATCAAGCCCATTGCCTCGCCGTTGCCGATGGCGTTCAGTTCCTCGATGCGTTTGTCGAGTTGTTCCTGACGGATGTCAAGAGCCACCACTTTCGCGCCAGCGCGCATAAAACTTTTGGCTACGCTGCCACCCAGAACGCCACCAGCGCCCGTGATGATGGCAACCTTGCCCTCAATGCTGTACATTTGAGTGTTGTTGTCCATAATACTTTGATTTTTAAATGTTTTTGATTCTATTTTTGGACTTCAGACCACAGACTTCAGACAACGGACTTTTGCCGTCTCTCAACTGCGCCTTCAGTCATAAAGTTTTCATTTTCAATTTTCAACTTTCAATTTACTTCAACTGATATTCAGGTAATGTTTCAATCTTCGGATTCTCGTAGTTGGTGATGCCGATGCGGTACTTCATAAGTTTGTCGAGTTTCTGTTGGAACGGCTGACAGCCGTCGGGCAGGCTCATTCCCGAGAATTGTTGGAAGTATTGGATTGTCGCGTCGCGCCACCAGATTGCGTCCTTCGCCTGACGCTCAAGCCGAACTTTAACGTCGGCAAAACGCAGTGGGTCAACATATTGCTCGACCGAGTTCCAAATGTCGACGAACGAGCGCGCGTCGTTGATACCCGATTGGAAGGTCAGGCACAACTCGTCCCAGAGCGTGCGTCCGCTCTTCATTTTGTAGTCCCACGGCAAGTGGTGGAACCACAGAATCAGGTTTTCGGGGCAGGTCGCCACGTTGTCGAACTGCGATTTCAGCGGCTCGTGATACTGTGCCACAGCGCCCGAGCCCTTCATTGTGCGGTCGAATCCCACGCCGTCGGCGGCAGCCTTGTGGTAATAGGCGGGTTCCCAGTCGGGGCGGATAGAGCGGTCCCACGGGCCAGGTCCGTAGTGGTCGGGGCCTTTGAAGGTGTGGTGCAGGCCGAGCGGCATTTCGTATTTCACGCACGCTTCGCGCGATGCCAGCATTATCTTTTTCACAGGCTCAACAAACTCTTTCTCTTTCGAGAATGTCTGCATAATCCATTCATTAGCAATCTGTTCTGACGATAGTTCGGGATTCCACGCCATTCGTCCGTAGGCGTACCAGTTTGCTTGCGCGAAATGGTGTCCGCACCAGTTGCGGTCGTTGCCCACGTTGCTCACACCCGCAATGGCCGTGTATTTATATGGCATAACCTTGCCTTCGGTGATGGCGCCCACAGTTGAGCCTTCGCCACGCTCGTAAGTGTCTGAATCCAAGCACTCTTTCCACATTGGGTGCATAAACACCAGATGGTTAGAGTGGCCCAGATATTCCTGCGTAATCTGCACTTCAACCATTGCCTGTGTCTTCTCAAACTGTCCGAAAAGCGGGCTGAACGGTTCGCGCGGTTGGAAATCCACAGGCCCGTTCTTTATCTGAATCAACACATTATCAGCAAATTGGCCGTCGAGCGGCATAAACTCTTCAACCGCCTGTTTGGCGCGGTCGGGACTTTTGGCGTCGTACACAAAGGCGCGCCACATAACAATTCCGCCAAACGGCTCTAGCGCTTTGGCAATCATATTGGCACCGTCGGCGTGAGTGCGGCCGTAGTCCTGCGGTCCCGACTGCCCTTCAGAGTTGGCTTTCACCAGAAAACCGCCAAAATCGGGAATCAGTTTGTAGATTTCGGCAACCTTTGCATTCCACCACGCAACCACTTCATTATCAAGCGGGTCTGATGTTTCAAGGTTGGCCAGATGTTTTGGCGCCGCAAAGTTCAGCGACAGATAGACCTTCAGTCCGTATGGGCGGAAAATCTCGGCTAAAGCCTTCACTTTCAGCAGATAATCTTCGGTCAGAATGTCGGCGTTGGCGTTCACGTTGTTCAGCACCGTGCCGTTGATGCCCACCGACGCGTTGGCGCGGGCGTATTCGGCGTAGATGTTGCTGTTGGCGGCCACGTCGTCGGCATTGATTTCGTCCCATTTCCAAAGCGAATGTCCCGCAAACCCGCGCTCAATGGTGCCGTCAAGGTTGTCCCAGTGGTTGAGCACGCGGCGCTCGAAGGCGGGAACGCTCGTCAGTTTGCCGTTTTGAGCGGCCAGTCCGTCAGTTTCCTGAAGGCGCAGAAGTTCGTACGAAGCGTAGAGCAGACCAACTTCGCTATTGGCTGACGCACAGATATTTGCGCCCGAAAAATCGATTTCAAAACCTTCCGTTCCAAGTTCGGCCACGGCTTCGCTGTTCAGTTCCAGTTCAACCTTGCGGTCTGATTTCCAATATTTTGCAATGTTTTCCTGCGCAATCTGCAAGGTCGTCGGGCCGAGCGTAGCAGGCGCTTCCATTTGTAACGAGTTGAACCACAGCAGGTGACCGTCGTCGCCGATGGTTGTACGCGTGTTGTTGTTTGAGCACGAAGCCAAGGCCAGCAGTCCCGCCGCCACAAACGTCATTGATGTTAAATTTTTGATTCTCATTGCCTTATAGTTTAATTGGTGACTTTTTTCGGTGAATCGGTGAATTGTTTAATCGGTGAATCGTAATTCGTAATTCATAATTCATAATTCATAATTCATAATTCTACCCTAATGCCTAGTGCCTGTTGCCTAATGCCTTATCGATGACTCTCTCACAATCAAATCCGATTTCAGCACCACTTGATTGGTAACATACAGATTGTTAACACCTTGCAGGTGGTCGATAATGTGGTTTGTCGCCATTGTTCCGAGTTCGTTGGCAGGGTAGTTGATGGTTGTCAGGTTCGGTTTCACAATTCGACTTGTGATGTCATTGTTGAAGCCCACAACTGCCACGTCGTCAGGCACTTTCATTCCCAAATCCTGCACGCCCGTGATGAATCCCGCCGCCGACATATCGTTGCTGAAAAACACGCCGTCGGGCATTTGTCCGTTGGCTTTCAGTGAGTTGGCCAAATCCTTACCCGACTCAAAATCGATGTTCGGCATTAGCAGCGTGCGGTGCCTGATTCCGAGCCTGTCTAGCGTCTCGTTGAATCCGCGCTCGCGCTCGCGATACACCATTGATGTTGATTCGATAGTGGCGTGCACAATGTCGCAGCAGCCTTGCTCTGCAAGGTGAGTGGCCACTTTGCAGGCAGCCGAGTAGTTGTCAATCGAGAAACTTGCGCAGTCAAGGTTGGGGATGATGCGGTCGAAGAATACGAGCGGAATGCCAAAGTTGTTGAACGGCTTGAAGTGTGCCACCGAGTCGCTGTTTTTGGCCACAGCCACCAGAAGTCCGTCCACGCGCTTTTCGAGCATTGTTTTGGCATTTGCAATCTCTTTGTTCGAGTCTTCAAACGACTGAACTATAATTAGTTGGTATCCGCGCGAAGCCGCTGCCTTTTCCGCCCCGCTCAAGAAGGCCGAGATGAAAAGGCTGTCCAGCCTGTGCACAATCACGCCGATGGTGTTGGTTGTACCCTTGCGAAGGTTTGCAGCGAAGGGGTTGTTGCGGTAGCCGAGCCTTTCAGCGCAGTCGGCCACTTCCTGCCGAGTTTTCTGGCTCACGCTGGCGTTGTTGTTCAGCGCGCGGCTCACAGTCGAAGCCGAAATTCCTAACTCTTTGGCAATGTCGTAGATGGTTATTTCGCTTTTATCCATTCCCTGAATGTTTGTCTGGCAAATATACAACTTTCGCAACAAGTTTTGCAATCGGTTGCAAGAAAAATTTACAGAAATTTATTATATGGGCTATGCAAAGGAGCGTAATAGAGAATTCACACATTTTTTTACTACTTTCGTGCCGTTAAAATTTGTGACAGTATGATACGAAAACCTATTTGCTGGATACCCATCGCGGTGTCTTACGCTGTTTTGGCATGGTTCGTCTATTTTGTTATTAATCCGTTGTGCTATAATATTTTTCAGCAGCCGGCCTTTGTGCTAACTTTTGATTTTTTCTGGTCAAAAGTTGGCGTGCCTGGCGGTTTGTCTGAATATATGCAAACTTTCATCGACCAGTTCACAATGTTCCGATTCTGGGGAACACTGTTTTTGGTTTTAGAATTATTTGCGACAGCATTCCTGACAAGCAGACTTGTGCGTAAACTGACGGGCGACAATGAATATGTCTGGGTTTGGGCACATGTGTTGGCTGTGGCTCTTATGTTTGTGACATGGATTGATGTGAAGTATGCTTTTGTGGTGAATATGAAGGCGTTGTTGCTGGTGGCGGTGTTGAATATTCATCTTATGTTGGAGCAACGGAAATGGTATCTGTTTGTTGCTCCTTTTGTGGCTATATTTATATATATGTCGTGTGGACCAACACCATTGTACATATTCGCGGTTTGTTGTGGCATATTATATTTTTATGGTAAAAGCCAGCAGCGCCTTGTCAATTTGTTGTCGGCGGTGGCAGTATCTCTTGTGCTCCCGTTTGTGATATACAAATTCGTTTTGCCAATAAGTTCAGAAGCGGCATTCTACAAAGTGTTCCCGCATTCTTTTATGTATACAAATTTTGGTTTTACTATTTCACAATTGTTCATACTTCTGTTTATTCCTATTTTACTGCTGATTGGCATTTTTAAAGAAAAAATACTATCCGTTTTAAAACCTTTATGGGCTAAAGCATGTGTTCTTTGCGTCCTGTTTGTAGGTGTTTTTTTCCTGGCCAAGAACTATGATAATCCAATGGAACGATTGGCGTATAAGATGGAAGTGGCGGCTTATCATAATGATTGGGACAAGATTCTGAGTTATGTGAAGAAAAATCCGAAAGTTTTTGAACGCAAGAACTACGACCGCAATGTCAACTTTTATTACTGTTTGGCATTGGCTGAGAAGAATCAATTGGCAGATAAAATGTTTAACTACCCACAGATGTTGGGAATAGATGCACTTTTTCTTGATGAACCAGTAGCAACGAGCGTTTGTCTGCCTGTGGCAATGTTTTATTATGATTTAGGGCTTGTCACAAATGCGCTTCATTATGCTTTTGAGGCTCAAACCACATTTACTTCAAGTCATTATACAATGCGGTATGTTGTTGATTGCTTGATTATTATTGGGGATTATGATTTGGCAAAAGAGTTCTTGACAAAGTATGAAAAGACAATGTTTTCACGTAAATATGTGGCAGAACGGTTAAAAATCATAAATGGATTAGATAATGTCGATTCTGATTTCACTCTTGACTATCTGAGAAAAACCAGAGAGGCACATGTTGTTGAGGATTTTTATATGCACGGTAGGCAAAACAATATGTTGATGATATTGATGGCTAATCGCGAAAACAAGGTTGCTGCTCAATATATTGCTTGCAGTTTATTGTTGCAAAACGATTTGGAATCTTTCATAAAAGTAATCAAGTCAGGTATTTTGAATATCGATAATAACAATTTACCGAAGGCCTACCAAGAAGCAATCATTCTTTATTTGGCGACTGCAGAAAATGTAGATCCGGAAATAGAGCAGATTAAATTATCGTCATATATAAGGAATTCATTTTCCGATTTTGCGAGAGTAATGACATCAAAACCAGAAAATTTGAGGGATGTGATTGATGAGAAGTTCCCCAAGACTTATTGGAGGTATTTTTACTTTGATAATCCGATACATACTAATTCAAGATTGCTGGCTCATTAAAAAAGTTAGATATGAAAAAGATATTATACGCAGCACTTATAACGTTACTGTTTTCTTGCTCACATTCGTATGATGATTGTCCAAGCATCGACAGTCAGCCATTCATCTATCCTGATTACACCAATATTGTAATCCCAGTTAATATTTCACCGCTCAACTTTAAGGTTAGTATTTTTAACGACCTTCTTGAGGTTGAGGTTCGAGGTAAAAATGGGACTTACAAATACAAATGCAAGGATGGAAAATTCATTTGCAATGAGCGTAAATGGCATAAAATGTTGGCAGACAACGTGAACGATACGTTGTTTTATACAGCAACAATTATCGATACGCTCGGGCAGGCAGTACGTTGTGCTCCATTTTGGCAGTTTGTGTCGCCCGACAGTATAGATTCGCACATAGCCTACCGTCTAATTAATACAGGCTATGTGCTTTGGGACAAGATGGGTATCTACCAGCGTTGTCTTGAAAACTTTAACCAGAAGCCTATAATTGAGAACCAGTCAGTTGATTATGCTTGCATGAACTGCCATTCGTTCAGCGCGCAAAATCCGAACACAATGTTGCTTCATACCAGAAAATTTAATGGTGGTGCAACCATATTGTATGATGGTAAATTGCAGAAATACAACACAAAAACCGATATTTCAATGTCGGCTGGAGTCTATCCGTCGTGGAATCCGAACGGCTACTTGATTGCAATGTCAACTAACTTGATAAGCCAGCAGTTCCACAATGATTATAGGAAGCGTATTTACGTATCTGATTCAAAATCAGACATAGTGCTGCTGAACATGAAGACTCAGACGCTGACCACTTGTCCGCAGTTGTCGACCAAAGATATGGAAAACTTGCCGGCGTGGGCACCAGATGGCCGCACATTATATTATATAAGTGCGCCGCAACGAAAAGGAGAGAAGGGTTTTGATACCGACTATTGGTACAGTTTGTTGCGAATAACCTATGATGAAGCCACAAACTCGTGGGGAACAGCCGATACCGTTCTTCGTGCAAGCGATTTAGGTGGCAGTGTTACCTTCCCGAAAGTTTCGCCTGATGGTCGGTACATTGCTTTTACATTCGCCAATCGAGGTTATTTCACTCCTTATAACAGAGAGGCCGACATCCGCTTGCTTGACTTGAAAACCAACGAAATAACTACTCCAAGAGGAATCAATAGCAGTTGTTCTGAGAGTAATCACGGATGGTCGCACAATGGGCATTGGCTTGTTGTTGGCAGCAAATGGCCCGACGGAATGTTCACCAAGCCATATTTCGCTCATTTCGACGGCAATGGCAACTTCTCGAAACGTTTCCTTTTGCCACAGGAGGACCCTGATTTCTACGACGATTTCACGTTGAACTATAACAACACCGATTTCATTACTGGTGAAGTTCCAACAACGCCAATCCAATGGCGTGATGCCATCAAAGCCGACCCGGTTCAAGTCAACGCAGACCCGTCAGTCAATATTGACGCACTGTCAGGTGCTACCCAACCGGCTAAAAAGTGATAATTCAGATAAAAGGAAACCGGTTGAGTGTAGGTTTCAATGACTTGTACCTTGTAACTTAAAACTTTAAGAACTTAAAACTTCAAATGAATCCGCAAGTTGAAAAAATGTCGCCATTCATTGTGATGGAAGTGCTCGAGCGCGCCAACGAGTTGCAGCGTCAAGGCGTTGATGTGATTCATCTTGAGGTTGGCGAGCCCGATTTCGATATGCCAGATTGCGTGTCGCAGGCAACGGTTGAGGCTCTGCAAAAGTCGAAAACGCATTATACTCATTCGTTGGGTGATTTTGCTCTGCGTCAGGCAATTGCCGATTTTCACAGGCGGGAATACGGTGTCAGTGTCAATCCCGATTGCATTGTTGTGACCAGTGGTTCGTCGCCAGCCATCCTGCTGGCACTGATGGTTTTATGCGAGGCTGGGGGAGAGGTTATTGTTTCCAATCCTGGCTATGCCTGCTACAGCAATTTCATTTTGGCGTGCGGTGGTGTGCCTGTCGAGGTTTCGCTCAAGGCGGAAGACGGTTTTCAGTTTGATGTTGAGGCTGTTAAGCGGGCCATCACGCCTAAAACACGCGCCATATTCATCAACTCGCCAATGAATCCCACTGGTACATTGCTGAGTCCCAATGTGATGGCAGAGTTGGCAAAGTTGGATGTGCCGATTCTTTCCGACGAGATTTACCACGGCCTTGTCTATGAGGGACGGGCGCACTCGATGCTTGAGTTTACCAGCAATGCTTTCATTCTCAACGGATTCAGCAAACGCTTTGCAATGACGGGCTTACGTCTAGGTTATCTGATTGCGCCACAGCAATATATGCGTAGTTTGCAGATTCTGCAGCAAAACCTTTTCATTTGCGCCCCGTCGCTGGCTCAGTATGCGGGAATTGCCGCCTTGCAGAGTGCCGACGCCGATGTGGTTGCAATGCGCCAAACCTACAACGAGCGCCGCACATATATGATTGGCCGTTTGCGGCAGATGGGCTTCACCATTCACACTGAGCCGCAGGGCGCCTTCTACATCTTTGCCGACGCCAGCCGTTTCACGACCGATTCATACAAGTTCGCCTTCGACATTCTTGAAAAAGCCCACGTTGGCGTTACGCCTGGCACCGATTTTGGCTCGAACGGCGAAGGTTTCATCCGCTTTTCGTACGCCAATTCGCTCGAAAACATCGCGAGAGCGCTCGACCGCATTGCTGACTATCTGCAGAAAAACGGCTGAAAAATCCGTTAGGCTCTGCTGTCGGCTTTCCGCTCGCAAAAAAAAACAAGAATTTATCACCGATTTTTTTCAGTCGCAGCCAAACTAATTATTAGTTTTGCGCTTGCGTGCCGTGGACCATAGCGAAACGGCCAAAACTTTGATTGATAGTTATTAAGATACTCATTTATAACACTTTAATTTAAATACAAACAAGATGGCAAAAGAGAAAAAGTTTATCACTTGTGATGGTAATCAGGCCGCAGCGCATATCGCGTATATGTTCTCTGAGGTTGCAGCCATTTACCCAATCACACCATCTTCGCCAATGGCAGAAAACGTTGACGAATGGGCAGCTCAAGGCCGAAAGAACATCTTCGGCGAGACAGTTTTAGTTCAGGAAATGCAGTCGGAAGGCGGTGCAGCAGGTGCTGTTCACGGCTCGTTGCAGGCAGGTGCGCTCACAACCACTTTCACCGCTTCGCAGGGCCTTCTGCTTATGATTCCGAATATGTACAAAATCGCTGGCGAACTTATCCCGACAGTGTTCCACGTTTCGGCTCGTACGCTGGCTTCGCACGCACTCTGCATCTTCGGCGACCATCAGGACGTAATGGCCTGCCGTCAGACTGGCTTTGCAATGCTGGCCGAGGGTTCGGTTCAGGAAGTTATGGATTTGGCTGGTGTGGCTCACTTGGCAACACTAAAGAGCCGTGTTCCGTTCCTGAATTTCTTCGACGGTTTCCGCACATCGCACGAGTATCAGAAAATTGAGGTTGTCGAGCAGGACGACCTGAAGGAACTGGTTGACTGGGACGCAGTTAAGGCTTTCCGCGAGCGCGCTTTGTCGCCTGAGCGTCCTGAAATGCGCGGTATGGCTGAGAACCCCGACGTGTTCTTCGCTCACCGCGAGTCGTGCAACCCGTACTACAACGCTGTGCCTGACATTGTGGCCGACTATATGGACAAAATCAGCGCCATCACTGGCCGCAAACACCGTCCGTTCGACTACTACGGCGCCAAAGACGCTACCAACGTGATTGTGGCTATGGGCTCTGTCACCGAGTGCATCAAAGAGGTTGTGGATAAGAAAGTTGCAGCAGGCGAGAAGGTTGGTATGATTGCCGTTCACCTGTATCGTCCGTTCTCACTCAAATATTTGAAAGAGGCCATCCCCGCATCGTGCAAACGCATCTGCGTTCTCGACCGCACCAAAGAGCCTGGCGCAAACAGCGAGCCGCTGTTCCTTGACGTTGTTGACGCTCTGACCGAACTTGGCCTGATTTCGAAAATCGAAGTTGTCGGCGGCCGCTACGGTCTGGGTTCGAACGACACCACACCTGCGCAAATCATCGCCGTTTACGACAACCTGGCTATGAACACCCCGAAGAACCACTTCACTCTGGGTATCACCGACGACGTTACCTTCACTTCGCTGCCTGTCGGCGAAGAGGTTTCGGTTGCTCCCGCTGGTCAGTTCCAAGCCAAATTCTACGGCCTTGGCGCCGACGGTACCGTGGGTGCAAACAAGAACTCGGTTAAGATTATCGGCGAGACTACCAATAAATATTGCCAAGCATACTTCTCGTACGACTCGAAGAAATCGGGCGGCTTCACCTGCTCGCACCTTCGCTTCGGCGACGAGCCAATCCGCTCTACATATCTGGTTACAACACCGAACTTCGTTGCTTGCCATCAGCAGGCTTATCTGAATATGTACGACGTTACTCGCGGCCTGCAGAAAGGCGGTACGTTCCTGCTGAACACCATCTGGGAAGGCGACGAACTCATCGCCAACATCCCGAACAAGGTGAAGGCTTACTTCGCAAAGAACGACATCAAGGTTTACTACATCAACGCAACCAAGATTGCACAGGAAATCGGTCTTGGAAACCGCACCAACACTATTCTTCAGTCGGCATTCTTCCGCATCACAGGCGTGATTGCAGTTGACAAGGCTGTTGAGGAAATGAAGCACTTCATTGTGAAATCGTACGGCAAGAAGGGCGAGGACGTTGTGAACAAGAACTACGCTGCTGTTGACCGCGGCGGCGAGTACAAGGAACTGGCTGTTGACAAGGCTTGGGCTAATCTGCAAGACCAACCGAAGGTTTACACCGACGGCGACGACTTCATCAACAAGGTTGTCCGCCCAATCAACGCACAAGACGGCGATTTGCTGCCTGTTTCGTCGTTCAAGGGTATTGAGGACGGTACTTGGGCCGCAGGAACTGCCAAATTCGAGAAACGCGGCGTTGGTGCTTTCGTACCTGTTTGGAATTCAGAGAATTGTATTCAGTGTAACAAGTGCGCATACGTCTGCCCGCACGCTTGCATCCGTCCGTTTGTAATGACCGAGGACGAGAAGGCAGGCTTCGGTGGCGACACCATTCCGGCACTCGGACCACAGTTCAAGGGAATGTACTTCACAATGCAAGTGGGTGTTAAAGACTGCTTGGCTTGCGGCAACTGCGCCGACGTCTGCCCTGGCAATCCGAAGAAGGGCGGCCCCGCTCTCAAAATGGTGGCTTACGACGACACTTCGGCCGAAGCCGCAAAAGAGGCTGCCAACTGGAACTACTGCGTTGAGAAGGTATCGTCGAAACAAGACCTTATCGACATCACAGCCAATGTGAAGAACTCGCAGTTTGCAACACCGCTGTTCGAATTCTCGGGTGCTTGCGCAGGTTGCGGCGAGACACCATACGTTAAGTTGATTTCGCAACTGTTCGGCGACCGCGAGATTGTGGCCAACGCAACTGGTTGCTCGTCAATCTATTCGGGCTCTGTTCCATCGACACCGTACACAAAGAACGCCAAAGGACAAGGTCCAGCCTGGGCCAACTCACTGTTCGAGGACTTCTGCGAGTTCGGTCTTGGTATGGAAATCGCCAACAAGAAAATGAAACAGCGTCTGACCCGCCTTATGACCGAGGCTCAAGAGTGCACCTGCTGCACCGACGATATGAAGGCTCTGTTCCGCGAGTGGATTGAGAAACAAGAGGACGCTGCCGCCACAAAGGCTCTGGCACCGAAGATTGTTGCCGCCTGCGAGGCTTGCGGCTGCGACACCTGCAAGAACATCCTGACCTACAAAGACCACCTGGTAAAACGTTCGCAGTGGATTATCGGTGGCGACGGTGCTTCGTACGACATTGGTTACGGCGGTCTCGACCACGTGATTGCTTCGGGCGAGGACGTAAACATCTTTGTAATTGATACTGAGGTATATTCGAACACTGGCGGTCAGTCGTCGAAGGCTACACCGCTGGGTGCAATCGCCAAATTCGCCGCAAGCGGAAAACGCGTTCGCAAGAAAGACCTTGGTATGATTGCCACCACCTACGGCTATGTTTATGTGGCACAGATTGCTATGGGTGCCGACCAAGCACAAACGCTGAAGGCTTTGAAAGAGGCCGAGGCTTACCACGGACCATCAATCGTGATTGCTTACGCACCTTGCATCAACCACGGTTTGAAGGCTGGTATGGGCAAGAGTCAGGCCGAGGAGGCTAAGGCCGTTGAGTGCGGCTACTGGCATCTGTGGCGTTTCAACCCCGATTTGGCTAAGGAAGGCAAGAATCCGTTCATTCTCGACTCGAAAGAGCCTGATTGGTCGAAGTTCCAAGAATATCTTATGGGTGAGGTTCGCTTCAACTCAGTTAAGAAAATGTTCCCGAACGAGGCCGACGAACTCTTCAGCGCCTGCCAAGAAATGGCCAAACTGCGCTACCAAAGTTATGTTAGAATGACTAAGATGGATTATTCGGCAGAATAACATCTGCTTGAGATAGTGAAAAAGCCCGGCGGTGACGCTGGGCTTTTTTGTTTTAGTGATTTATCCGTTATTTAGTAAGGATTTTTTCTATTCGGATTTTCAATCTTACGGATAAATTTCTTCTCAAATCGGGCTGAAACCAAAAAACACTGTATATTCGCACCGTTTTTAATAAGTCTATTAAATAACTCTATTATATTCAATGAAAGAGGGGAATCATTATAATTTAGGTGTCGATATTGGCTCAACCACGCTGAAGGTGGCTATGCTCGACGCCGACGGGAAACTGGTTTATTCTGATTATCAGCGCCATAACGCGGCTATCAAGCAGACGGCCAATCATGTGGCCACGCGCATTTTCAACAAGTTCGGCGATTGCTGGCTGAATGTGGCCATGACAGGCTCGGTGGGAATGGGCTACGCCGAAAGGCTCAATCTGGGCTTCATTCAGGAGGTGGTGGCCGCCGCCGAAACCATCAAACAGCGCTATCCGCAGGTGCGCACCTTTATTGATATGGGCGGCGAGGACAGCAAGATGATTTTCTTTGAGGAAGGCAAGGTGCCCGACATCCGCATGAACGGCAGTTGCGCGGGCGGAACAGGCGCCTTCATCGACCAAACGGCCACGCTGCTCGGTGTTGAGACCAACGAACTGAACGCTCTGGCCGAAAAATCGGAAACCATCTATCCGATAGCATCGCGGTGCGGTGTGTTCTCAAAGACTGATATTCAGAATCTTATCAGCCGAAACGTGAGCCGCAGCGATATTGCCGCATCGGTGTTCAACGCGGTGGCGATGCAGGTTGTGGCTTCGCTTGCACGCGGCATGGACATTCTGCCCGATGTGTTCTTCTGCGGCGGTCCGTTTGCTTTTCTGCCCGAACTGAAAAAACATTTCATCCATGTGCTCAACATCACTGAAGGCGACTGCATTCTGCCCGAAAACGCGCAAATCATTCCCGCTCTGGGCTGTGCTCTGCTGGCTGGTTCGCTTGGCCATCGCGAGATGCGTCTGTCGGAATTCCTTTATATTCTGCGTTTTGCGACCGATGACACGCCTGTCGATTTGTCGAAACGGCTCAACCCGTTGTTTGTGTCGACAGCCGACTACGACGTGTGGCACAAGCGCAAGATGAACAATTTTGTGCCGAAAGCCGATTTCGCAGCCGACAAGCAAGGCAAATATTATCTGGGCATCGACTCGGGCAGCACCACTACCAAAATTGTACTTACCAACGCCAATGGCGAGATAGTATATACTGATTATCAACGAAATAATGGTGATAGTTTCCGCACCTTCGCCGACGGGCTGAAGCGTATGCAGGCTGCTCTGCCAAACTCTGATAACATTGTGATTGCAGGCAGTTGCGCCACTGGCTACGGCGAGAATCTGCTGCGCACGGCCTTCAATCTCGATTACGGAATTGTTGAGACTATGGCGCATTTTGTGGCCGCGCGGCACGTCAACCCCGATGTGTCGTTTGTGCTCGACATCGGTGGTCAGGACATGAAGGCCATCTTTGTTGAGAACGGCACCATCAAGCGCATTGAGATTAACGAGGCGTGCTCGTCGGGCTGCGGGTCGTTCATTGAGACGTTTGCCACGATGCTCGGCTACAAGGTTGATGAGTTTGCGCGGCTCTCGTGCATGGCGCAGCACCCGTGCGACCTGGGCACTCGCTGCACCGTGTTTATGAACTCGAAGGTGAAGCAGGCCATGCGCGAAGGTTCGGCGGTTGAGGACATTGCCGCTGGTTTCAGTTATTCGGTGGTGAAAAACTGCTTGTTCAAGGTGTTGAAACTGAAGAATATCAAAGAGTTGGGCGAAAATATCGTGGTTCAGGGCGGAACGTTCCGCAACCACTCAATTGTGCGTGCGCTCGAACTGCTGACTGGCTGCGAAGTGTCGTTCACCGACATCCCCGAATTGATGGGCGCCTACGGAGCCGCACTTCACGCCATTGAGATGAGCAAGGAAAAATGATGAATCGGTGAATTGTATAATCGGATAATCGATTGGAAGACAGACAATTCGCCGATTGACCGATTCACCAATCAAATTCGTAATTCGTAATTCAAAATTCGTAATTAATAATATGTCAGATAAATCGTTAACAGAATTGATAGACGCCAACTCGTATGAGTCTGAATTTCAGACTTGTCCTGGCTGCGACAACCACTGCACCGTCAAGTTGTTCCACTTTCCGAACGGCAACACGTTCGCATCGGGCAACAACTGCGAGAAGATATACTCAAACCATTCAGAATCAGAGCGTAAGGGCGTGAATATGATGGTGGAGAAGTACAAGTTGCTTTTCCGTCAGCCGAAGGTGGAGCCTGTGGGTAAACCGCTGGGAATCAAGATTGGACTGCCGCGTGCTTTGGGAATGTACGAGAATTATCCGTTTTGGTACACCTTGTTTTCGGCCTGCGGGCTCGAAGTGGTGCTGTCGAACAATTCGAGCAACAAAATCTACGAGTCGGGCCTGCGCTCAATCATGGCCGACAACATCTGCTTCCCCGCGAAACTGATGCACGGCCACATCAATAATCTGATTGATATGAAGGTGGATAGAATTTTCTACCCCTATGTGGTTTTCGAGCGCAAGGAGGACGATAAGTCGAAAAACAGTTTCAACTGCCCGATTGTGTCGGCTTATTCTGATGTCATCAAAAGTTCGATGGACCCCGCCCGTAAGAGCGGAGTGCCGTTCGATGCGCCTGTTATCACATTCAACGACAGTGAGTTGCTGGTGAAATCGTGCTGGGCTTATCTGAAAACCTTGGGCGTTAAACGCGAAGTTGCGCTGAAAGCCATTGAGATGGCGAAAGACGTGCAAACATCATACATTCAAAAACTTACAGCGCGCGCCAACGAAGTGCTCGATTTGGCCACAAGGGAGAATCGAATGGTGATTCTGCTGGCTGGCCGTCCCTACCACACCGACCCGATGATTGAGCACAAAATATCGCAGGCCATCGCCTACATGGGCATCGATGTGATTACGGAGCATGTGGCCACAGAACTTGGCGCAACGGTGTTCGACGAGATTAACGCATTGAGCCAATGGGCCTACCCGAACCGTATTTTCAAGGCGGCTTATTTTGCGGGCAAGTATCCGCGCAAAAACCTGCATTTTGTTGAGTTGACGTCGTTTGGCTGCGGTCCCGACGCCTTCATTCTCGACGAGGTGAACGCGATACTGAAACGTTTTGGCAAAAACCTGACAATCTTAAAGATAGACGATGTGAACAATATCGGTTCGCTGCGATTGCGCATCCGCTCGCTGGTGGAATCGTGCAAGGCCGAACTGGCTGAAACATCGACAGTTGACCGCAAATTCGCCACAACAAAGATTTTCGAGAAGGAAGACCGTCAGCGTACCATCATCGCGCCGTATTTTGCAGAGGGCTATTCGGAGTTTCTGCCGTCGCTTTTCAAACTGGTGGGCTACAATCTGGTGGTGCTGCCCACTGGCAATCAGGAAGCCGCCGAAACGGGTCTGCGTTACGCAAACAACGACATTTGCTATCCCGCCACGATTGTGGTTGGAAGCATCATCAATGCGCTCAACAGCGGCAAATACGACCTTGACAACACGGCTGTCATCATCACACAAACGGGCGGACAATGTCGCGCAAGCAACTATTACTCGTTGATTAAGAACGCATTGGTGGCTGGCGGATTCGCCAAAGTGCCTGTGCTGTCGCTGGCAACGGGGGCGGGGGTGAACAACAACCAACCTGGATTCGAGATTAAGTGGGGAAAGGTGATAAAGATTCTTGTCCATGCCATTCTCTATGCCGACTGCATTGCCAAAATGTACCATTCGGCGGCAGTGCGCGAGGTGGAGCCTGGGCTGGCCTTCAAACTTCGTAACCGCTATATTGAGGAAGCATTCCCATTCATCGAAAATAAGGACTACAAAGGCCTGAAGCGGCTTCTGAAGCAGGCTGTGGCCGATTTTACGGCGGCTGTGGAGAAGAACAAGCGTGTGCCTGTCATCGGGCTTGTGGGCGAGATTTATGTGAAATACAACGGGTTCAGCAACAAGTTCGTAACCCAATGGCTCATTGAGCATGGGGTTGAGGTGGTGCCGCCCGCACTGATTACATTCTTCTCGACATCGTTTGTCAACAGTCACTACAATCGCCGTTACAACATCAAGAAAGAAACTAATCCACAATGGATTAGCGACGGACTGCACGCGCTGCTTTTGAGTTGCATGCGTAAGTACGACCGCATCTGTCAGCCGTTCCCTTATTACCGTCCGTTTGCAAGCATTTTCGAGATTGGCAAACTCTCGGAGCAGGTCATCAACTCTGCCGCCGACTTTGGCGAAGGCTGGATGCTGCCTGGCGAAATATGCCACCTTGCGGAGCACGGAGTTCAGAATGTGGTGAGTCTGCAACCTTTCGGCTGCATCGCCAACCATATTATTTCAAAAGGTATCGAAAAGAAAATCAAGCAGGTATATCCGCAGATGAGCCTTCTGTTCCTTGATTTCGACAGCAGTACATCGGAAGCCAATGTATTCAACCGTCTGCACTTTATGATTGAGAACTGCAAGGAGCAACTTGCCGAAGCAGAGGCCTGACCGCAAAACATCTAAAAAAATGCAACGATGAGCAAGGAGCAAAATCTTGAAAATGAGATACTGATGGCGGCCGAAGACCTTTTTCTGGAGAAAGGTTTCGCGGGCACATCAACAACTGACATCGCGCGTCGGGTAGGGTGCAATCAGGCGCTTGTGCACTACTATTTCCGCACCAAGGAGAATCTTTTCCTGCAGGTTTTCAACGGCAAGGTGGAGACCATTCTGACAACCTTGCAGGAGCCGTTGCTTGAGCAAAATGCGGATTTTCCCGACAAACTTCGCAGCACCATCGGCGCCTATTTCGATTTCCTGACAGCCAACTCTCGCCTGCCGTTTTTCGTCATCAACGAGTTGCTATGCAACAAGGAACGGCTGCAGTCGGCCTACATATATTTCATGCAGAATACGTCGCACAACAACGTTTTCGGCCTGATTGACAGCGTGGTGCAAGCCGAAGTGCAGAAGGGCACCATCCGCCCGATTGGAACTGTCGATTTTGTGCTCAACATTGTGTCGCTCACGGTGTTCAACTTTGTTGTGCTACCCATCTACAGCGATTTGTCGGGCTCAACCGAAGCCGAAAAAACGGAATTTATCAACAACCGTAAAGAAGAAGTTATTCGGTTGGTAATCAACGGAATGAAAAACCAATAGTTGGCTTTGATTTTGTCATCGGCATTATGTGTAAACAGATGCGATTGTAAAAAATCAGCCATTGTCAAAAAAAAACTTCGGTTTGGTGTTTAAAACTAGCCTTAATTATTAAATTTGAACGTTTGTATTTTAACGTTTGAACATAAACATATCGATATGAAGAAAAATTCTGTTAAAAAGAATATAACCAACACGGTTTTCCAGTTTTCGCTTATAGGTTTAGGCTTGGGTGTAGCGATTGCAGTATTGGCTTACGTGTTGGTATTCAGAGAGAACGGACAAATTTTTACATTGACCAATCTGATACAGTTCAATGTTGATAAACCACATTTGCTCATTATATCTCTTTTGCCGTTGGTGTTTTTTGGAGCAGGTTGGATTGTTGGAAAATACACTTACCATGTGGCTGAAAAACTCTACGATTTGGAGACATACAAAGACAACAGCCAGAAGAATCTGTTCAATTTCGCTGAGGAGTTGTCGAAAGGAAATCTGAACAGCGAATACGTACCAGAAAAAGGTAACGCGCTGGGTAACATCATGATAGAATTGCGCGACAATCTGCAGCACAACAAGCAGGAGGAACTGAAGCGCAAAGAGGAGGACGAGCAGCGAAACTGGACAGCCGGCGGCTTGGCTAAGTTTGGCGAGATTCTTCGAAACAACAATAATGATATCAACAAGTTGGCTTTTGAGGTTATCAGCCAGTTGAGCGAATATATTGACGCCGTTCAGGGCGGATTTTTCATTCTTAACGATGAAATTGAGCAAGATTCTCATTTTGAACTGATTGCGCATTTTGCATACGGACGCAAAAAATATAGCCAGAAGCGCCTTGAGTTGTCGGAAGGCTTGGTTGGCCGTGCTGCATACGAGAAAAGCACAATCTATCTCGATGAAGTTCCCGAGGAGTACATCGAAGTAACATCAGGTTTGGGCGAAGCAAATCCGCGCGTGCTGCTGATTGTTCCGCTCAAGGTCAACGACGATATTCATGGTGTGCTTGAGTTGTCATCGTTCCATCCGTTTGCAGAGTATGTCATCAAATTTGTTGAGAAGGTTGCCGAGAGTATCGCCACAACTATTTCGACAGTGAAAATCAATATGCGCACCACCAAACTTCTAACCGATTCGCAGGAGCAGGCCGACCGTCTTTCGCAGCAGGAAGAGGAGATGCGCCAGAATATGGAGGAGTTGCAAGCCACTCAGGAAGAGGCTACAAAACAAGCCGAGGAATTCATAAGTTTCACAAATTCAGTAAATCACACAATGCTCCGTGCAGAATTCGACTTGAACGGAATATTGGTTTACGCCAATGTGAAATTCCTTCAGAAACTCGGTTATTCATCTAACTCGGAAGTTGAAGGTCATCATATATCGATGTTTATCAATGAGAATGACAAACTTCGATTCAATGATGTTTGGGATAACCTCTCGAAGGGCGGCAAGCATTTTGAAGGCGCAATGAAACTTGTAACTAAAAGTGGCAAAGATATTTGGACAATGGCAACATACACCTGTGTGCGAAACAGTATGCAGAATGTTGAGAAAATATTGTTCCTTGGCGTTGACATAACCAAGCAGCAAGAGAAAAACCTTGATATTGAAAACCAGATCAAAGCCGTTAACGAATCAAGCATTAAAGTTGAATTCGCTCCGAGCGGCCGCATGATTAATTATAATCAGAAGTTTGTCGACATGACCGGTTACAACACTGAGGATTTGGCGGAGTACAGCGTTTTAAGTTTCATGGGTGAGGACGAGCAGAACGAATCGGAATCGACTTGGAACAATATAATAACCGGACAGTCGTACCGAGGCTATGCGAAACTGCTTACAGCCAAAGGCGAAACAAAGTGGCTTGAGGTATTCTATACTCCGGTTCGAAACATGTATGACGAGATATCAAAAGTGGTGGCTATTGGCCACGACATTAGTGAGCAAAAGAGAATTGAACAGATATCGCAACAGCAGAATGAACTGATACAGAAGCAGAAAGCAGAATTGCAGGCTAACGAGAACGATTTACAGGAGAAATTGGCAGAAGCCCGTCGCGAGGTTAAGGCTCAGTTCCAGGAGATTGAGAAAATCAAAGTCCGCAACGAGAAGACTCTCGAAGGCGCCCACGATGCCATTGTCACCATCAACCAGTCGGGCGATGTTGAGTTCTTCAACCGTGCAGCCGAAACACTTTGGGGCTATTCGCGCACCGAAGTTCTGGGCAAGAACATCAAGATGCTGTTCCGCAACTACACGAAAGACGAGGACGAGTTTATGGTGAATCTGCTCCATCCCGAAAAGCGCAAAGTGGTTGGTGTCCGCAAGGAGACAAACATTTTGGCGAAGGATGGCTCGGAGAAAACTGTTATCATTTTGCTTGCCGGCGCCAAGGTGCAGAACGAGTACACCTACACGGCCTTTATTCAGAGCGACGAGGATTGAACCGAGCAATAACGGTTCGCCTTCAGCGTTAGCGTAAGAAAAAACTGTTATGAGGTTTAACCACTTGTGCGGTCTTTTATTGTGCGGTGGCGTTTTGTTATCGTGTCACGATGACGGAAAATTCACCGATTCACCATCGGCGCGTCTTGAATTCTCGGAAGATACTATCAAGTTCGACACTGTTTTCACCACAATCGGCTCTGCCACAAAGCAATTCAGAGTTTACAACCGCAATAAGGAAGCCGTTCGAACATCGGTTTCGCTTGCCGACAAAGGTTATTACCGTTTGAATATCGATGGTGTGGCGACCAATAATTATACTGATCTTGAAATCCGTGGAAATGATAGTGCCTACATCTTTGTTGAGGTTACAGTTGACCCGCAAAACAGCGATTCGCCAATTCTCGTGCTTGATTCGATTCAATTCAATACGAATGGTAACGTGCAGGATGTCAAACTGATGGCATTCGGACAGGATGTGCATTTCTACAACGATTCGTTAATCGGCAACACACATTGGGTAAACGACAAGCCATACCTTATCTATAATTCGGTGATGGTGGACAGCCTTTGCACTCTCGATATCGATCCGGGCGTTCAGGTTCATTTTCACAACAATTCGAGCTTGATTGTAGCCGGGCAAATTCGAGTGAACGGGACAAAAGACGAACCGGTTGTTTTTCAGGGTGATAGACTTGAAAAATACTACAAGGACAAAGCAGGGCAGTGGGGTGCTACAGTTAAGATTGATGGAAATATGTACTATTTCGGCAATATCCATATCTTGACCGGAAGTAGTGGAAATACAATCAATTATGCTATTATCAGAAATGGAACCAAGGGCATTCAGATTGATAACCACATTGACGATGAAACCACACTGACGCTCTCGAACTCGGTGATTGAAAACATGGCAATTGCAGGTATTTATGCGCAGACGACCAATTTAAATGTCTACAACACAGTGATATACAATTGCGACTACTATGCGGCAGCGCTCACATTGGGCGGTAAATACAATTTTGTGCATACTACGCTTGCCAATTTCACGGCGCGCCATACAATGCCGTTGTTGGTCTTCAACAATTATTATTCAAGTAAAGACACATTTAACATCTTTGATTTTGACGCGCATTTTGCCAATAGCATAATTTACGGCTCGCTCACTTCCGAACTGGTGATTGACAGGTCTATAGATTTAGATGAAAATACGGTTTTCAATTTCAAGTTCGAAAATTGTATGCTCAAAATCAATCCGCAGTTTGATATTAGCGACACGAGTCTGTTTGTCAATGTGATAACAGAGCCGACTGATCTGCCACGCTTTGTCAATCCTGCCGAAGGTGATTTCCATCTTGATACTCTGTCGGCGGCGAAGGATAAAGGCAATGCTGCTTATCTGATTGATTTTCCGCTTGATTTGGATGGCGTTGTGCGCGACAGTCTGCCCGATTTGGGCGCTTATGAAAGGATTGAGCAATGAAACGTACACTGACCATATTATTATTGTTACTAATTGGGTTTGCGGCTTTTTCGCAAAGTACAGAGTTGCCCGAAGATCTGCGTCAAGCGATTGAAAACGAGCGTTATCTGCGTGTGATGTTCTACAACTGCGAGAACTTTTTCGACGTTGAGAACGATTCGCTTAAAAATGACGATGAGTTCACACCCGATGGCGAAAAACACTGGACCAAGCAACGTTTCTACACCAAACGGGCTCAGATTGCCAAAGTGATAACGGCCGTTGGCGGTTGGACACCGCCCGATATTGTGGGGCTGTGTGAGGTTGAGTCGCGGCAGGTGATTGAGAGCCTTGTGAACAGTTCGAACCTGCGGCGGTTTGAGTATAAATTCTTGCATAAAGAGTCGCCTGACAGCCGCGGAATCGATGTGGCTATGCTTTACCAGCCGAAGCGTTTTAAGCCATTCAACGTGTCATATATCCCTGTGTATGTGAACAAGAACGGCCGAGGCACGCGCGATATAATTATGGCGTCAGGTACCACCGTCCACGGCGACACGCTGCACGTCTTTGTCAATCACTGGCCGTCGCGATGGGGCGGGCAGACTGAAACCGATGAATTGCGCCGCGAAGTGGCAAAGATTGTCCGCTCGAAAGTTGATTCGCTTCAGGCTGATAATCAGCGTGCTGCAATTCTGATAATGGGCGACTTGAACGACTATCCCGACAACAACAGCGTCTGCGTTGAGTTGCAGGCGCAGACCGATTTCTCAACCATTGAGACATCGCGGCTATACAATTTGGCATACTATATGCAGTTTGTAAAAGGTTGGGGCACACATAAATACGATGGTGTCTGGGGCATTCTCGACCAGATGATAATCAGTGGCTCGTTGCTCGACGGCAATGGTCCGCTTACCACCACGAAAGACGATGCGCGCGTGTTCAATCCGCCGTTCCTGCTAGAGGCAGATGACACTAATGTCGGATTCAAGCCTTATCGCACCTACGCTGGTTACAAGTATTTGGGAGGCTACAGCGACCACTTGCCAGTGTTCCTGAATATCTATCGTAAGAAGTAAGTTGTTGAATAATTGAAGGATTGAGAGTTTGACATATGATGATTAGACTGAAAAATATTTTGCTTGTTGCGGCAATGTCGGTTGCCACTTTTGCAAGCGCACAAACGGCCGATTCGGTTGTAACTCTGCTATTTGCGGGCGACATAATGGGCCACGACTCGCAGATTGCCGCCGCCTACAACGATTCAACCAAAACCTACGACTACACCGACTGCTTCCGCTATATCTGTCCGTATGTTGAAAAAGCCGATTTGGCGGTTGCTAATTTGGAAGTTACGTTTGCTGGACCGCCATACAAGGGCTATCCGCAGTTCTCGTCGCCCGACCCGTTGGCCACGGCTGTCCGCGATTGCGGTTTCGACATTCTGCTTACCACCAACAATCACTCTTGCGATGGTGGTCTGAAAGGTGTTGCCCGCACGCTCGATGTGCTTGATTCATTGAAGATTACGCATACTGGCACATTCCACGATTCGGCCGAGTGGCGCCGCACTTATCCGCTGATTTACAACGTTAAAGGTTTGAAACTGGCCATCTTAAACTACACCTACGGCACCAACGAACTGCCAACCCCGAAGGGTACGGTTGTTAATCGCATTGTCAAACAGAATATAATCAGCGATATAGCCGCTGCCAAACGGCAGAATCCTGATTTGATAATCGCTTGTATGCATTGGGGCATTGAGTACGACACAATGCCAAGCCGCACGCAGATACAGCAAGCCGAAATGCTTAAAAAACAAGGTGTTGACTTGATAATTGGCTCGCACCCGCACGTGTTGCAACCAATGGAGATGGACACCGCCGCCAATCAGTTTTTGGTTTATTCGTTGGGCAATTTTGTGAGTGCGCAACGCACCGCCCCGCGCGATGGTGCGACAGTCGTAAACATCAAACTTACAAAGCGTAATGGCCAGAAACCGAAAATCGAAGCCGACTATCAACTCACGTATGTCCACTATCCGAAAGTTGGCGACAAGCGTCTGTTTTATATTGTACCTGTGGCCGATGTTGAGGCAGGGGTGATTGAGCCAATCAAGTCCGACAATTGGGGCCGCTTGCATCAGTACGCCAAAGAGGCTCGCGAGGTGATGGGACGGAACGTGAATGTGCCCGAGCGGAAGTGAATAGAGCGGGAGGTTGGTATGTTCGGCATCCGTTACAATTTCGACATTCCTTGTTTCTACAAGAAATATTTGGGTTTTGAATGTCCGTGGTGCGGATGTCAGCGGGCGCTTAAATTGTTGCTTGAAGGCAAGATAGGCGAGAGTATTGCAATGTTTCCCGCTCTGATTCCGCTGATTCTGATGTTCGTTTTCCTTGTTTTGCATTTATTTTTCAAATTTCGGCACGGAAGTCGCATTTTGGTGTCACTTTTCGTTTTGAACATCGTCATTATAACAGTGAATTACATAATTAAAATCTTTTGAGTTATGGAAGAACGTATTGAAAATCTGAATGTTGGCGGCGAGCAGTTGCCAAATTCGAGCGCGGCTCTGGTAATGGGCATTTTGAGTATTGCGTGCATTTGCTGCGGTTTTGGCGCGGTGATAGGAATTGTGTTGGGTATTCTGGCGATTGTGTTTGCCAAAAAAGCAAAAACTCTCTACGACGAATCCCCAGCAAAATATACCGAAAGTTCGGCCAAGAACGCCAACGCAGGGCGCATTTGCGGCATTGTCGGACTCTGTTTTGCTGGTGTTTGGGTTCTTTCTGCCATAACCGTTTGGATATTAATGATATTGGGCGCTATCGCTAGCGTAGGATTGCATTGATGGATACCCGCATGGAATTTTGATTTAAAAGGCAGGGCTGCCATATTATGGCAGCCCTGCGTGTTTAAACAGAATCGATTTATACGAAATGTTTTGCTACCACATTCAATCCCCGCTCAATCTTTCTGTTAACGAATTTATGTTACCTTTGCCTTTCGTTAAAAAATAGTAACAATTCAAGAAAATGTTTGAAAATCTGTCAGATAAACTCGAACGCTCTTTCAAGATTCTGAAGGGCGAAGGCAAAATCACCGAAATAAACGTTGCCGAAACGCTCAAAGAGGTGCGCAAAGCCCTGCTCGACGCCGACGTCAACTACAAAACCGCAAAGACATTCACCGATACCGTTAAGCAGAAAGCGCTGGGACAGAATGTGTTAACGTCAATCAAGCCTGGGCAGTTGATGATTAAGATTGTCCATGACGAGTTGGTTGAACTGATGGGCTCGACGGCGGAGGATATCAACATGAAGGGCAATCCGACAGTTATTCTGATTGCGGGTCTGCAAGGTTCGGGTAAGACAACCTTCAGCGGAAAACTCGCTAACCGCCTGAAAACCAAGCGCGGAAAGATGCCGCTTTTGATTGCGGGCGACGTTTATCGTCCTGCCGCTATCGACCAGTTGAAAGTCTTGGGCCAACAGATTGGCGTTGAGGTATATACTGAGGAAGGCAACCAAAATCCCGTGCAGATTGCCACCAACGGACTCAAATATGCGAAGCAGGAAGGCTTCGACCTTGTGATTGTCGATACGGCGGGTCGTCTGGCTGTTGATGAGCAGATGATGGACGAGATTGCCGCCATTAAAAAGGCCGTCACGCCGCACGAGACCTTGTTTGTTGTCGATTCGATGACGGGACAGGATGCGGTGAATACAGCCAAAGAGTTCAACGACAGACTCGATTTCGACGGTGTTGTTCTTACCAAACTCGACGGCGACACCCGAGGTGGTGCGGCGCTTTCAATCCGTTCGGTGGTGAACAAGCCAATCAAGTTTGTAGGAATGGGCGAGAAAATGGACGCTCTCGATGTATTCCACCCCGACCGTATGGCCGACCGCATTTTGGGTATGGGCGACATTGTGTCGTTGGTCGAGCGTGCACAGGAGCAGTTCGATGCCGAAGAGGCCCGCGCCATTCAGAAGAAAATTGCCAAAAACACCTTCAATTTCAACGACTTCCTGTCGCAAATCAATCAGGTGAAGAAGATGGGCAACCTGAAAGACCTTGCGTCGATGATTCCAGGAATCGGCAAGGCCGTGAAGGATATGGATATCGATGACAACGCATTCAAGGGCATTGAGGCCATAATCGGCTCGATGACACCTGCCGAGCGCGAAACTCCCGCCATTATCAACGGTAGCCGACGCAAGCGCATTGCTGCAGGCAGCGGCACTTCGATTCAGGAAGTTAACCGCCTGATGAAGCAGTTTGAGGACACCAGCAAGATGATGAAGATGGTGAGCGGCGGCAACGGCGCAAAGCGAATGGCGCAGATGATGAGCCAGATGAAAAATATGAGAGGAAGAATGTAAATTATTTAGGATGTAGGAATTAGGAGTTAGGCATTAGTAAATTACGAATTTTGAATTACGAATTACGAAGTGGAATATTTGTACGAACTCAACACCTAGCATATTAAACTTATAACTTGTACCTTATACCTAAACTTAAAACTTATAACTCAAGAAATATGCAACTAATTGACGGAAAGGCAATAAACCAGCAAATGCAGGCTGAAATTCTTCAGCAGGTTGAGGAGATGGTGAAAAACGGGCAGAAACGCCCCAATCTGGCTGTGATTCAGGTGGGCGACGATGGTGCCAGCACCACTTACGTGAACAGCAAAATCAAGACGTGCCACGCTGTGGGCTTCGAATCCACCGATGTGCGGTTCCCTGCCGATATTACCGAGGCCGAACTGCTTGCCAAAATCGCCGAAATCAATGCCGACCCAAATGTGGATGGTCTGATTGTGCAATTGCCTTTGCCAAAGCATATTAGCGAGAATAAAGTTATCGAGGCAATCGACTACCGCAAAGATGTTGACGGTTTCCACCCAATCAACACAGGCCGTATGGCGATGAGCCTGCCTGCATTCTTGCCTGCAACACCAGCAGGAATTATGGAGTTGTTGGCACGCTATAATATTGAAACAGAGGGGAAAGAGTGCGTTGTTTTGGGCCGCAGCAACATTGTCGGCACGCCAATCAGTCTGCTGATGTCGCGCAAATCGAACCCAGGCAACGCCACCGTAACCATTTGCCACAGCCGCTCGAAAAATCTGAAAGAGATTTGCCGCCGCGCTGATATTCTGATAGTTGCAATCGGCAAGCCCGAGTTTGTAACCGCCGATATGATTAAGCCAGGCGCCGTAGTAATCGACGTTGGAATCCACCGTCTGCCTTCGACCGAAACCAAATCGGGCTTCAAACTCAAAGGCGATGTCAAGTTCGATGAGGTGGCGCCCCTGTGCAGTTACATTACGCCCGTTCCAGGCGGTGTCGGCCCAATGACTATCATTAGTCTGCTGAAAAACACGCTTTTAGCGGGACAGCATAAGATTTACGAATAACCTAAATTTTACTTTTTTATGAAAAAACAACTAATTCTAATTTCAGCACTGGCGGTGCTGTTTTCAGCGTGCAGCAAAGACGACGACGAAACAATCGCAATCAGTAAAGACGCAAAATTCACAATAGACAGCAACGGCATTCCATCGCCAGCCAATGACGGACTGATTTCTTCTGAAGATTTTGATAAGTATCTGAAGAATAATTATTTCGCCGAACAAACTGATGGCTGTAGGATTGAGCAAAATGGCACGTTGTCGAAAGAGAATTTTTGGAAAGATATTATCGGAATCGGTCCTGACGGTTACTTTTTTGCTGACGATTCTGCTTTCAATTATGTGTTGTATGTTGACCACGACCCGTCAATTCCGTATATTAGGAGTGGCCAGATTTACAGTAACGGGAGGGCGGTTGTATTAAGTTCTGCTGACGATAAAATGCCTGACCTTAAAATATTGAAAGCCAATACTGTTGGTTTTACGGCAATCAGGCTAATCGGAGTCAAGGGTGATGGAACGCCGTCTTACATTTATTCATCGTATCGAAAAGTGTCGGAATCAGATTTTAATAAATTGCTGAAATAAATCAGACAATTATACTGATAAAACGTGCGGATGAATTTGATTCGCACGTTTTTTTTGTTTATTCCTCATCCTCGCAAAAATGCTTAATTGCGCCGATGTAGTATTCGCGCCAGCCCTCGTTGATGTTGTCGAAAGCGTCGGCGGGAATGTTTGTGTGGCGCACTTCCACACTTGTGCCGTTCTTGTCGGGGTGTAGTTTGATGGTGGCGATTGACGGTTCGGCATTTTCGTCTCCGAAATACCATTCTTGCTGTAGCATCTCATTTTCAACCACTTTCAGGTTTCGACCGACAATATCGCCGTCGAAAATTGAGAATTCGTAACCTTCCTCGGCACTCATATCGGCTGGCAGACTGCTCCACAACTCGATTGAGCGCGGGTTGGTTAGCGACATGAACACGTCCTCGGGCGTGGCGTCGATGTATTGGTAGAATTTAATGTCCATAGTTTTGCAGATTAGTCTTTTTGTTGAAAGAAACCTCGTCGATGCTTCGCAAATCTTCGCCTATTTCTTCCACAAAGAAAAAAGTTGCGCCCCAATTGTGTTTGACTTTTAGATAAACGGTTATCTCATTGTCAACGTTCATGATAATGCGGGTGATATGCTTGCCAGGCTGCTCGAACTCCAAAACAGTTTTTTGTTCGGGATATTGTTGGCGGAGTTTTTGTTTTTCGGCTTCTTTCCATGCTTTTTTCTCCTCGTCGGTCATCTGTTTTGGCTGACTGACAGGCTTTTGCGTTGGTTTGCTGACAGTTTTGGCAGGAGCGGGTTTGGGTGCAGGTTGCACAGGTTTGGGAGCGGGCTCTTCGGCTTTGGGAGCAGGAGTCTCTTCTTTCGGCGCAGGCTGCTCAATGGCTTTTTCTTTTGGCTTCGGTTCTTCTATGACGGGTTCAACTGGTTGAGTTACAATGGGTTCAGGCTCGATTGGTTCGGGTTGAGGCTCTGGTTCAGGCTCAATCGGTTTCGTCTCGAGCGTTGGCTCCACATCGGCAATTTCCACGACATCGTCCTCAACCATGGGTTCTTCATCGATGCTGATGACCATTGCAACTTTCAGAGTCTCAAGTTCTTTCTGTGCTTGCTCAATCTCATTTTCAATGCGTTCATCGGCTTTGGCTTCGGCCTGCTTTTTTACTTCCTCTTGCGCAATTTGCTTGTTTTCAGCAATTTCTTTTATTCCGTCATCGATGTAGATGGTGCGGATGTCCTCAATCTTATAGCGTGGCAGTTTTGCATCGGGTTTGATTTTCAGAGCCTCGCGGTAGAAGTAGAGCGCTTCGGAGTACATCTTTGCATCGAAAGCGGTTTTGGCGTTCTGCATTGCAGCCTTATACTGCTGTTCGCTTTCGGAATCTTGCGCTGATACAGAAAGAGTTACGAGCAGCAGAATCGCTATTGAAAATATATGTCGGAGAGTCATCGTTTGATTTTCTTTCGTTTAAAAACGCTCTAAAGCGTGCCAAAATTGCACATTTTTTGGCAAAAAAAACGCAAGCCGAATCGACTTGCGTTGTATTTGTTCGGAAAGGAATTATTTCCCCAGCATCTTGAGCAAATCAGCGATTGCAGTCTCGAACTTGCAGCCGTACCAGTGGTTCGAGCCGTCTTGCGTGTTCTCGATACATTTCACGGTGTAATCGGCTGCGATTTTTGCGGCGTCGTAGGCAGGTTTACCGTTCATCAGCGCGCCCACAAAAGCCGAAGCGTAAACATCGCCTGTGCCGTGGCATCCTTGTGCTATCTTCTTGTGCTCGTAGTAGTTATAGTTGCCGTTCTCGTAAACAACCACGCCTGTGGTTTCGGGTTTGTAACTTACACCAGTCAGAATCACGTTCTTAGCGCCGTTAGCCGTCAGTTTTTGCAGCAAATCCATAACGTAGGCCTTGTCGTATTCGGTTTTGTACTCGGTGCCAGTGATGAAGCAGGCTTCGGTGATGTTCGGCAGCACGTAATCGGCTTTTGCACAGAGTTTTGCCATTGCTTTTACAAACACGTCGTCGAAACCGTAGTAGAGCGTGCCATTGTCGGCCATTGCTGGGTCGATGACGATTTTTGCGCCACTTTCGAGTGTCGAATTTATGATGCTGATAACGTAGTCAATTTGCTTTGTACTACCAAGATAGCCTGTATAAACGGCTGCGAATTTGATGCCTTCTTTGTTCCAATGTTGTTCAATGAGAGGCATATCTTCGGTCAGGTCGCGGAAAGTGAAGCCCTTGAAGCCGCCCGTGTGTGTCGAAAGCACAGCCGAAGGCAGAACTGCGGTCTCAACGCCGCAAGCCGATATGATTGGAAGCGCAACGGTCAGCGAGCACTGTCCGACGCACGAAATGTCTTGAATGGTAAGGATTCTTTTGTAACTCATAATCTGAAAATTAAGTTTTTATAACTGTTTAAAATCGGCTGCAAATATACCTATTGAAATAATATGTTTTGAATACCTTTTTATACGTATTTCGCGGTGTTTTAAATGCTTAAATGCGCGGCGGCTTTTGGCATTTTTATACATTTGCTAAAAATAGACCGAAGTGCTTTCGATTCTGATACCGACATATAATTGCGCTTGTAATCAGTTAGTTGCAGAGTTGTCGCGGCAAGCCGACGCTTTGCAGATTGCTTACGAGATTGTAGTGGTTGACGATGCCTCGACTGATGCCACCATTGTACAGAAAAACAGCCAGATAGCCACTATGCCCAATTGCCGTTTTGTTCTGCTCGATGAGAGAATTGATATTGCAAAAATGCGCAACCGACTGCTGCAAGAGGCTAAATATCAGTGGATTTTGAGTCTTGATGCCGATGTTTTTCCTGCCGATGCCAATTTCTTGAAACGTTACGTTGATGCGATGGGGCAGGTGAGAGTGGTTTGCGGCGGATTGGCTTACAGAAGCGGCAATGAACAGAATGTCAATTCGTTGCGATATAAATATGGTATCACTCATGAAGTGCTGACATTGAAACAACGTGAAGCCCGTCCGTATCTGAGTTTTAAGACATCAAATTATCTGATTGATAGTAAATTGGCTCAACAAATCCGTTTCGATGAAACGTTTGTGGATTATGGTCACGAAGACACTTTGTTTGGCGAAAAATTGCAACTGGCTGGCGAGCCGATTCTGCATATTCAAAATCCTGTCTATCACGATGATACTGACACTGCTGAGCAATTCCTTGCTAAAACCCGACGTGGAATCGAAAACTTAAAAGCGCATTCTGACGAATTGCGCGATTACAGTCAGTTATTGCAGACTTACAGCAAGTTACAAAAACTGCATTTGACAGGATTTGTCGCATTCAAGTTCCGTCTGCTGCGCAGTCTGCTTGAACGCAACTTATTGAGCAACAAACCATCAATGCGACTGTTCGGCTTTTATAAGTTGGGGTATCTGTGCACTCTTAAATAGAAAGATGTGCGTCCATAACTTTCGGCAGACAATTTTCGCTTTCTCTGTTTTTTCTGCATACTTTTGCACATCTTAAAACAAGATGCAATGGATAATGCCGATATAAAACTGAACACGATTCCAGAGGCCATTGAGGCTATCAAACGTGGTGATTTTGTTATAGTTGTGGATGATGAAGACCGTGAGAATGAAGGCGATTTTGTGATTGCCGCTGAAAAAATCACTCCCGAGAAAGTCAATTTTATGCTAAAAAACGGCCGCGGACTGCTCTGCGCGCCCATCACCATCGACCGTTGCGCCGAACTTGAACTCGGTCACATGGTTGATAACAACACATCGATTTTGGGCACGCCGTTCACTGTGTCGGTCGATAAGATAGAAGGCTGTACCACAGGCGTTTCCGCTGCCGACCGTGCCGCAACCATCAAGGCTTTGGCCGACCCTGAATCAAAGCCATCGACTTTTGCGCGTCCAGGACATATCAATCCGCTTTATGCTCAAAATAAGGGAGTTATCCGTCGCGCTGGCCATACCGAAGCCGCTGTCGATTTGGCCCGTCTTGCAGGACTTCATCCTGCAGCTGCGCTCATCGAGATTATGAACGAGGACGGCACAATGGCACGGATGGAGCAGTTGCAACAAATCGCTAAAGAGTTTAATCTCAATATAATAACTATCAAAGACCTGATTGCCTACCGTCTGCAACAGGACACGCTCATCGAGCGCGGTCCAGAGGTTCATTTGCCGACGGCCTATGGTGATTTCCGCCTTATTCCATTCCTTCAGAAGTCGAATAACAAGGAGCACATCGCTTTGATTAAGGGTTCGTGGGGCAAGGACGAACCGATTCTGGTGCGCGTCCACTCATCGTGTATGACGGGCGACATTTTCGGCTCGATGCGCTGCGAGTGCGGCGAGCAACTGCACAAAGCGATGCAAACCATTGATAAAGAAGGCAAAGGCGTCATTATCTATATGAATCAGGAAGGGCGCGGCATTGGGTTGATGGCCAAAATCAAGGCCTACGAGTTGCAGGAACACGGCTACGACACCGTCGATGCCAACATCCACCTGGGTTTCGACGCCGATGAGCGCGATTATGGGGTGGGGGCGAGCATTCTGCGCGAGTTGGGCGTGAGCAAGATGCGGCTGATGACCAACAATCCCGTGAAGCGCATCGGACTTGAAGCCTATGGGCTCGAAGTGGTTGAGAATGTGCCAATTGAGATTGAGCCGAACAAATACAACGAGTTCTATATGCGCACCAAAAAAGAGCGTATGGGACACACTCTCAGGCTGATACACTGCAACAACAAATAATCGCACGCAATGAAAACCGTCTGCGTTTTTTGTGCTTCGAACCGTGGCTCAAACGCTGAATATGAGCGTGTTGCCGCCGAATTTGGCACATTGCTTGCCGCGCGCGGCTTGGATTTGGTTTACGGCGGCGCCAACGTTGGGCTGATGCGCTGCGTGGCCGAAGCCGCAATGGCAGGCGGCAGCAAGGTGACGGGCGTCATCACCGAATTTTTGGCTGGCCGCGAACTGGCGCAGTCGGGATTGGCTAAAATGCTCACCGTGAGCACAATGCAGGAACGCAAGGCCACAATGGAACGCCTTTCTGACGGATTCGTGGTTCTGCCTGGCGGTTTCGGCACAATGGATGAGATGTTCGAAATCTTGTCGGGCGGACAGTTGGGATTCCACAAAAAGCCGCTTGTAGTGCTGAATATCAATGGTTTCTACAATCACCTGAAGGCCCAACTCGAGTTTATGGTCAGTGAGAAGATGCTTCTGCCGCAGCACGCCGCAATGGTTCAGTTTGCCGACACGCCAGCCGAAGCCATCGACCAATTATTCGGCTATTCCGCGCCCGTGGTGGGGAAGTGGATTGATGATATTCGCAAGGATAATGAACGTCCCCGATAGGGGGTGCTGATAACATTTCACGGTCACACTTTCCGCGTGTACCAGAGCCATTCAATTATCTCAGTCCCTAGACTCTAAGCTTTCGCCTTCAGACCTTTCATTTCAGTCCTGCTTTCAGCGAGCGGATAACGGCACTGTTGAATCCGGCGTGGTCCAGTTCGTTCAGACCTTTGATGGTTACGCCGCCAGGGGTTGTAACCTTGTCGATGGCTTCTTCGGGATGCCAGCCGGTTTCTTTCAGCAGCGACACGGCGCCCTGCATTGTCTGCAGCGCAATCTGTTTGGCTTGGTTGGGGTAGAAGCCCATCTCGCAGCCGCCTTCCATCTGTGCGCGGATGTAGCGCATCACGTAAGCAATGCCGCAGCTTGCCATCATCATTCCGGGGCCAACAAGATTCTCGGCCACAACAAGT
>JAEEPS010000028.1 GCA_016284875.1 Salinivirgaceae bacterium | reverse complement strand
TGGTGCCGTTCTGCAACATCTACTCTGCCTTTATGCAGCGCGCCTACGACCAGATAATCCACGATGTGGCCCTGCAGAACCTCAACGTCGTCTTCTGCCTCGACCGGGCCGGCATTGTTGGCGCCGACGGTCCGACACACCACGGCGCTTTCGACATCGCCTTTATGCGCAGCATCCCGAATATGACCATTGCCGCTCCGATGGACGAGCACGAGCTCCGCAATATGATGTACACCGCGCAGTATAAGCCGTCGGGGCCGTTCTCTATCCGCTACCCGCGAGGAAAAGCGCCCGGCAACAACTGGCACGGGCCGTTTGAGCTCGTCCCCGTGGGCAAGGCGCGAACCATCCGCGAAGGCTCCGATGTGGCCATTCTCACTATCGGCAACACCGGCAATTTTGTCAACGAGGTTGCTGATAAGATTTTGGCCCACGGCATCGACTATGCACATTACGATATGCGGTTCGTGAAGCCGATGGATAAAGAGCTGTTGCTCAGTGTTTTCAGACGGTTCAACAAAATCGTCACCATAGAAGACGGAGTGCTTCAGGGCGGCTTCGGAAGCGCTGTTCTTGAGTTTATGGCCGACCATAATTTCACGGCCACCGTGGTGCGTCTCGGCATCCCCGACAAGTTTGTTGAGCACGGTGCCTCGCACGAGCTCTACGAGATTTGCGGCTACTCGCCCGACGACATCTGCGAGGCTGTTGTCAAGCTGATGCAGCCCACTCCCGACCTTCACGTTGCCCACGGCCACCGCATCAAATTCCTCAATGCGTTTCATTTTTTGAAACAGTAGGGGTAGGGTGGAGCTGTTTTGATTTTAATCTTGCCGGCAACCATCTCACAAACCCTCTGATTCAGCGATTGTAAAATTCAACCTTTTCTTATCTTCGCCGCAAAACTTCTGAAACAATGTTTGCAGTTTTCAAAAAAGAGTTGGCCGTCTTTTTCAGTTCAGTGATGGGCTACTTGGCCATTCTTATCTTCTTGATAGCCACTGGGTTGTTTCTTTGGGTGATTCCTGGCGGCAACAATGTGCTCGACGGCGGTTACGCCACGCTCGACGGACTTTTCGGGCTGGCGCCGTGGCTGTTTCTGTTTCTGATTCCCGCCATCACAATGCGCAGTTTCGCCGAAGAGCGCAAAACGGGCACGCTCGACCTGCTGCAAACACGCCCGCTCACTGAAACCCAACTGGTTCTGGGCAAGAATCTGGCATCGCTGGCCATCGCGCTCATCGCCATCGCGCCAACGCTGATATATTTCCTGTCGGTTTACGTGCTGGGCAATCCTGCGGGCAACATCGACACGGGTGGCACGTGGGGCTCTTACATCGGGCTGGTGCTGCTGGCAATGGTCTATGTGAGCATCGGGTGCTTCTGCTCGTCGCTCACCGATAGTCAGGTGGTTGCGTTTCTGCTGGCCATCGTCATCACCTTTGTTTTCTATATGGGGTTCGATGTGGCGGGCGACGCTTTCGGCGGTATCGGTCAGATTATGAGCGCTTTGAGCATCGATGAGCACTACCGCTCAATCAGCCGCGGCGTGGCCGACACCCGCGATTTGGTTTATTTCGTCTGCACGGCGGCGTTCTTTGTGCTGCTCACGCAATACAAACTCAAACTCGACAAAAAATAGACGGCTATGCGAAAACAACTCACAATTGAAACGGCCGTCAAGGTGGCCATTCTGCTGATGATTGGCATTCTGTCGTCGTACTTCCACGCGCGTTTCGACCTGACCGCCGACCGCCGCTACTCGCTCTCGAAACCCACAAAGCAGATGCTGCAGCGGATTGACGACGAGATTCTGTTCCGCGTTTATCTCGATGGCGACCTGCCCGCTGGGTTCCAGCGCCTTCAGAACTCGGTGCGCGAGATGCTCGACGAGTTCCGTGCATACGGTGGCGAGAACATCCAGTATGAGTTCATCGACCCTGCCGAAAACCCCAACCAGCAAGGCCGCGAGCGCGTTTTCCGCGAACTTTACGAGAAGGGGCTCGACCCCACCAATCTTCAAATCAAGGAAAAAGACGGCAGCACGGCGCAGAAACTCATCTTCCCTGGCATCATTGTGTCGTACGCTGGGCGCGATGTGGCCGTCAACATCTTGAAAAATCACGTTTCGGCATCGGCCGAAGCCAATCTGCAGACATCGATTCAATCGCTCGAATACGACCTGACGTTCGCCATCAACCAACTGCTCACGCCCGAAGCGCCCGTCATCGGCTTCCTGCGCGGCCACGGCGAACTCACGCCCGAGCAGATGGAAGATATGGCCTACACGCTCGGCAAATTCTACACTCTGCGCCAGGTTGACGCCGCGCCCGAACTTGCCAGCACCGACTCGGCAGGGCGGCTCACCTACCGCGCCCTTGTGGTTGCGCAGCCGCTTTCGCGATTCAGCGATGCCGAAAAATTTATGATTGACCAATATGTGATGGCTGGCGGCCGCGTGCTCTGGCTCATCGACAATACCACAGCCAGCATCGACAGCCTGTCGCACGGGCGCGAAGTGCAGGCAATGCAGTTGGACCTGAATCTCGACGACCTGCTCTTCAACTACGGTGTGCGCATCAATGCCAATCTGGTTCAGGATATGCAGTGCGCCGTCGTCCCCGTCAACACCGCCCTGGTGGGGCAGCCGCCGCAGTTTGCGCCAGCGCCGTGGGTTTTCTCGCCCATCATCACGCCCGCAGCCAACCATCCGCTCACCAAGAATTTGGATATGATTCGCATCGATTTCGCCAGTTCAATCGACACCGTCGGGCGCGATGCGAGCGTGGCGAAGAGCATTCTGTTGGCCGCATCTGCCAACTGCCGCGTAGTTCCGCTTCCCGCGCGAGTCGATTTGTCGATAATCAGCGAACGCATTGCGCCTGAAGCATTTACGCACTCAGGGCTGGCCGTCGGGGTGCTGCTCGAAGGTGAGTTCCGCAGCGCTTTCGCGAATCGTCCGCTGCAGATTGATGGTTTCAGCCGCCAGCAGTTCCGCCGTGAAAGCGCCGCCACGCGGATGATTGTGATTTCTGACGGCGACATCATCCGCCAGCAGTTCCGCCAGAACGGCGATCAGCGTGAGCCGCTGCCGCTCGGCTACGACCGCTACACACGCCAAACATTTGGAAATAAGGAATTTCTGCTCAACGCGATAAACTACTTGTGCGGGTTCGACGAGTTGATGGAAAGCCGTTCGAAAGAGTTCAAACTGCGGATGCTGAACCGCGCCAAAATCACCGAACAGCGCACCACCTGGCAGATGCTGAATGTTGTAGTTCCAGTTTTAATAATTGTGGCTTTCGGATTCATATTCAACGCATTAAGAAAACGCCGCTACCAATGAATACAAAAAACGCTCGGTTGCTGATTGCGTTTGCCGTGCTTCTGGCGGCAACGCTGGCAGTGGTTTTGAGCAATCGGAAATCGACTTTCGGCGGACGCGAAGAGCGATTAATGGTTAAAGATACGGCTGCCGTCGCACTTATTTCAATCTCTAACGCTGGCGGCGGTGTTGAGTTGCAACGCGCTGACGGTCAGTGGCTTGTCGATGGCCAGACACCCGCCCGCACCGATCTTGTGCCCGTTCTGCTGAAAGCGGTGCACGACATCAGCATCACCAAGCCAGTGGCCAAAGCCGATGCCAAAAAGATGATTGCCGAAATGGATAAAAGCGGCTACACAATCAAAATCAACAGCCGACGCAAAACGCTGGCGCACTATAAGTTACTGTTTGCTGCCAACGGCGAGTGCTATGCCTGGGCCGCTGGCTCTGACCGTGTGTTTGCCGTGGAAGTGCCTGGCTACAACCGTTTTCTGTCGGTTCTGCGCCTGTCGGGCGCTGCCGACTGGAAGAGCCGCACCATTTTTGCCGTCAAACCCGACCGCATTCGGCAGATTATCTTCAACAGCACCGCTAAACCCGAAAACTCATTCGTTATCAAGCATAAAGGCCGCCAAAGCGAGATTTTCTCGTACCCCGTCGGCCTGAAAATCACCGATGCCGACGCCGACAAACTTGAACACTACGTGGCGCAGTTCACCCGCAAGGATTTTACTGATTATGTGCAACTTCCGCAGTCGCAAATCGACTCGATAACCGCCACGCAGCCAATATACTCGCTGTCGGTCACCACCGACGACGGCCGCGAAGTGTGGTACAAGGCCTTTGAGCGCCGCCTTCCGCAATCCGCCACCCCCGACCCCGACAATTTCTACCTGCTCTTGAGCAGCGGCGACTTTGTGATGGCTAAATACTACGATTTTGACGCAGTGGTGAAGAGTTTGGGGTATTTCAGGAGCAGTAAGGAATAATCAAAACGCCTGCTTTTACAGTGTTTCCTAGCATTTTCCGCCGATTTCAACTTTTTTCTTCAAACATTTTGGCGATTAAGAATTTTTTGTACTTTTGCACCGCTCTTAAGCACGAGGGTGCCATAGCTCAGTTGGTAGAGCAAAGGACTGAAAATCCTTGTGTCCCTGGTTCGATTCCCGGTGGCACCACTCAAAAAAAGAGAACCCAATTATGGGTTCTCTTTTTTGTTTTATATAAGTTGCTAGTTACAAGGCAAAAGTGTACTATTGCCAAATTAAATAACTCCTCGACAGGAAGAAAAATAAACGAATATGAGAAAGTTAAACCGCTGGATATCAGCCGCCGCCCTCATAGTTTGCGGAGCGGCATGCACAACATCGTGCAACAAGGACGACGATGAGGTGATTATTGAAGAGAGAGAAGTAATTGTCACAAAGGAGATTGTGGTAACCTCTGACGCCGAGCCGCTCATGTGCGTGACGCCGCCGTTCCTGCAGAAAGGCGACAAGGTGGCGCTCATCTCGCCATCGTACTCAACACCGATGGAAAACGTTGAAAAGGCAGCCGATGTGCTGCGTAGTTGGGGGCTGGAGCCTGTTATCGGGCCAAATGCCGACAAGACTTACGCCACAAAATACGCTGGAACAGCCGCGGAGCGTGCCGCTGATGTGCGCTGGGCCATCAACAACCCCGACATCAAGGCCATCATCTGCAACCGAGGCGGTTATGGCAGCATTCAATTGGTTGACGAACTGGCACTTACTGATTTGGCTGCCCACCCAAAATGGGTTGTCGGATTCAGCGACATAACAACCTTGCACGGACTGTTGTCGTGCGCCGGAGTGATGAGCATTCACGGCACAATGAGCACTTTCCTTGCATCGTCGAACGGGAAAGACGCCACCAGCATACTGATGCGCGACCTACTTATGGGCAGCGTTCCAAAGTACACCGTCCCTGTTCATTCACAAAACATTACAGGCAAAGGGACTGGCACACTTGTGGGCGGCAACATCTGCACTTTTGTTCCGCTCATCGGCAGCAAAGCCGACGCAACAGCACATAAAGACATAATTCTGTTCATTGAGGAAATTGGCGAATCGATGCACAACATCGACCGCCTGTTCAACATGCTGATTCTGAACGGTTCCATCGCTCGCTGCAAAGGCGTGATTCTTGGCGAATTCGTCAGTTGCTCCGCCGATTTGGGCTACGCTAGCGTTGAGGCCATGCTGCACCAGTATCTTGAAAAATACAACATTCCCGTTCTCTGTGGATTCCCTGCCGGACACGACAACGTGAACCTGCCACTCGTTATGGGTGCCACCGCAACCATCGACGTAAGCGCTAGCGGAGCCACAATTGAGTTCGACATCGACAGTGAGCAGACCGACATCAACACCAGCAACCCGATGCCTGCAATGGCTTTCAAGCCTAAACAACTGATGATGATGGCAGGAAAAATCGAAGCGGAAAATTAAAATCGGACACATCGATTAAAAACCTATATTTGCAGTTTGAAAAAATTTGAATTAATAAATGGCTGCTACACCGGAAATCGACTTAGATGATTTATATGGTATTCTGTTTGAGGGCAAACAAATTGCTCTCACCGACAACGATTTAAAGATTGTTGCCGACAGTTTTCAATTTCTGAAAGATTTCTCGAAAGACAAAATAATCTACGGCATCAACACAGGCTTTGGACCGATGGCTCAATACAGAGTCGACGACCAATCGCTTGTTGATTTGCAATACAACATCATCCGCAGCCACTCAACCGGTGCCGGCAAGCCTCTGCCCGAGGTGTATGTGAAATCGGCAATGATTGCGCGGCTCTACACCTTTCTGCAAGGTCATTCGGGCGTTCACACCGAGTTGGTGAAACTGATTGTGGAGTTCATCAACCGCGGCATTGCACCCTACATTCCCGAGCACGGCAGTGTTGGCGCCAGCGGCGACCTTGTGCAACTTGCCCACATTGCACTAACGCTCATTGGCGAAGGCGAGGTTTTCTACAAAGGCCAACTGCGCCCAACAGCCGACGTGATGAAGGAAAACGGGCTCGAGCCGTTCAAGATTTATCTGCGCGAAGGTCTGTCGGTTACCAACGGCACATCGGTGATGACGGGCATTGGTGTTGTGAACCTGATTTACGCCAAAAAACTTCTACACTGGTCGCTTGTGGCGTCGGTGATGATGAACGAGGTGGCCGCCTCGTACGACGACCTGATGTCGGAGGAACTGAACGCCACCAAACGCCACCGCGGACAGCGCGAGATTGCACGCCTTATGCGGAAAATAAGCGCTGGAAGCAAGTGCATGCTCAAACGCGAGGCCGAACTATACAACCAGAAGCACACCGAGGCCACCTTCGGCCACAAGGTGCAGCCCTACTACTCGCTGCGCTGCATTCCTCAGATTCTTGGACCGGTTTTCGATGAGTTGGAAAATGCAGAAAAAGTGCTGATAAACGAAGTCAATTCGGCTTGTGACAATCCGATAATCGATGTTGAGAATCAAAACGTTTTCCATGGCGGAAACTTCCACGGCGACTACATTTCGTTTGAGATGGACAAATTGAAAATAGCCATCACCAAACTGACAATGCTCACTGAACGGCAACTCAACTATCTGTATCACGACCGCATCAACGGCATTCTTCCTCCGTTTGTCAATATGGGCGTGCTGGGCCTGAACTACGGAATGCAGGCCGCACAGTTCACCGCAACTTCAACTACGGCCGAGTGCCAAACACTCTCGAACCCGATGTATGTGCATAGCATACCTAACAACAATGATAATCAGGATATTGTGAGCATGGGCACCAACTCGGCGCTCATTGCAAAGCACATTATTGAGAACTCGTTCCAGGTGATGGCCATAATGATGATGTCGCTGGCTCAAGCCGTTGATATTCTGAAGATTCAAAACAAGATGAGCCCCACAACCAAAGCCGTTTACGATGAGGTTAGAGCCATCTTCCCCGTCTTCTCAACCGTCGACAGCCCGCTGTATAAAGACATTGAGAATATTGAGAATTACCTGAAAGACAAAAAATTCAATTTTTAACCGATGGAACGACGCGTTGTAATTACCGGAATGGGCATCTACTCTTGCATTGGCAAGAACCTTGACGAGGTGCGCGACTCGCTCTACAACGGGCGCTCGGGCATCGGCATCGACCCGGAACGCAAGGATTTGGGCTTTTTCTCGACGCTCACCGGCATTGTTGAGCGCCCCAATATGAAGGAACTACTCGACCGCAAACGACGCCGCGGATTGGCCGAACAGGGCGAATACGCCTACGTCTCGACGCTTGAAGCCTTCCGAAACGCCAAAATCGATGAGCAGTTTCTGGCCGAAAACGAGGTCGGAATCCTGTTTGGCAACGACAGCAGCGCCAAACCGGTTATCACTGCCGTCGACACCATTCGCGAGAAGAAAAGTACTGTGCTGGTGGGCGCCGAATCGGTTTTCCAGGCAATGAACTCAACGGTTACAATGAACCTATCGGTGATATTTCGACTGAAAGGCATAAACTTCACAATATCAGGTGCTTGTGCAAGCAGTTCTCATGCCATCGGCATTGGTTACCTACTCATCAAACAGGGATTGCAGAATTGCATCTTATGCGGTGGAGCACAGGAGGTTAACCCCTACGCCGTGGGCAGTTTCGACGGCTTGAGCGCCTTCTCGACCAAAACCGACGACCCCACAAAAGCATCGAAACCATTCGATCGCAACCGCGACGGACTGGTACCAAGCGGTGGCGCCGCCAGTGTGGTTATTGAGGATTACGAGTCGGCCGTCAAGCGCGGCGCACCCATTGTGGCGGAGATTGTGGGCTACGGATTCTCGTCAAACGGCGACCATCTGTCGGTTCCAAATGTTGAGGGGCCAAAACGCTCGCTGCTGCGCGCCCTTGAAAGCGCCGGACTCACTGCTGCCGACATCCAATACATTAATGCGCACGCCACATCGACACCTGCCGGCGACCGTAACGAGGCTATTGCCCTGAGCGAAGTCTTCGGCCAGTGCCGCCCATACATCACATCGACCAAATCAATGACCGGACACGAAATGTGGATGGCTGGCGCTAGCGAGGTAATTTACTCAACGCTGATGATGAACAACGGATTCATCGCGCCCAACATCAACCTTGAGGAGCCCGACGAGGCTGCCGCAGGGCTGAATATTCCAAACCGCCGCGTCGATGTTGAGTTCGACACGTTCCTGAGCAACTCGTTCGGGTTCGGCGGCACCAATTCATCACTGATAATCAAGAAATTCAAATAAATCATACTTATGACCAACGAAGAAATCATCGCAAAAATCAACGAGACTCTGGCCGAAGAGTTTGAAGTTGACATTAATGTTATCAAACCCGACGCGCCGCTGATGGAAACGCTGGAACTCGACAGCCTTGACCTTGTGGACGTTGTGGTTCTGGTGGAGCAGAACTTCGGATTCAACGTTACGGGCGAAGATTTTGCCAAAATCCGCACTTTCCAGGATTTCTACAACCTTGTGATTGAGCGCACCCAAAAATAACCACCGCCAATGGCCGACTGGAAGGGAAAAACGCGCGGCGGAAGTTTCGGTTACTTCTTCTTTATCAAACTGATACAATACATAGGCGTCCGCGCGGCCTACGTTTTTTTGGCCTTTGTTGTTGTCTATTTCATTCCTTTTGCCCCAAAGGCCACCGCGTGCACGTGGCGCTATGCCCGCAAAACGCTGAAATTAAGCCGATTGAAATCTGTCGGTCTGCTTTTCCGAAATTATTACCGATTGGGTCAGACGCTGATTGACAAGATTGCCATCGGCAGCGGAATGACCGACAAATACCACTTCAAATTTGAAAATTATCAGGAGTTTCTCGACGTGCTGAACTCGCAGCAGGGCGTGATAATGATGGGCGGCCACATCGGCAACTGGGAGATTGGCGCGCCATTCTTCGGCGATTACGGCAAGAACATCAATATTGTGATGTATGATGCTGAATATCAGAAAATCAAGGAGATGCTGGAGAAGAACTCAACCGGTCACGACTACAAGGTCATCCCCGTGAACAACGACACGCTGACGCACGTCTTTCAGATTACCGAGGCGCTGAACCGCCACGAGTACGTCTGCTTCCAAGGCGACCGCTACGTGAACGCCGACAAACTGCTGACCGCAACGTTTATGGGCCGCGAGGCCGATTTCCCGTCGGGGCCGTTCCTGTTGGCTTCAAGGCTGAAAGTGCCGGTGGTGTTCTACTTCGCCATGCGCGAGAAGCCGATGACCTACCACTATCGGTTCACCATTGCACAACCCGTGCCCCGCACCCGCGACCGCAAACCCGAGCAAGCCCTTCTGGAGCAGTATGTGGCTAATTTTGAGAAGATTCTGAAGAAATACCCGGAGCAGTGGTTTAATTATTATGATTTCTGGAAAAGCCCCGAAGCAAGCAAAAAATAGCCTCTCCTATTTCCTCAACAAATCAAGCATCATCCGGTTCTTTTCGGCCATCGGCAACTTATAGTTGTGGCCGTAGATGGCGTTTTCCCACTCGCCGTACATTGGGTTGGGCAGAATGATGAACTTGCGACCGTAATCTTCGCGCAGCGAGTCGGCTAGATGCAGTGCCAGACGGCTGTCGCGGCGGTCGAAGAGCGAAGTGTAGTCGCTCATATTGTCGCCAATGAAAAGGATTATCTCGTGAGTTTCCGATACCAAATCGCGGCGCTCGTCTTTGCACGATGTTCCCTTGCTCAGGTCGTAGAGCAGCAGGTGAGCCGAGTCAACGGCCATTCCTGCAGAGGCAAGGTTACGCAGCGTGCGTTCGCGCTCCTCAAGAATGCGGTTCGAGATGAAGAAAACCTCAACGCCCAGTTCACGAGCGTATGCAATGAACTCCGCCGCTCCAGGCAGCGCCTGAGCCTCGCAGCGTGCCGACCACTCCATCCAGGCACTATCAGAGTAGTTCTGGCGGTCGCCCATCAGTTTGGCCTCAAACGGGCTGTTGTCGAGCACCGTTTCGTCAATGTCGAGCACCACAGCCATGGGCTTCGTGCCCTTGTAGTTCTGCTGATTCTCCTTCAGCGCCATTTTTGCCAGCGTGTACGACTGATAATAGCAGGCACGCATCTCAGCCGACTGCTGAAACCATGCCGTGGCAAGCAGCAGGTGCTTCATGTCGTTCTGATCCGACAGGCTGGCTGGCTTTTTGCAACACGACGACACAACCACACTTAAAGCAATGATGCCGATAACCAAGCGTAAAATCCTCATTGTTTTTGTATTAAGGATTGATTTTGTAATTCAAATCGAAGAATTTGTTGTAGCGGTCAAGATTGGCATCCTGAAGCAGTTTATCGTAGTTCGATTTCGAGATGATGTATTGCCTGTAACTGTCGCTCAGAACGCCGTCGAACACCTCACCCGCAACAATCACCGACTCAATGTAGTTCTGCGCCATACGCGCGTTTTTGAACTTCTCAACCATCACAATGCCGTAGTCCTCACTCAACCGTGTGGCCGAAACATCAAAATTCATGAAATCGAAATACTCGGCGTTGAAGTCGATGAGCCCGAATCGAACTCGGCTCTCCTCAAGTTTGTGCTTGTCGACAATGGCAATGTAGTAGTGCAATTCTTCGGCATCGTAGTTGAAGAGCGACACATCGAGCGAGTCATAGGCAGCTTGTGCGGCAAGTTCCTGCTCGACCAGCAACTGCTCCTCTGTTTTCTCCTCCACCTCATGCGGCTTGCGGTTCAGGGCGGCAATCACATCGCGTGCATAGCCTGCCTCCTCACTCTTCGGATACTTGCCGATGAACGCCTTCAGGTTGGCCTCGAAAGTTAAACTATCAGTTGATTTGCCCTGACATAACGTGTTGATTAAGGCAAATTTAGGCATCAGTTTGCTGTCGGGGTATAGTGAGTCGACGTAGTGGTATGTTGAATATACATTGTCGCACTCGTCGTTCAGGAAGTAGCGATAGGTCACCTGATACATGAAATTTATCTCATTCTCAGCCTTTTCCAACTCTTTGTAGTAGTCAGGGTCGTTCAGGATTTTGGCATAATCGGTTTCGGGATACTCGCTGATAATCCGCTTCTTATAGACGTCGGCATTAGCGTAGTCCTTCTCCAAAAGATAGGTTTTGTAGAGATTGAACATAGCCGAAACCTCGTTCTCCGATTTCGGATATTTCTTCAAATAATCGTTAAAAGCCTCAATGGCAAGCGGATAGTCGGCAAACTTGTCTTTATAAACCACGCCCAGATTGAAGTAGGCCTGCTCCATCTTCTCCTCCGACACTGCATAAGCCGAGTCGGTGAGCGGAATATCGACCAGATAATACTCGCGGCTCTTATTGTCGAGGCCTTTTTTGGCATCGTCTGCCTCCTCAGCCTCAGCCGTGGTTCCCACCTCGTCCCATTCGGTGACGGTCTTGTTGCTGCGGCGCCAGTTGTCCTCCAGTTTGCGGCTGCCCCATTTCTTGCGGAATTCTTCCTGTCCAAGGCTCAGCGACGACGGATTGTAGAAATACCATTTGCCGCCCGTCTGCGTGTTCTGGCGGCTCATCTGCTGCGCCTGCGCCAGTTCGCTTTTGGCTTCGTTTTCGCGGTTTTTCTCGGCCTGCTCGCGGTTCTTCACCTCTTGTATCATTCTGTCGATGACCTTGTTGCGCTCGGCTTCGCTCATCTTTGCCAACTTCTGCAGGCTGTCTTGCGTGTGAATGGTCTCAATGCAGTTCACCAAGTCGGTCAGATTTTCCGATTTACGGCGAATATTCTGATAATCAGGATATTCGTGCGGCAGATTCACCATCGCGCTGTCGTAGTAGAGTTGTGCGTTGCGGTAGTCGGGTTTGTCGAAATAGATGTCGGCCACAGCCAGATAAGAGATGCTCTTCTGGTTGTCGTTGATGGTGCTTGCGGCAATCGACTGCTTGAAGTACCACAGAGCGTCGTCGTCGCGCATCTCGTTGTAGGCAATGTTGCCCAGCGCGTAGTAAATCTGGTCCAGATAGTCGGTGTTCTTGTCGTCTTTCAGCATCTTGGTGAGTTCGCGCTGCAGAGCCGCACTTCCGCCCGACTCGCTGCTGTAGAGGCTTGCTTTGTTGATTCGGGCGTTGAAAACATATTCGTAGTCGGGGTTTTTGTCGATAACCTTCTGATACCATTCGCTTGCGTGGCGGTTGTCCTCGTTGAACTGATAGAGCTGCGCCAGAATATACATCAGGCGGATTTTCTCGCGCTTGTCGCGGCGGATTTTCTTCACAGCCGTCTCCACAAACGGAATGGCATCGGCATAGCGCCCCTGCCGCAGCATAATGTCGGCCTGAGTCTGCGCCAGCGGTGCCTCCATCTTCCGCGAAACCTTGCTCATGTCGCCCGTAATGGTGCTTATGAAATCGTCGGCCTGCTGATACTTCTCCATCTCGGTGTAGCAGCGTGCAAGCCAGATGTAGGCCTCGGTTTTGGTGTCCTGCTCGTCGTATTGGTGCACAATGCTCGTGAACTGCTCAATGGCCGCAAAATAGTCCTGCTTGATGGTTTTTGCCTTGCCCTCGAGCATTTCGGCATTGTCAATCCACTTCACATATTCGTTTTTGTTCTGGAAAGCCTTCTGCTTGTCGTTTAGTTTCTTTCCTTTTTTGGTTTTCGGTTTGGCCGTGATTGAGTGCTTGCGCATGCACTTCTCGCTCTTCTCAATCACTCGGTTCATGTCGGCGTACGAGGTGAGCGCCGCCTCCTTGTCGCTATAGACAAACACCGGCAGAATCAGAGAAAAATTCTCCTGATGCGCCGAGTAGATGTTCTGCATGCCCGACTTATATGCCTCGTTTCCATTGAAATAGACATTATATTTCGCCGTCAGGTTGTGGTAGCCTCGGCGCATGGGCGTGTTTTTGGCAGGCGAACAGCAAACCAGCAGCAGGGCGGCAAACGCCATGCTCACAATAGCTGCGGTTTTGTTCGTATTCAACACTTCAGGTTTTTTAGCGATGCAAAAATAATTTTTCGCCATAGTATTACAAACGGCTGAATTATTGAATTATTCTACACTGGCGGCAAGTTATTTTTTCTATTGCGAAAAGCGCAAAAAAACAGCCGCATGCAATATTTAACTGGCATGCGGCTGCTAATCAATTCTCTTGTCTAAAAGGCACTGTTACTTTGTGCATTCAATATCAAGAATGAATTTGTATTTAGCATAGTTTTCCTTAACAAAATTGTAGGCATAATCGTTGATTTCAGCCACGCTTGCATATCCTTTTTCCTCCAGACAAACTCTTACAAACTCCTCGTCAGAGAGCATCTCTGCAACGAAAATATCATAGAAATTCTCTTTCGGCATTTCGAAATAGAACTCAAGTTTGTTGTCTTTTGAAATGAAAGCACCGTCGCAACCGGTATTGTCGCCCAACAGGTATCCTTTATATCCTTTCAAGGTATACGATACACCATCTTCGGTAATTGTAAGGTCGGCAACATCAAAAGTAAAACCGTTCGATGCCTCTTTGATGTTCACAAGTGAAATCACCTCATCATCAATCTCAACTTTAAGGTTCTTGCCGTCGAGAGTAACTTTTGCCACGGTGGTGTCGGCTTCCATTCCTGAATTCGACAGTTTCATATTCTCCTCGAAATAATAGTTGGTGATGGCCTTATATGTTCCAACGGCTTGCTCAGCCACATTCTTTTTGTCATCATCATCTTTGTTGCAAGAAGAAAATCCCACTAAAACTGTTGCCATTAAGGCTGCAAATAAATAACGTTTCATTTTTTAAATTTTTTAAGTTAATAAATCAGAATCTTATACGCCAACTGCATACAAAAGGTTTTATTGCACACATTTTTAGAATTATCACTACTACTCATCAACATAATACTCAGAATTGCAACTGTTCTGTTTCAACTCATCGGCTGTCAATTGGACTACTGATGTTTCACTACCATTGTATCTTTTCCAATTAGTGTTTTGAGAAGAGAATCCATATTCGCTGGTAATGCCGCAGAACGCGCCCTTTCCAATTATCTTAATATTGCTCTGGAGTTGTGTTGAACCTTTAGATCCATCGCTACCAAGAGTGAAAGAAGTGAGGTTCTCGCCATAGAAAGCATTGCGGGCAATGGCCACCACAGGATTATTACTGCCGACCGTTGCCGGAACGCCAAGGCTCAGCGATTGGCTGCGCGTACCATGGTAGCCTATCGCAAAGGCATCTCCATCCTGGAAGGTCACGTTGTCGCGAATGGTGATGAGGTCGTTCAAAGTTCCTTCATAAATGTTCGAAACTCCTTCACCATTATTTCTATAAACGAAATAGAGCAGACAATTACCATCTTCAACCTCTTCGCGCACAATGTTGGGCTGCTCAGTTTTGCGGTTTTCCTTGACGACTGCCACCTTGGCATCAGGATTATAATCGAGGGCTGAATCCCAATAATCGCCCCAACCTTCATAACGTGCGATGTCACTATCACCCGTCTCCAGACAGAAGATTACCACATTATGTTCGATATATGAGAACACATAATTGCCCATTGATATCACCGACTCCGGAACAACAACCGAAACCAGATTGTCGCAATCGTCGAAAGCATTGTTGCCGATGGTGGTCAATGTGTTAGGCAGTATGATTGTGGAAAAAGCGCACTGGTTGAATGCCTTGTAGCCAATTTCCTGCAAGCCGTTACCATTAGAAGGTTCGGCAATTGTCATCTTGCTGATGTTTCCGCAGCGGCCAAAGGCGTTAGCGCCAATCCGCTTGACGGAAGCAGGTATGCTCACCGACGTCAACTGCTTGCAGTTGTAGAACGCATACTGGCCAATGGATTCCACTCCGCTTGGTATTTCCAAATTTGTGCGACGCACTTCTTCAGTGCCAAAATAGAGATCAACTGTGGCTTTCTCTTTAGGATACATAGGATTGGAATATTCATTGGCAAATGCTATTTTGCACAAATCGGCCACACTGGCGAATGTTGCTTTATGCAAGTTTTCGCATTTGTTAAATGCATCTTCCCCGATTTTGGTAACCGAAGCAGGGATGCTCACTGACGTGAGACCATCGCAATAATAAAATGCCATCTTGCCAATTTCAGTAACTGACTCAGGTATGCTTACCGAAGTGATATAAGAAAGATAGAACGTACTTGGACCAATGGTGGTGACAGTACTTGGAATTTCAACTTCAGTGGCATCGCCTATGAACTTCTTCAGGATTGTCTTGTCGGCATCTTCATAAACGAAGTTTTCGTCCACGGTTTTATTCATATAATTCGCACCCCAATTCTCATAGCAAGCGCGACGGGGATCTGCCGGACCGTTATAATTAATGTTTATAATTCCGTCGAAAGCGCTATATCCGTACTTACCGCCAATGCTTGTAACAGTTTCTGGTATATCAAGGCTTTTGATGCCCGTACAACCACTGAATGCGTATGCCTCAATTGTTTCAACTGATTCCGGTATTATAACACTAGTGATATTGATGTCTGAGAATGCATTCTCACCAATAATTTCAACCCCGTCCGGAATGATTACTTCGGTTGCAGAGCCTTTGTATTTTACCAATTTTGTCTTTAAATCATCGGCATAGACAAAATCGTCTTCAACAACACCATTACGTGCAAACGCGCCCCACGTATCTGTCGGGCTTCCACAATCACCATCGTAATTAATATTCAGCAAACCGCCAAATGCGTTCTCACCAATAAAGGTTATTGCTGAAGGCACGTTCAATTGCTCCATCTTTGAACAGCCACTGAATGCATCGTTGAGTATGAATCTGCAATCGCTATCTATGTTGCAACTTGTTATATCATCTGAATGGGCTTTAACAAGACAAAGAGTCGGATTTGAGTCGTTTCCAAGATATAAAGCATAGTTGTATTGATTGTAAACAAAAACAATATTATGGAATTTAAACGCGTTTTTACCTATACTTTTCAAACTGCTTGGTATAGTTACTTTAGTCAATTTTTGGTCATAATTAACATTGTCTCCTTCTCCCGTTACTATACAACCGCAGCCCTCGAACGCACTCTCGCCAATACAAGTGACACCTTCTGGAATGTTTATCGCTTCCAAACTAGAGCAGTTCTTGAATGCAAACTCCGCAATCTGCGTAACCCCAGAAGGAATTGTTACCGAGGTTAAACTACTTTTGCCGGAAAATGCAACCCGATAAATAATCTTGCAATTATTATCAATTACGGCAGTGGCGTCGCTGGCTTTATATTTCAACAAAATTACGTGTTCTCCATTCTGGCTATCCAAATATTCAAAACCATCTTCAGAAGTGCGATACGGATTACCTTCACTATTGATTTTATTACGATCAATATAGAGCGTATAAGAATCGTCATCAACAAATTTCAATGTGGTTGGAACCGAGAACGTCTCCAGATCAGGACACTGATTGAATGCATAATAACCAATACTTTCAACACCTTCAGAAATGATAACCTTTTTAAGTTTGTATTGCAAATTATCAAAGGCATGGCTGCCTATGCTTTTTACGTTACCCGGGATCACAATTCCGTCCTCGTCACCATTATTCATAGAGTGCAAATTCCAGCAGTCGCAGAAACATCCATCAGGAATGCTTGTAATATTAGTCGAGAGGGTGACTTTCTCAAGATAACGGCAACCGTAGAACGCCTCTTCACCAATGCTCGTAACGCTGTTCGGGATTTCAATTGATTTCATACCTCCTTCTGATTTTTCAACAAAAAAGAATGCCCTCTTGCCAATAGTTGTAATGGTGTTAGGAATTGTTACTGATGCCATGTCGCGGCAACCGTTGAACGCATTGTCGCCAATGGCTGTAACGGTATATTCTTTTCCATCAATTGTAACTTTTTGAGGAATCTCAAACGAAGTTACGTCATCATGGAAAAAGTCCACACCAACATGAGTGATTGCACAGGTTCGTTGGCTTTCGTCGAGTACGGTGTATTTCACCTCGGTGTCGGGTACATAGAATTTGGCTGTCAGTTTATAAACGCCATCTATCAATTCCCAATTTGCGAATGTCCCCTCGTCTATTGTAATGGTAAACTCCTCATAGTAACCTTCGGGCTCAAATTCAAAATATTCATACCCTCCAATACAGTTGTCACTATAATAGGCTTCCAAAGCCTCATAAGTTTCTTCGTCATAATAGTCAGATTGCGGTTTCTCATAATCGCCCACTTTCCACCAGCCATCGAAAGTCGTATCTGGGTTTGCCACAAATTTCACTTCATCGCCAACATTGCAGGTGAAGGTGTAAAGTGAACTGCCATTGGCCGAGGTTTCTTTCTCAAAACTGGTTATCTGGTCTTCGCCAATATAGAATTTCACATCGCCGTCGGCCAGAGCCTCAACCTGGATGGTGGCTTTTGTCATTCTAAACTTTGCCACATAGAGGTTCTCGCCTGCTTTCAGAGTGGGCGTAAAAGACACATCTTCGCTTAACTGTTGCCCCTCGCCACCAGAGCAAAAATCACTGCTGCTGTACCAACCACCGAAAAACTTGCCATTGGCCTTCAGCGTGATTGTGGCACCAGCCTCGCACTCGTAGGTATAAACGTAATTTTTCTCTCCTTCCTCGCCTTCAGTAGGGTCATCTGCTAATTCGTCACCGCAAAAAAAAACCTGTCCAGCAACATTAGTGATTGCCGTCAGTTTCCCTTGGTCATTGTAGGTGTAGAATTCCACCTCGCCAATGCCATCGGTCTTAACTTTAATTACTGAGCCAGTGGGTTGCTGTTCCTCTTCATCAAAAATCGCCACAAAACGGTTCGTGGTTTTTGTCACTTTGAACGAATATTCATAACTGTATTCAGGTTCATCACCCACCATGGTTACGTTGCCAAGAAGCCACTCTGACGAAAAAGAATCATCCGTTAACTCATCAAATTCTGTATCTGCGTAATTTCCGTACCAGCCATAAAATGTTTCGGTGGTATGAACATTAGCCAACAATTGGATACTATCACCCACATTACATTCGTAGGTGTAGATGTACCCCGTAACCTCACCTGTTGCAATATCAACTAATTCCAGCGAGTCAGTAGGGTCAATACCTTCACTATTTCCATTCAAATCAAGAATTTTGTACAAACCCACTTCCCCGTTTGTCTGGATTTGGATTGTGGCTTTATCGCCGTTATTTTCCTGTTGCTCGTTTTCTTCAAACAATGCTACGAAGCGGTTCTCCAATGAAATAGGGGTTAGAGTGAACTCATAGCGGTTATTATTTTGATTTAAATACCAATTATCAACTTTACTTTCATTATTAGGTTCAAAACTGCCTTGCGCAATCGATACAGAATCATCTAATGTGTAATAGTACCAGCCTAAGAATTTTCCTTCGCCAGCGACAGACAATGTAACTTCTTTATTTTGTTTTACCTTATATTGATTAAATGTCATACTGCCAGATAGTTCTTTCGGCCAATCATAATAGTTAATTGGGCCACCATCAATAACTTCAATAGTTTTGCCGTTGCTTATAATATATATTGATGATTGAGGACCATTATCTTCTTCACTTACAAACTTAGCATAAAGGTGAAGGTCACCACTAATTGTAACAGAGGAATCCTCCTTGGTACTGAGTCTATTGCCACCAGCATCATACCAACCATCAAATACGTAACCTTCTTCAGCCTTGGCACTAATGTTTGCTGTTTTGCCTACTTCATAAAAACCGAATCCGGAAACATGCCCTGCAGCCCCCCAACCTCCTGGGGCCTCGGGTTGTATCACATCTGTTGCCAGCAACGCATAGTTGGTTGGTGCAAACATCATCTTATCAACGTTGCAATTAAATGGATTCTGGTCAGAATTTCCTGTATTCTTGAAATTCAGCCTCAATTTGTACTCGCCTGCTGGCAGAGAACTATTTGTTTCACCCCAAATTGTGCGGTAATTACTCCAACTTGGTGTTTGTATAACATTTTGTATTCCTGTGATATTCTCGCCATCACGTGATATGAATATTTGAGCGTCAGGATACTCATAATTGGCATACCTCACCGCCCAACGCATTTTCTGTGCCTTTTCCACTTTCACAGTATAGTCAACCCATTCGCCGCCAGCCGTATAATTTATGGCATATTCTTTGTTTTTTTCGTTGAAACACTCAATACCGAAAGTTGTTGAACGATAATCAGATGGACTATTTTCAGTCCAAACATCGTTGAACGCGCCTAAGCCCACGTCGAAATTCTCGGCCTCAATCACGCCTGGCAGTGTGGCAGCCTTGCCTCCAAACGGTTGTGTACCAGTTATGGGTTCAAAAATGGCTTTCAGCAAGGTATCACCTGTAACGGTAAAGACGTCTATTACCGGATTGGTGAGTTGTGGGTTATTGTTCCAATTCTTGAACTTAAAGCCTTCAGCAGGTTTTGCGGTGATGGTAAATTCCGCGCCATAAGTATCGTAATATCCATACTCACTCAGTTCTTCACCAGCATTTAGATTATTACCTGTCAAAGTTAATTTTTGGTGGATTTGTGCATCCGTTCTGCCACCTGGTTCGTTCATTTGATGATGCTCCTCAATGAAATCTTCGTAACTTATTCCCTGTTTCTTAGTAACCACCTCCAAATCGCCGCCTTCAAACGGGTCGGCAATGAATTCAACATTATAGAACATCAATTCGAAATAAGCTGTTAATTTAACCGAATCCCAACCAATGCCAATGTTGAGTGGGTTGGAGCGATAACCGCGCCAATCATCGCCTACATACCCGTCCCAAGAAATAAATCCAAAGCCCGGTGCTGGTTTTGCAACAGCCGAGACAATGCTGCCGTAGGCAGGCACACCATTGAGTTCAACGGTACCCATCTTCTCGTTTGCCGAGAGCAACTTAACTCGGCTCACACCACCCTCAGAATTAACCACGACTTCAACCGGCAGATATTTTTCGCTCTCGTCGGCTGCCATCAAACCAAAGTTGACAGTCAGTTCGTTGATTTGGCAACATGGCCAGAAAATCATTTCCGCACCCCCATACGAGTCGGGGTTGGTCAGAATCACAACCAAGGCTGCCGATTTGTTGTTGTATGTCACCTTGCCATTTTTGTTGAACATGATAATGGCGTTTCCATCGGCATCGTAGTTATCGTTTACAGTATAAAGCCCCTTGCCATGTATTTTCACGAGTTTATAGCCGTTAGTCTGGCCCAAAATATTGGCATATTTTGAGCAAAGGGTATCCACAATCTCGCTAAATACAGATATGGGACCAGGCAACACTGCACCCTCGTTTGCCTCAATGGTTTTGAGATTCTTTGCTTTAGCCACATCGCCCGTTACCACAACCTTTGATTCTGCAGCAATCTGCACACCCTGGTTGGAAGTGGCTTGGAACACGCTCTTCGTTACTGCTTGTTCGCCTTCAGTGGGTTTGGTTTCATCTGCCAATACAAATTCGTTGGTTTTGATTACCGAAGCACCTGCAGACACCGACAGAACTTTATCGTCCGATGCCGTGTTTCCAACCGAGAAATGACCGGTTGTCATAGATGACCCTAGGCTTGTTACTTGGAAAAGTTTAAAACTTTTTTCTTTGGCTGCGCGGCGGCCTGCCACTGCAAAACCTGTCGACATGGCTTTGCCATCGGCATCGTCAATATAGACGTGGGTGCCTTCCTGGCCGTTCACTGTCAAAATGGAACTTGGAGTGCCATCTTTGGCTGCACGGCGTCCGGCAACTGCAAAACCTGTCTGCATTGCCTTGGCATCTTCGTAATCAACATAGATGAATGTTCCATCGGCATCAATCACCATATACTTTTTGGCTTCTTCATCTTTGGCTGCGCGGCGACCTGCCACTGCAAAACCGGTCTGTACGGGTTTGTCGTCGGCATCTTCATCTATAAATATATGTGTGCCGTAGCGGTTCACCTGGAAGAGTTTCAGATTCTTGCCCTTGGCGGCACGGCGTCCTGCCACTGCAAAACCGGTTGACATGGCTTTGCCGTCAGTGTCTACATAAACGGTGGTTCCGTCGGCGGTAACCTCCATATATTTATTGTCGTTGCTGCCTTTGGCTGCGCGGCGGCCTGCCACTGCAAAACCTGTCTGTACGGGCTTGCCATCGGCTTCGTCGTCAATATAAACTTGTGTTCCTGACTCGTTGATTTCCAAATACTTTTCCGTACCGCCATCTTTGGCTGCACGGCGTCCGGCAACTGCAAATCCGGTCTGTACGGGCTTGCCATCGGCATCGGTATTAATGTAGACTTGTGTTCCGGTGCTGCTCACTGTGAACAAATCAGATTCACCATCTTTGGCTGCACGACGGCCTGCCACTGCAAAACCGGTTGACATGGCTTTGCCGTCGGCGTCGTCAACAATCACCTGCGTTCCCTCGCTGGTTACGCTGAAAAGATTAGCCTCTTCGCCGTCTTTGGCTGCACGACGGCCTGCCACTGCAAAACCGGTCTGCACGGGTTTGCCGTCAGAGTCGTCAACATAGACGCGCACACCGTCGGGGAAAACGGCAAATACCACGTTGCCGTCTTTGTCTTTAACCTCAAAGAGCGCACCGCTGCCCGATTTCGGCGACGAACTGTCGATAACAAGACCTGTTGATGCCGCATGCATGGCGTACGGCGCCGGTTGGAGTTGTATGGCTCCCAAATCTATGAAATTATGGCCTCCGTCGGGATCGACTTCAATACGCATCATCACCTGCATGGTGTGCCAGGGCACTTTGGAAAAATCACCGATAACCTTATAGCCTTTACCAATTTCCACTTGTACGTTGCCGTACTTGTCAGTCATGGGGGATTGTGTCTCGACATAGACCTCCTCATTGTTATAGATGAGAGAGAAACACATGCTCACCTTCTTTTCACTCACCACATCACCATTGGCTTTGCGAATAACCGCCTGATAGGCGAAACTGTTTTGGGCTTCGACAGTTGCAACCATCGCAATCATCAGGCAGAAAACTGCCACCATTTTTTTCAGCATCGATTTCATAAGAGTATGTGTATTAACGTTAATTAAATAGAATTCAGTATTTTAAATATTCTCTACAATAGGTTTAACTTAAACAAGTTGCTTTATTCGTAAAACAATCAACCTACAAAATTAAAAAAAAACATATATAATAGAAGAAAAATGACAAAAAGTTGCAAATCACAACACTCCGCGACCGCGCATTTTTGTTTACCGCACTTCATTCCAGAAAAATTTTTTGCTAAAAACTGCAACGTTTCACTTTTCGCCGCGTCATTAGGTTGTAAATTTCAAAAAACAAGAAAAATGAAAAAGACATTTTTAATCGGACTGGCAACAATGCTAATGTCGTGCAATCTGCTGGCCGAACCCGTAACTCAAAACCGCGAAGTGGCAAAATTCTCAGGAATCGACGCTCGCGAAGGCATAAAAGTGAACATTGTGCAAGGCACAGCCGAATCAGTAAAGGTTACAGCCCACCCTGATTACATCAACGATTTGCTCACCGAAGTTGAGGGCGGCACACTCGTCATCCGCTGGGCACGAAAAGTGAACTTCAAGAGCCGCAACGCCACTGTCGATGTTGTTGCAACCGATCTGAACCGTATTATCGCATCATCGGGCGCGATGGTCAAAACCGACAGCATTGAGGCTGCTGTTCTGAACGTGGGCTCATCGTCGGGCGCACGGCTTGAAATCAACGGTGTCAGCGCATCGAAAATTGATGCAGAATCGAGCAGTGGTGCATTGTTAGAAATTGAAGGCACCACCAAGCGCGCCGACCTCGACGCATCGTCGGGCGCACGCATCAAGGGCTCAAAACTGACTGCCAACGAGGCCAAGGCATCTGCTTCAAGCGGTGCTTCAGTATCGGTCAACGTCGTCGACAACTTTTCTGCCGATGCCTCAAGCGGCGGCTCCATCCGCTACGGCGGCAAACCTCAAATATCTGATGTGAGGTCAAGTTCGGGCGGTTCCATCTCGAAATTATAGCCGTCGTCCAAAAAAGGAAACATTTTCTTCATCATAAAAAATCATATAGTTGCTTCTGTGGTAAAGGTCGGCTTTGGGGTCGGCCTTTCCTTTTTTTGGCACAAAAATTGCTTTCACACAAAGCAAAAGTAAACAGCAGTGCGGCTTGTTATGTCAGCCGCCAATTGCTAACTGATTGTCGGCTTTGGAATTAAGGGTCGGAATATAATTTTGCACCCTATTTTTCCGAATTCGATATTTAGTTTTACTTTTGCACGAATTTTTTAGGCTTGATATGGACTACATAATTCCAATCAACGATTTAAAAGATGGCAAACATCGCTATGAGTTTGATGTTGCCGATAAGTTCTTTGAACCGTTTCCGGAGTCGGAGGTGAAGAAGTGCTCAATCCACGTTGTTGTCGACCTGATAAAGCGCAGCACCGGAGTTGACACTGATTTCAGTCTGAAGGGAGTTGCCACCGTGGTTTGCGACCGCTGTCTCGACGAGTTCGAGATGCCGCTCGAATACACAGCGCATCTGACCTTTGTTCCTGGCGACGAGCCTGGCGAAGTGTCGGACGAAATGGTGGTCATTCCGCGCAACGACACCCGTCTCGACATCCGGCAGTACATCTACGAGTTCATCAACCTTGCCGTTCCGTTTCAGAAATATCACCCTGACGACGAAAACGGCAACCCGACCTGCAACCCGGAGATGATTCAGCGGCTCGAAGAAATTCGCGCAACACAAACCGACAGTCAGGAAACTGACCCGCGATGGGATAAATTGAAAGATTTGATTAATTAAAATATTACAAAAATGGCACATCCAAAACACAGACACTCTAAGGAAAGAGGTCGCAAGAGAAGAACTCACTACAAGGCAGTTGCACCAACCGTAGCCGTATGCTCAAACTGCGGCGCGCCTGTTGAATATCACCACGTATGCCCTGAGTGCGGCTACTATCGTGGCAAACTGGCAATCGAGAAAACCGTTGCATAAGTCAATCGCCTGACAGCGAGAATGAACCTTGACAAACAAAAATTGCTCAAAAAATGAGAATCGGAGTTGACATAATGGGAGGAGATTTTGCGCCCGAAGCAACCGTTTTAGGGTCGATTCTGGCGCAGAAAGAACTTCCGGCTGATGTTAAATTGGTGCTGTTTGGTCCGAAAGACAAAATCGAGGCCATCTGCCAGCGTGAGAATTTCGACTCAAGCAAGTTTGAAATTGTTGACGCACAGGAGGTTATCGAGATGGGTGACCATCCGGCAAAAGCATTCACCGCCAAACCGAACTCAAGCATCACAGTGGGTTTCGGCTATCTGCAGAAAAAACTGATAGACGGATTCGCAAGTGCCGGAAGCACCGGCGCGATGCTCGTTGGCGCAATGTACACAATCAAGGCCATTCCGGGAGTCATCCGTCCGTGCATCTCGAGTGAGATGCCGCAGTTCGAGGGTACACCGACGTTGCTGCTCGATGTGGGCCTCAACGCCGACTGCCGCCCCGACGTGCTCTACCAGTACGCTCAAATAGGCACCGTCTACGCAAAGCAGATGTACGGCATTGAAAACCCGAAGGTGGCTCTGCTCAACATCGGAGCCGAGCCGGCAAAGGGCAACCTTGTCACAAAGAGCACCTACGAGGCTATGGTCGACACCAAGGATTTCAACTTCATTGGCAACATTGAAGGCAACCAACTGCTGGGCAACTGCCCCGCTGATGTGGTCGTAACTGACGGATTCACAGGCAATATCGTTCTGAAAGAGGCCGAAGGTCTTTACAAGATCATCCGCAAGAAAGGCCTTACCGACGAGTTCTTCGAGAAGTTCAACTTCGAGAACACAGGCGCGGTTCCAGTGCTTGGCGTGAACGGCATTGTGCTCATCGGCCACGGCATCTCGAACGACAAGGCTATTAAGACAATGATTCTGCAAACCAAGAAGATGATCGAAGCCAAGGTTTCAGAAAAAATCTGCGAATTGTATAAGTAATGTCAGAAAAAATTCGAGCAAAAATTTCCGGCATTGGGGCGTACGTACCTGATTATGTGCTAACCAATGAGGAGTTGAGCCGAATGGTTGATACTAACGACGAGTGGATAACCACCCGCGTTGGCATCAAGGAACGCCGTATTCTCAAAATTGACGGCGAAGGCTCTTCATATATGGGCGAACGTGCTGTGCGCCAACTATTTGAAAAAACAGGCACCACACCTGACCAAATTGATTTGGTGCTGTGCGCAACCGTAACACCCGACATGCCTTTCCCTGCAACGGCAAGCATCATCGCCGACAAGGTGGGCATCAAAAACGCAATGCATTTCGACATCAACGCTGGCTGCTCGGGCTTCATCTACACGCTCATCACAGCCAAAATGTACGTTGAGTCGGGGATGTTCAAGAAAGTGCTTCTGGTGACGGCTGAAAAGATGTCGTCAATTGTTGATTACACCGACCGCTCAACCTGTCCGCTCTTTGGCGACGGCGCTGCCGCGATGCTCATCGAGCCATCGGACGACGGAACTGGCGTTATCGATTTCATCGCGCAAAGCGATGGCGTGGGCCGCAACTATTTGTATATGAAGGCTGGCGGCTCGTGCCATCCGGCATCGGCCGAAACGGTCGCAAACCGCGAGCATTTTGTTTACCAGGAAGGCCGCACGGTGTTCAAATACGCCGTTACGAATATGGCCAACGTCTCGGTTGAGGTTATGAAGCGCAACGGCATCACCGCCGACACTCTGGCTTGGCTGGTGCCGCACCAGGCCAATCTGCGCATTATCGACGCTGTGGCCCGCGAAATGGACCTTTCGCCCGAGAAGGTGATGATAAACATCCAGAAGTACGGCAACACCACATCGGCCACCATTCCATTGTGCCTGCACGAGTGGGAAAACCGTCTGCACAAGGGCGACAATCTGATTTTGTCGTCGTTTGGCGCGGGCTTCACATGGGGTGCGATTTACCTTAAGTGGGGCTACGACGCGAAATAAATTCTATTGAAACCATACTACAGCGCACCGTTGACTTTCAGCGGTGCGTTTTTTCATTATCGGTTTTTTCCAAAAAACAAAATGTATGGCTATAATTGCAGTCAGAACAAAGAACTTGACAAAAGTCTGAACCAAGAAATAACAAACAACTTTATAATGAAACGGATATTAATATCGCTCTGCGCCATATCAATGCTTTTTGGCGCCTGCAAAAAAGGAAAAGAAGACGACAACCACTACGAGTCAATAAACGAGTGCATCTATGACATTATGGATGTCTATTATCTATGGGAAAGAAATATGCCGGCACGGCGTAAACTCAATTTTGAGCAGGTTCCTAGCGATTTTTTCGAGAGTTTGCTTTACAAACCCAACGAAGTGGATGTATGGTCATACATTTCTGACAATTCGCAGGCTCTTGAAGATGAACTCGAGGGCACTCCATATTCAATGGGCTACTCGCCACAATTCCAACGTTACGATGAGGGCGGAAAATATGTGCTGATAATTGTTGAGCATGTCTATCCGAACACACCAGCCGCACGTGCCGGACTCAAACGAGGTGATATTATTCTCGACATCAATGACACCCCACTGACACTCGAGAACTACGTTGAACTCTATCAACTGCAAAATTCAACATACAGCCTTGGTTATTATGATCCGGTCAGCAATACTCTCAACCTGACTGGTACAAAACTGAGCATGTCCGCTGACAGAATTGAGGCCGACCCATCGGCTTTCGACACCATCTACTACGTCGGCAACAAACCTGTGGGCTACTACGCATATATGGCATTTACCACTGGAAATAAGTATATTCCGTCGATGGATGCTGTTTTCGACCGATTCAAGGCTGCCGGTGTCAAAGATGTGATTCTCGACCTTCGGTACAATGGCGGTGGCTCAATTGATGCCGCCGAGCACTTGGCCTCAGCCATCGCTCCTGCAAGTGTTGTGAGCAATCACGAAGTGCTTGTTTCGTACATCTACAACGATTTTCTAACTACCGCCTATCGCGATTATGAAGAGGAAAACATGACCCGTTTCCCCGACAACAGCCACAATGCCGACATTGAGAACCTCTACGTGCTTGGCACAAGGGGCACTGCTTCGGCCAGCGAACTTATCATAATCGGTTTGCAACCTTATATGAATGTTACTCTTGTGGGTGAGAACACCTATGGCAAATTTACCGGAATGTTTATCTTCGACAGCGAGGATAAGGATTTTGAAAACCTCGAAAATTGGGCGATAGCTCCGATTGTGATGAAATATGCCAATGCCAACGGTTTCACCGATTTCTATAACGGCCTGACGCCCGACATCTATGTTGAGGACGATGGCTTGTATTTGGGTTATCCGCTCGGCTGCCCCGACGACCCGATGATTGCCGCTGCGCTCTCAAAAATCGGAGGTCTGCCGCTTACAGCCAAAGCAGCACACAAGAAGTTGCCATTCAAATATTTGGGTGGAAATCCGTCGATTGTGGGTAACAATCTTATCATAAACAAATTGAAGGTCAATAATTAATGTCCATTAATAAGAAATAAAGAATGCCGGATGCTGGGATTACAACATTCGGCATTTTTATTTTTCGACAGTTACTCGCGTCAATCTGTACCGCTGCGGTTGAAGAGCAGATAGCCCAAGTTAACCTGGAAGCGGAACGGCTTTTCCTCCTTGTAATAATAGTTGCCCGTTATGGCAAGCGGGCCAATGGGAGTTTGCCAAACCAAGGCTTCCTGTCCCATGAATCGCGGTGTCGGGTATTTCTCGCTGTATGTGGGAGCAAAACTCGATGTCAGCAGATAACGGTACGGCATGAAAACATGAAATTCAGTTCTGAGCTGCACCTTCTCCGTAAAATTGACAATAGGCATTATGCCGAATCCGACGAACTGGTTAGCGCGGTATTTCTCCAGAATCTGCGACTGGCACTGCGGGAACGGGTTATAGGCGTATGCCGAAAGCAGTGATGAGATGCTGTTCGAGAATTCAGTCTTGTTGTTGATGTTAAACACAAGCTGACTTCCAAAACTAAAATGTTTTCCCATCTCGAAATACTTGATTGCATGCAATTTAAAGTTGAACCAATCTCGGAATACCGAAGCCTTTTTTGCATCCTCGAAAGGCTTGGCGGTCGAGCCGGGACTATACTCCTCCTCGCCTATAATGTAACTTCCTTGCAGCATCAGGAACCGTCCTTTGTTGGCATACTGCTTATAGTTCAACAAATTATATTCGTAGCCAAGTTTGAAAACGCCATAGTTCATGCTTGTCTCATCGGCATCGTCGCTCTTTGTTATGTTAGTCGATTGGAAATAGTTGTAATACTTGATTCCGAAGGCGGCTCCGGTGGTCAGAATACCGCGCGTACCTGCAGGGGCTCCAAGGTCAATTCCGAGATATTTATCGGTATGTATCACCTGCGACAACGCCTTGCTGTCAAAAAAGAGTTCGCCACTTGTCTTGAAATAGTTCCAACGGTTGTAAGAAGCCCTGAAATCGACAAAGAACGGCGGCACCATCTTCACCACATTGCGCGGTGACATGTCGATGCGGTAAAAGGCATCGGCAGAGTTGTAGAACTGCCCTGCCGTGATGCTTCCCGACAGAGTGCAGATATTGCGGTTCATGAACACATATTCGGCTCCAATCTGCCCAAAACTCCGGTTGCCCGACGAAAGGTTGCCGCCGAACTTTACGGTGAATGAGTTTTTGGCCGATACGTTGAGATGCAAGTCGAAATGGCCGGTCTCCGGATTGAGCACCGCTTGCGGGTAGATATTCTGTATCATCTTGTCCGACACCAACTTAAAGTAGGAATTCTCGAGTGCCTTGAAGTTGAATGTATCGCGTCCGCGCTTGATGCTCTGCTCCACATAACCAGCAGCCAAATCGTTCACGCCTTCAACCACAACATTGCTGAAAACCATATCTTTAAATCCGTCAGTGAAAGCCTTGCGCCTCTGCGCTATCGAATCGGGACTGACTCGCCGGCTTATGAGCATCTTTATTGAATCCAACTTCGCGTTAGTGGTCTCATAGCCAATACTTTCAATCTCATCAATCCGCTCAAAATCCATCAGTCCGAACTGGCTGAGTTTTGGCGCAATCATAATTCCCTTGCCGGGAATAGAGAAGTTCGACTTCTTCATAAAGAAGTTAATCAGAAGAAGATAGACGTCGTCGTAGGTCGGTTTTTCAGGATTGTCGGTCACGGTGCAGCCAATAATCACATCGGGGTGGTACATCTGGTCGAGCAAGTCCGACGGGAAATTGTTCTGCATTCCGCCGTCGAAAAGCAGAACGCTGTCGACCATCAGCGGGCGGAAATAGCCCGGGAACGTCATCGACGCCCTAACTGCCTGCGCCAAATTGCCTTTGGTGAAAACCACTGGTTTGTTGCCGTGCACATCGGAGGCCACGCAGAAGAAGGGCACTAGCAGTTTGCTGAAATCATAATCGGCGCGTGCCGACCCTTGTGCGTACATCTGCATGAAGCGGAAATCCATCTGCTCAGGGTCGATTATGTTTGTGGGCAGAATGGGGTTCAGCGACGAGCCCTCACGCTTCAGTCCGATGCTTACCCAGTCGGCGGTGCTGTTTTTTGTCTTGTAGTAGTATTGCTCCTCAAGACTTATCACGCCTTTCGACCATGTGAAAAAGTCGTCGGAACGCAAAAATTCGGCCATCTCATCGGGTGTGTAGCCAATGGCATAGAGCGATCCAATGATGGCGCCCATTGATGTTCCGCAAATGTAGTCGATTGGAATCCCGTTCTCTTCAAGAGCCTTAAGAAGCCCAATGTGGGCCAAACCCTTGGCTCCGCCACCACTCAGCACAACACCAACCGATTGCGCGTTGAGTTGCGCAGCAACCGATATGGCTAAAACGATTGTCAAGAGCAATCTTTTCATGGCGACGGGCGGTGGTTTGCATAGAATTATATGCTATTCGCAAACATGTTTTTCAATCAACGCCTTCAGTTCCTGCAGGTTGCGGGCAACGGGGAACTGCGGATAGTCACGAACCACGTTGTCGGGCGGGCAGTAGAGAATGCCCACATCGGCCGACTCCACCATTGGAATGTCGTTGTATGAGTCGCCGAAAGCCAGAACCTTGTATTTGAGGCTTTGGAAGGCCTCCACAGTGCGGCGTTTCGGGTCGGGCTGGCGAAGTTTGTAATCGACCACGCGGCCTGTCTCGTCAATCTCCAGCGAATGACAGAGCAGGAACGGATCCTCGAGTTGCTCCATAAGCGGCTTAGCAAACTCCACAAAAGTGTCGGACACAATTGCGAAGCGCGTCACCTTGCGCAGCCAACGGGTAAATTCAAGAGCACCGTCGAGAGGTTTCATTGTGGCGATAACTTCCTGAATATCTTGTATTTTTAAATTATGTTCATCGAGAATTTTGAGCCGGTAACGCATCAGTTCATCGTAATCTTTAATATCACGGGTGGTAAGTTTCAGCGCGTCGATGCCAGTTTTTTTTGCAAAATTAATCCAGACCTCTGGCACGAAAACACCCTCTAAATCAGCGCATACAATCCACATAGTCAATAATTTATATCGTTGTCGGCAACAATTTGCCTTTCTACAAATTTACACCTCTTTTTGAGACGTTCAAAACACATTTGCAAAGATATGCTATTGTTTTCTTGAAAAAAATCAATTGCTCATTACAATTCTATAATTACCTTTGGTTGTTTTTTGAAAAGATAAGTGTTATGGAAAACATTGATTGGGCCAACATAGGATTTGGCTACAGAAAGACTGACTACAATGTCCGTTGCTATTATCGCGACGGCAAATGGGGCGAGATTGAGACTTGCTCCGAAGAGACAATCCCGATGCACATGGCTGCCACCTGCCTCCACTACGGACAGGAAGCCTTTGAGGGCTTGAAGGCATACCGTTGCCCTGATGGCAAGGTGCGAGTGTTCCGCTCTGACGAGAACGCAGCCCGATTGCAATCGACATGCCGCGGCATTTTGATGCCCGAGTTGCCAACCGAAACTTTCAATAAGATGATTGATATGGTGGTCCGCCTCAACGAGCGCTTCATTCCGCCCTATGAGACTGGCGCCACACTCTATCTGCGCCCGCTGCTTGTCGGCATAAGCGCACAAGTGGGTGTTCATCCGGCATCAGAATATCTGTTCCTGATTTTTGCTACTCCGGTGGGTCCGTACTTCAAGGGCGGATTTGCCTGCAATCCATACGTCATCATCCGCGAGTTCGACCGTTCGGCTCCGCTTGGCACTGGTATTTACAAGGTGGGCGGAAACTACGCCGCCAGCCTGCGCGCCAACAAGATGGCTCACGACCTTGGCTATGCTTGCGAGTTCTATCTCGACGCAAAAGAGAAGAAATATATGGATGAGTGTGGTGCGGCTAACTTCTTCGGAATCAAGAACAACACTTACGTGACGCCGAAATCGTCTTCGATTCTGCCTTCAATCACCAACAAGAGTTTGATGCAGTTGGCTGAAGACCTTGGAATGACGGTTGAGCGCCGCCAGATTCCTGAAGAGGAGTTGGCAACATTTGAGGAGGCAGGTGCTTGCGGCACGGCTGCTGTTATCTCGCCAATCTCGAAGATTGACGACCTTGAGCAGAAGAAGACCTTCGTCTTCTCAAAGGACGGCAAACCCGGTCCTATTTCGACGAAGCTCTACAACCTGCTGCGCGGCATCCAGTACGGCACTGAGCCTGACAAACACAACTGGACAAGAGTGGTTATTGGATAATTTGGGTTTTAATTTGTTAATAAGTGGAACGCTCCTCGCCTTCGGGCTTGGAGCGTTTTTTGTGTTGCGAATGAGGTGATTATGTCTATTTTTGTAATATTTAAACATTGACTATGCTAACCATTAAATCTAAAACGTTCAAGAGCATTTGTTTGCTTCTCTCTTGCTCTATCATATTAACATCTTGTTATTCAACAAAATATGTTTCGCTACAAGATGATTACAATGCAAAATATAATGGCAAAAGTCACGCAGAAATAATCGAATTGCTTGGACCACCAGATAGGACAACTTCTGATGGAAAAGGTGGAGAGATATTGATTTATGAAGTGAAAAAACAAAAAGGTGGCTATTCAGATAGTAATTCTGTCAATCTTACTGAATTTAAAACGCAAACATGCTTCTTTGTTGATGAGAATAAGATATGCTATAATGTTACGACAGATGATGTTAAAGAAGAAACATATTATGATAAAACCAAAACAATAGCCAGCCTGGTATTTTGCGGAGTATTAGGATTGTTCATAATAATTTCCACTGCAGACTGAAAAAAATATCATTCTTCAAAACGCTCCAAGTTCAAAACCTGGGGCGTTTTTTGTGTTGTGAGTTGCTAATCTTCAACTATTATGAAGACATCCTCATTAGGATTCTTCATCAGATATTGCTCGCGGGCAAATTTTTCGAGGTTCTCCTCATCCGAAACCAACTCTTTGGTTTTCTGAATATCGGATTCAATCTTTTTGGCGTAGTACTCCTTCTGCTCCTTCATATCACGCAGATTCCGCCTGCTCGACATGAGATTGAGCAGGTTGTTCTGGTCGAGAAACGAAATCCACAACACAAAAACAGCCGTTGCAATCGCAAATTTGTTTTTGCAATGACTAAGAATGGTTTTTATTGTCGGATTCAGTTTCATCTGATATTGTTTCTTTTGCAAAGATGGAAAAAGTACGTCATTATGTCTAATTTTTTCCGCTACAAATTATTTCCATCGGAATCAAACTTGTCGAAAAGGAAATTATTGTACGGATAACGCTCTGCGTGAATGGCTTTTGCCTTCTCATAGATGAGACTTCGGAACTCATCAATGTTGGAATGTTCCTTGGCCGAAATGAAAATGCAGGGCAGATTGTTTTTGGCAATCCACGATTTTTTCAATTCTTCAAGCGTTGGCGCTGGCGGTGTTAGCAAATCGGTCTCATCATGCGGCTCGGGCTTGTAATTGTCTATTTTATTGAAAACCACGTACGTGGGTATCAGTTGCGCCCCGATTTCCTGAAGCGTGCGGTTCACCACATCAATCTGCTCCTCAAAATTCGGGTGTGAAATGTCAACCACATGCAGCAAAATGTCGGCCTCGCGAACTTCGTCGAGAGTTGATTTGAACGACTCCACAAGGTCGTGTGGCAACTTGCGGATGAACCCAACGGTGTCCGACAGCAGGAACGGCAGATTGTCAATCACCACCTTGCGCACAGTGGTGTCGAGCGTGGCAAACAGTTTGTTTTCTGCAAAAACATCGCTCTTGCTCAACATGTTCATGATGGTTGATTTGCCAACATTAGTGTAACCCACAAGCGCAATGCGCACCATTTGGCCGCGGTTTTTACGCTGAGTGGCCATCTGCCGGTCTATTTTGGAGAGTTGCTCTTTCAAGTGCGATATTTTATCCAGAATAATTCGGCGGTCAGTCTCAATCTGTGTCTCACCCGGGCCACGCATTCCTATACCGCCACGTTGGCGCTCAAGGTGCGTCCACATTCGCGTCAAGCGTGGCAGAAGATATTGATATTGAGCCAGTTCAACCTGCACTTTGGCATGAGCCGTGCGGGCACGCTGGGCAAAAATGTCGAGAATCAAATTGGTTCGGTCGAGCACACGGGCCTTGAACATATTTTCAAGATTTCGCAACTGTGTGGGCGTCAATTCGTCATCGAAAATCACCAGATTCACCTCGTTGGCCTCAACATATTCGGCCACCTCCTTTATCTTTCCCGAACCGAGAAAAGTGGCACCGTTGGGCTTATCCATCTTCTGCGTGAACCTTCCAACAGTAATTGCGCCGGCGGTATCGGCCAGAAAAGCCAGTTCATCAAGGTACTCGTTCACCATTTCCTCGTTCTGCTCCTGAGTTATGACACCCACAAGCACAGCCGTCTCCGCAAATTTTTCCCTAATGATGTTCTCTCTGCCCATATTCAAATAGTTCTAAAAACCAAAATTTGATTTGCAAAAATATGAATTTTAATCCGTACCTCTATGCCCAAGAACGCGTTGAAATTCTGACCGCCAACAGCGCTGATTATGCCTTGAAATCCATTGTTGGCAAGGCTTTACTCGCAGAAATTGACCATTATTCGGCCTCAAGCGGCTCCAATTCTCACTATTCCACACATATAATATATAGCAGAGGCTGCCACAGAAGGTTGATTTTACTGCATTTAAAGGCTTTAATAAAATGATTTTTAACTGAATTACAATTAGATACGAAAATCAGTCTTTTTTTTTTCAAAAATTTTTCAAAAAAACGTAATTATCTGCATTAAAAGAGAATAACGTTTTCTTTTTTTCCTATATTTACAATGCTTTAAGCATTAATCATTTGTTGTTATATAATCTTAAAAAAACACTTCGGTATGAACAAACAGGAATTAGTTGCCGCTATGGCAGCAAAAGCAGGCTTGACCAAAGCTGATTCGGAGAAAGCTTTGAATGCATTCACAGCATCTGTGGCTGACGCTCTTGGTAAAGGCGAGAGCGTACAATTGATTGGTTTCGGTACATTCTCAGTTAGCGCACGCGCTGCTAGAAGCGGTAAGAACCCTCACACTGGTGCAAAAATCCAAATCGCTGCTAAGAAAGTTGCCAAATTTAAAGCAGGCAAGGCTCTGGCCGATAAAGTAAACTAAAAACTAAGTCCTCGTTCTGAGGACTTTTTCTTTTATGATCAATCCCCTCGACAATTATTTGTCGGGGGATTTTTTTTGCAAAATACACACTTTCCACTCTCTGCGGGAGCGCTGAAAAATAATCGTCGATTTAATATCATTTTTTTGCCTCAACCCTATCGGAATTCAAAAAAAATTGCTATAACTTTAGCCTTGTTCGTGATACACGAATCCACGTACTTTTTTATAAACTATATACCACATTTATTATGAAAGTGTATCAACCTAACGAGATTAAGAATCTCTCCTTAATTGGTGCGGCCGGCTCCGGGAAAACCACTCTGGCCGAAGCAATGATGTTTGAGGCCGGAGTGATATCACGCCGAGGCGACATCGAAAGTCAAAACACAGTGTCGGACTACAACGCCATCGAGCACGAGCAGGGGCGTTCGGTCTATTCAACAGTTCT